>JAGLBE010000100.1 GCA_018260445.1 Psychrobacter sp.
ATTGGCGTGAGTATTGGTATTAGCATCATTCAAATTATATTGATGCACAGATTGGTGATACACCACCGTCGCCTCATCCAATCGGCTTAATGGCTCGCGCAAAAACCCCGTCGGTAACCGCTGCTGGTTGCCAAAACCACGGGCGCTATCCACGACTATCCATTCAATATCACGAGCCAGTTTATAGTGCTGTAAGCCATCATCGACGATAATCAATTGTAGGTCGGGCGCTTGTTGTAGTAAGCATTCAATCGCCGATTGACGATTGGGGCACACGCTCATGAGGGCACCCGTTTCCTGTACTATCAAACAAGGCTCATCACCCACCTCGCTTGGGCGACTCGCCGCCGTCACCACACAGGGCATTAGCGATTCATCGCCACCATAGCCCCGGCTGATGACCCCTACTTTGACATCTTGCGCTTGCAGATAGTGCAGCAACTCGATAATTAAGGGCGTTTTGCCACTGCCGCCTACGGTGATATTGCCCACAATCATTACCGGCACCGGGGCACGGTAACTGTGTAAAATATGCTGCTGGTATAACTGGCGTTTGATAAAAGCAATGGCGCTATACAACATACTTAAGGGCAACAACGCCCATAGCCACCACCGCTGATGTTGCCAAGCGCTGACCATAGCAAGCTCTAAACGGGCGCTTACTTTTTTTGGCGCCGGCTGTTGCGCGACATACTGCGTTTTGGGGTTGGGTAACATAGCAATCGCTCGGGTTACTCGTGATGGACTTGGCTTTATTTTAAAAAATGACTTTTAACAGTTGCCTTGTCAAAGCTGTTATGTCAAAGCTGTTATGCAAAAGCTGTCTTCTAAGAATTGTCTGCAAAGTCTCTATCGTACATTTGGGCATACTGACCCGCTTGCGCCATTAACTCTTGGTGAGACCCCATCTCGACCACACGCCCATTGTCGAGCACCACGAT
>JAGLBE010000101.1 GCA_018260445.1 Psychrobacter sp.
AAATTGAAACTTGTTTTTCTTTCTCAATACACTTTTACAATATACTTTTTGGGTTATTGCGCCGCACGTGGAAGAACTGAAAAAACATCTTTTGCAGACGTTCTTTGCCAGCTTTAACAGCTGCTGTTAATAAAGCTGGCAAAAAACGTCTGCAAAAGATGTTTTTTCAGTTTTTCTAAGCGACGTAATAACCCGAAAAGTATATTGCAAAAGCGATTTTGAATTTAACGAAAGTCGCTAAAGTTTAAAATCGATAATTGTTTTTCTTTTTTCCTCTCTTCCGAATCCCCGCCGTTTTCGGGTCATTACGAATGATGAGGTCCTCCGGGGAAAATTTTCAAGCACGAAACTTTCAGACGAAAAGATTGTTCGCTTGTTTTAAACGTTGTTTGATGAAAGGAAACGAGTTTACAAAAAAATAAAAATAAAAATAAAAATAAAAAATAAATCGCTTTAGATGTGGTTCACGAGGCAAAAAAGCGGAAGCGCACATGAGAGCGAGCAAAAGAATAAAAAAAAAAAAAATTAATTAGGCTCGTAATGGTTCTCAAGGCACTCGAGAACCTGAGCTAGATTTATCATTAAATGAAAAAGAAAAAATTCGAGAGAAAGGAATTATGCGCTTTTGGAGGAAATCTCGAATGCGGGACGATAATTAGAAAACTTGAGTTTTTCTTTTTATTCCTTCTGTTTCTTCTGCTGCCACTCTGCTGCTGAAGAAGAAACGAGGGGAAACAAGTGAAATGATGATGATGGAATAGGAAACACAATGATGAGATGAAAGAAAGAAAGAAAGAGAGAAAGAACAGAGCCGGGAGAAATTTTACGTTTTTACACGGGCGATAAAAAGGTAAAAAAAAAGAGAGAGAGAAAGAAATCGTTTCGATAGTGGGAAGGAGGGAAAGTGGCAGCAGAATTCGGTGTTTTTGCACAAAG
>JAGLBE010000102.1 GCA_018260445.1 Psychrobacter sp.
CCTCGTTCCCGATTGGTCGATTCGATTTAGGGGGGGGGGGGAATTTAAAATCAATTTCCCTCTCAAAAAGAAAAAAAAATCTGCAAAAATGATTTCTGATTTCGGGAAACACCTCTAAAAAAATATAAAAATAAAAATAAAAATAAAATAAAAATAAAAATAAAAATAATATAAAATAAAAATAATATAAAATAAAAATAAAATAAAAATAATATAAAATAAAAATTAAATTAAATTAAAATAAAATAAAAATAAAATAAAAATTAAATTAAAATAAAATTAAAATAAAATACAAATTAAATTAAATTAAAATAAAATAAAAATAAAATAAAAATAAAATAAAAATAAAATACAAATAAAATAAAAATAAAATAAAATAAAAATTAAATTAAATTAAAATTAAAATTAAATTAAAATAAAATAAAAATTAAATTAAATAAAAATAAAATAAAAATAAAATAAAAATAAAATTAAAATTAAAATTAAAATAAAAATAAAATAAAATAAAAATAAAATAAAATAAAAATTAAATTAAATTAAAATAAAATTAAAATAAAATTAAAATTAAATTAAATTAAAATAAAATACAAATTAAATTAAAATATTATAAGAATAAAATAAAAATGAAAATAAAAATAAAAATAAAATAAAATAAAAATAAAATAAAAATAAATATAAAAATAAATATAAAAATAAAATAAAAATAAAAATAAAAATAAAATAAAATAAAAATAAAAATAATATAAAAATAATATAAAAATAAAAATAAAATAAAAATAAAATAAAAATAAAATAAAAATATAAAATATAAATCACCTCAAAAAAAAAGGAAAAAAATAATGAGGTCCCCCTCAAAAAAAAAAAAAAAAAAAATGAAAAAATTCACAAATTTCTGCGAAAGCAGAAAAAATTGAATTGAGGG
>JAGLBE010000103.1 GCA_018260445.1 Psychrobacter sp.
CCCTCACTCCATGCCACCAGTTTGCGCAGCTCAACAACTTTGGGATGGGTGGGGTCTTCGGCATCGGGTAGTGGTAAACCTCTCGGGTCATATACCGCAACGTCAGCCCCCATTGCGGTTAAGATTCTGGCGCACTCTTCTATAACCAGACGGCTATAAGATATCTCGCGCAGTGAGCCATAGAGCAAGACAAATTTTGGGGCATGGCTTGAGTACTCTGTTTTGAAGTCAGATAGTTTGGGTAAGCGAAACTGTTCATCATCAATATTGGGTAGAGGCTTTTCAATGTCTGAGGAATCTTGCTCGTCGTCTAAATCGCTTAGGCTATTTGATAGAGCTCTTGCATCTGCCGTCACTGGTGTTATTGACGTTACTAGCGTTGATGGCATTACTGGCGTTGAGGGCATACCTATAGTCATGGCTTAAAACCTTTGTTAATCCTATTGATTTACAGCTATTGTTTTGGCCTATTATAATTAACTCAATAAAACAAAATAGTTATAAACATTTGCTTAGGCTATTTATTGAGTGCAATTAAGCCTATTCATTTATCCATTTAAATGCAATAAAGCCTGTTTGCGCTCGCACTCTGGCAAATCGGCTATGGTGAGCAACAGTTGTACTCGCTGCTCAATAATCGCTATAGCCGTTGCAAAATTTTGTTGCGTTTGCGACTCATCTGCGGTGTTTTTGGAGGGGTCTGCTAAGCCCCAATGCAATTTAACCAGATTGGGTAAACTGCCTAACCAGATTGGGCAACTCTCGCCTGCGGCATTATCACACACTGTAATCAGCAAGTCTGGTTCAAAGTCACCCATATACGCTTTATCATCCCACGAGTTACTAGATAACCCTGTTATCGAATACCCTGCTTGCTGCAAATACTTTAAGGTCAAAGGATGCACCTCGCCCGCTGG
>JAGLBE010000104.1 GCA_018260445.1 Psychrobacter sp.
CTATGAATATGATATTCTAAATATAGGGACGGATTGTAATATAGAGGTCTCAATCCGTCATATATGATGTAATTACTTTTCAGCCTGTTGCTGTATTGGGCTGAAGTAATTACATAGTCTTGTATAGTATGTTAATTAGGATGACGGATTGTTATGCTTGATGTAGGTATTCAATCCGTCATATTGAATATAACGTAATTACTACTTTATGTATTAGATGTTACGTAGTAATTACGTAGTCTAGTATAGAAGGTTATAAGATATAGGATACCGGATTGTAATATAGAGACCTCAATCCGGTATATTATTTATATTTAATTTGTTTACTGTATTTAATTAAATATTAAATTGTTTTAACCCCCTTACCCTTTGGTCTAAGGGGTAAGTAATAGACCTTTGGGTCTAAGGGGGTTGGATTTTTGGGGCTAGTGCCCTTTTCTTAAGCAAATTTAGCTTTGCTTAAGTGGTGTTCATGTCGCAGACACCGTCTGCTTACACCACTTCATCGAATTGGAGATCTAATTTTAGCTAATTTATCATTAGCTGGCAAATTCCGCAGGTAAGGTCATGTTTTCCTGCAGGAGGAATTTGTGATTTAGATCTCTGTTCGATTTTGTGGTTTCACTTCCTAAGTAGAAACCGCAGTAGTTAAGCAAATCCCTGCAGTAGTGATTTGTTAACTCAACTCTCTCTTGAGGGTTGACCCCCCCTCACCTGCCTGTCTAACTTAATAGCTAGTTTGGCAGGGTTTTGGGGGGGGTATCTAGTATTGAGCATCTATCGTAGATAGATTAGCTCGGATACACGGGGGCTATGCCCCCATGTATGGTCATATTCTATGAATATGATATTCTAAATATAGGGACGGATTGTAATATAGAGATCTCAATCCGTCATATATGATGTAATTACT
>JAGLBE010000105.1 GCA_018260445.1 Psychrobacter sp.
CGGTCGTTTTTTCTGACGCCATTTATTAGGAATTTTTATTTTTAATTTTGGTTTTTTTTAATTTTTATTTTTTTTTTTTTGTTTTTATTTTTGTTTTTTATTTTATTTTCCTATTTTAGTTTTTTATTTTTATTTTTGCTTTTTTGTTTTTATTTTTGCTTTTTTTTTGTTTTTTTATTTTATTTTCCTATTTTAGTTTTTTATTTTTATTTTTTTTTGTATTTATTTTTTTTGCTTTTTATTTTTGTTTTTTATTTTATTTTCCTATTTATTTTATTTTATTTTGCAATTTTTGTTTCTTTTGTATTTATTTTTTTTGTTTTTTTTTTTTGTTTTACTTTTCTATTTGTGTTTTTATTATTATTTTAATTTTTGTTTTTTTTTGTTTTTATTTTTGTTTTTTATTTTATTTTCCTATTTTATTTTTTTATTTTTATTTTTATTTTTGTTTTTAATTTTGTTTTTTATTTTATATATTAACTTTAATTTTTGTTTTTTTTTTATATTTATTTTTTTTTGTTTTTGTTTTTTATTTTTGTTTTGTTTTTTTATTTTTATTTTTGTTTTTTGTTTTTAATTTTGTTTTTTATTTTATATATTAACTTTAATTTTTGTTTTTTTTAATATTTATTTTTTGTTTTTTATTTTTATTTTGGTCGGTTTTGGTTTTTATGTTTATGTTTATTTATTCTTTTTATTCGTATCCCCCGTTACATTATCTTTTTGTTTTTTTTTCTAATTATTCATGGAGCTTCATTTTTTATTTTTATTTTTTTTGGGAACGGGAAGTTGATTCTAGGGGGTTAAAGGGGAAGACAAAGAGGGGAGAAAGTGGGTGAATAAAAATTCTTTTGGAATATTGAAAAAAGCGAGCGAGGAATTTTTTTTTTTTTTTTTTTAGGAA
>JAGLBE010000106.1 GCA_018260445.1 Psychrobacter sp.
CGCTGAACCGTTTCGTAAATAAGTCTCAAATTTGGCGCGTTGCTGTATCGATTGCATGACACAATCACCTGTATCACCATAATCTATATCACCAAACTTATAAAAATTAGCTCGGTCTTGGCGCAATATTGCAGAAATGCTTGATTTATTATACCCACTAACAAGTGATTTCCCTGAACTATTGTATTTATCATTTTCTGAGATGGTTGCATGATAACTACATAAATAACGGGCATGACTGTTAGTCGCTAAAAGCGTAGTCATAGTTATTAGTAACAATAATTTGAGTTTCATTGGCTTATATCCCTATTAACATATTAAGAGTGTTCAGTTGCTGTAGGGTGCGCCCCGCGCACCAATTAAATTAAAAAAGGAATGTTAACTCTTTTGTCACAACGGTGCGCACGGCGCACCCTACGGCATAGAATTAATTATATAGGCAAACCTCGCCTCGAAGGTGCGGTTTAGCCCCGATTGCAGCGGATATTCTACCAAACCTTATCCATCCCCATCCCCAAACCGCTAACGTCGCCACGAAATAGGATTCGCCACCATATAAGCGTGCATTTTTTTAATATTTTCGATGTTCTTCTTCTCTACAGCAGTCAATTGATTATTCACATCGGTATAACACGGCACATATCAGTCCTCATCACCAAAAGTACTTGCCCATTTTATATTGCTAAACGAATACCCATGCCGGGCATATATCTCATTACGCATATAATCTAGGCTGTCGGGGTCGGTATACAAATCCTCGTCATCCAAGATACGTGAGGATGCCTCAGGGTAAGCACCTTCATACTCTTTATAGTCGCATTGGGTTTGCTTAAAGGTAAAGCTTTTGGGGGAAATGCCCGTTTTAGTGTCGGTTTTCGAAAAGACTTGCCAATTGCCAATCA
>JAGLBE010000107.1 GCA_018260445.1 Psychrobacter sp.
TTGACGGTAAGACACGCGCCAGCCGATTTATCACTGCTAACTCACCCATTAATCTGTGCCCATGTTGAACGCAACGCCAACCCAACCTAAACAAAAAAAGGATTCAACCATGAGCACGCCAACCCTTAGCCGTTTGAACAAAGACGACGCCGTAGTCCTGCTGGTCGACCATCAAACCGGGCTGATCTCGCTGGTGCAGGACTTCTCCCCCAACGAGTTCAAGAACAACGTGCTGGCCCTGGCGGACCTGGCCAAGTTCTTCAACCTGCCGACGATCCTCACCACCAGTTTCGAGCAAGGCCCTAACGGCCCGTTGGTGCCGGAGTTGAAGGAGATGTTCCCGCAGGCGCCGTATATCGCGCGCCCTGGTCAGATTAATGCGTGGGATAACGAGGATTTCGTTAAGGCGGTCAAGGCGACTGGGCGTAAGCAGATCATCATTGCGGGTGTGGTGACGGATGTGTGTGTGGCGTTCCCGACGTTGTCGGCGCTGGCGGAAGGGTTTGAGGTGTTTGTGGTGACGGATGCGTCGGGCACGTTCAATACCACGGTGCAGCAGGCGGCGTGGAGCCGGATGACGCAGGCCGGTGCGCAGTTGATGAATTGGTTTTCGGTGGCGTGTGAGTTGCAGGGCGACTGGCGCAATGACATGGAATGTTGTCCCAGCGTATTCCGAACTATCGCAACTTGATGAATGGTTATGCGGCGCTGACGGCGCAGCAGGCTCAGTAAGGCCGCCTGTCAGGACAAGCCTGACCAGCACCGCTGGCCAGGCTCATGTCGTCAAATCACCCGATACTCCCCTTCAATCACCTCACTTGAACCAAACGCTTGGCTCAGGTGCGTTTCCACCTCTGTCAGTTGCGCTTGACGTTTGCGCAAATGCTCGAGGTTGCCTT
>JAGLBE010000108.1:0-624 GCA_018260445.1 Psychrobacter sp.
TCTACTGTGCCTGCTGCTTATCCTTATTTAAATGGACAATTGGTGCCGTTAAGGGCGGGTGAAACCTTAACATGGCGCATGGAACCCATAGCGTCTACCGCAGGATGAACGATTTTGACTAATTTTGAAGCCGCGTTTACGCAATCCTTGCAAGAAAATGCTGTTATTGGTCAACGGTTTAGAGGATTTTTACCGGTCGTTGTCGATGTCGAAACTGCAGGCTTTAATGCCCAAACCGATGCGTTGCTGGAAATCGCCTGTATTCCGATTGTGTATAATGCAAGACAAGAATTTGTGCCCGGTGAAGCCATTCATGCGCATATTCAACCCTTTGTCGGCGCCCACTTAGACCAGCGTTCCCTTGATTTTACCGGTATTGATCCGTTTAGCCCGATTCGCATGGCACTAGCCGAGCAGGAAAAAGATGCCTTTAAACGGATTTTTAAAGCACTCAATGAGGTCAGACGTGCCCAAGAGTGTAAAAACTGTGTGCTGGTCGGTCATAATGCGCATTTTGATTTAGGTTTTTTACAGGCGGCTGTAGAACGCAGTGGCACTAAAAATCAAAACCCATTTCACAGTTTTTCAGTGTTTGATACGGTGACATTAGCCGCCATGGCCTAT
>JAGLBE010000108.1:632-884 GCA_018260445.1 Psychrobacter sp.
GACACACAAAAAACCGCCGAATTGTTTTGTAATATTTTAAATCTCTATCCTCGCCTAAATGCCGCCAAATCCAATGATCCGTCTGATGAAATGGAATAGACGCGCCAGCATGCCGATAACGAGAACAAATCGGCTTAAGTTTAATGAATTTTTGAAAATAATGTTAAATTATCCTTGACGCTCGGTCAAAAAGCCTTATAATACGCCCCACCTCTTGTACTCCCCATCGTCTAGAGGCCTAGGACACCGCCC
>JAGLBE010000109.1 GCA_018260445.1 Psychrobacter sp.
CGTTCAGTCACGCATCCCATTCCGCATCACGTTTCCGTTTTACTGGATTCCGTTTCCGCTTTTCAACATGGCGGAGGAACATTTTTCTAAAGGGGGAAGGGGGGGGGGAAAGGTTAGGCCAAATAGATTAGGCCAAAGGTTGGGCAAACTTTCCAACGGTTGATGATCCATGCGAAAACCCGGTACATGGGACGATCGAGTCCGGAGTCGCAGTGCACGCATTTCTAAAATTTATAGCTTCTATAGTCTATAGTTTTTTTCCACGGCTTTTATAGTTTCTATCAAAAAAAAAAAAATTCCCTCTAAACCTGAATTAAAATATAACGTCTATCAAAAGTATTAAAAAAAAAAATAGGTAAAAAAAAAATGGACGGACTTGGCACAAACGAATCTGTTAGGGAACCCTGGGGGAAAAGGCGAGAAGAATTGGACCGATGCGAGTGTTGTAGAGAAGATGAAAATTATGAGATCTCAGAGAAGATAGATGGATGAATGGATGGATGGATGGATAGGTAGGTAGATAGATAGATAGATAGAGGATAAAAGGTTGTGTTACCAATTAACACATGGCTTGCGATCTCTGCTTTAAACGATAGATAGATAGATGGATGGATAGATAGATAGATAGATAGAGGATAAAAGATTGTGTTACCCAATGAACACATGGCTTGAGATCTCTTTGCATTAAACGATAGATGGGTGGATGCAAGGATGGATGGATGGATGGATAGATGGAGGATAAAAGGTTTTGTCACCCAATGAACTAATGGCTTGAGATCTCTTTGCTTTAAACGATAGATAGATGGATGGATGGATGGATGGATGGATAGATAGATAGATAGATGGATAGATATATAGATAGAACATAAAAGGTTTCG
>JAGLBE010000010.1 GCA_018260445.1 Psychrobacter sp.
AGCGGCGTTAATCATCCTAGGCTTGTTTTTAATCCTAGTGGGGGGCGGCTTTGGTGGTCATAAAATACATGTGGCCGCCGTAGAGCAGCAGCAAAGCTATCAAGACGCCGTTACGGATTACTTCTGGTTACGCAGTCAAGCGGCCAATATCGACCCCTCGCAAGGCCATGAGCAAGTTGTGGCGATTGACCAACAGCTGAGCCAAATTTTAGCCCAAGCGGGAGCAAAGGATTTGCAAGTATTACGCGTAGGAGACGACGCGCAAATTAGTTTCACCCCAGAAAATCAGGCCATTGCCAGCAATATTTTAAGCAGCATTGCAAACAGTGGCTATTATCTGAAACAATTAACCATGCAGCAAAACCCTCAAGATAAGATGATTCGCGTTCAGGCCACAGTGGCCAAAGCACTGCATTAATCTTTAATAGGTGGATTTATGCAATCGTCACCGCTAGAGTGCTTTAAAAGTCATCTGGGTTGTTGAACCTGATCTAAGTTTTTGAAAAATTTGACTAGATTGTTAAAAAAAGTTGTCTATAAATTCCTAAAAACATTATTTTCCTAAAAACATTGCGGGTTAACAAATAGGGAGAGGGTTATGCCAAGTGATAATGATAGCGCTAAAAATCTTGCAAGACATTTGAGTAACGCCAGTCAGCATGCTAGCGAAGAGGACGCCACCCTTAACCTTGCACCTAATGATGCGCCTAACAACGCCCCTAACAATGGGCCTAACAACGCCCCTAACAATGCCCCTAACAACGCCCCTAAACCTGCTATAGACGACCCGTTTTCGTATATGCCCGACCGGATGGGTAGCCGCATAAACAGCCCTATCAATAACAGCCCTATCAATAGTGAGATGAGTGGGCTAATCCCTGAGCCGCAAGTGGGCACAAACTTAGCTCAGCAGCATCATTCTAGGCTATCTGCACAGCAAGAAGATAACCTTATCAAGTTTAATCATTTGACCTATCTGCTTTATACGCTCAGTTTTTTTACTGCAGGTCTGATTTGGATTGTGCCTATTGTGATGAATTATATGCGCCGCCGAGAGGCTGATAACACATGGCTTGCCACCCATTTTGATTGGCAAATCAAAACCTTTTGGTACAGCTTAGTGCTAGGGAGCATTGGTACTCTTATTATAGTGTTTAGCTTGAGTGGTTTGGGCATTAGCATTTTTGCCAAAAGTGGCAATATTGCTATTGGCTCAGTATTGTTTATAGGGCTGGGCGTTATACTGCTGCTTATTGCCGTCATCTGGCATTTTTATCGTATCATCCGCGGTTGGATAGCTTTAGCAGACAAACGCCCTATTCCCTAGTCCTCTAGTCCTCTAGCTACCGTGTAAGCCCAGCGCTTAGGCTGAGTTCTATATATGCGGATAATTTGCGCCAAAATAAGGTAAAATACCCCCGTTAGCTTATCTTTAAGTACTTAAGCGATATCCGGTTAAGCGTTTGATTGGCAGATGCGCTAATGTTCATGCCAAAGCATTGGCTTTGCTGAGGGCATGGGTGTTGCCCCAAAAGCATGATTTGTACCACTATCAAGGTCAGACTCGTCAACACGCCTTACGCCTTACTTAACATCAGGTTACCTGCTTTTATGTCTTATACTTTAATGCGCCCGTTTTTGTTTAACCTTGACCCCGAAAACGCCCACGAACTCACCTTGCAGCTATTGGCTAAGGCGCATAAAGCGCGCGCCTTAGGGTTTGTGTACTCGCAGCAAGCCTATCCTATTGAATGTATGGGGTTGCAGTTTTCAAACCCGGTGGGCTTGGCGGCGGGGTTAGACAAAAATGGCGACTACATTGACGCATTGGCAGAGCTTGGGTTTGGGTTTATCGAAGTCGGTACGGTAACGCCCAAGCCGCAACTTGGTAATACCAAGCCGCGCCTGTTTCGAGTCAAGCAGGCAGGCGCTATTATTAATCGAATGGGTTTTAATAACCTTGGGGTCGAGCACTTGGTGCAAAGAGTGCAGCGGTGTAAATATAAAGGCAATATCGGCATCAACATCGGTAAAAATGCGGACACCCCTGTTGACAAAGCCGCTGATGACTATATTTATTGTTTAGAGCGGGTGTATGCGCATGCCTCCTATATCACCGTCAATATCTCCTCGCCCAATACCAAAAATTTACGAGACTTACAAAGTGGCGATGCGCTAACGGCTTTGTTAGACGCCATCAAAAATCGTCACAGTCAATTAGCCAGTGAGTACGGTTTTTACGTGCCTATGGTGCTAAAAGTAGCCCCAGATTTAGAGCCAGAGCAGATAGACTATATCGCCCAGCAACTGCTAGATTTTGAGATTGATGGGCTTATAGCGACCAATACCACGCTAAGCCGAGCTGGGGTAGAGGATTTGCCCTTTGGTGATGAAGCAGGGGGCCTATCGGGGCGTCCTGTTGGCCATATAAGCACCAAGATTATCCAGCATTTTCATGACTGCTTGGGCGATAAAATCCCTATAATTGGCGTGGGCGGTATCGATAGTGGCGAAAAAGCGGTGCAAAAACTTCAAGCTGGGGCAAGTATGGTGCAATTGTATACCGGAATGATTTATCAAGGGCCAAAGTTGGTACAACAATGTATCGAGTCTATCGCCAGTTATTACGATTCGCTCAATTAGGTTCGCTCAATTTCAGGTTCGTTGCGTCAGTAATATTCCTTTGTATCGCAAGGTTTGAGTGCCTGTTAAATCATTAGCGGCTCATTAATGATGCTCAGAGTGACGCGCCGGTTACGCAGCAGCAGTGACCTAACCACGAACAATGTGCTTTTAATAGCACCGCTGGGGACTTGATAATTCGCCAAAGTGCCCACAAATATAGCGCTTAGAGGCTCACACATGGCACCTTGTGCAATCCTAGTCTTATCGTAAGCCTAGACCTAAGCCTAAGCCTAAGCATGTAACGTTTGACCCTGCTTTCTACCCTTATGGGCTAAGCCTTAACTCTTTGACTATTAGGCCCTTTAAGCCTTGCCACTGAATAGCGTGGATTGCCTTTTTTGTCTTTATCTTGTCTTTTTATCATTATCAAGTGATTCAATCGTTAACCTTGCCTATTGTTACTGTTATGGAATTATATGGGAATATTAGACCTTATCATCGCTTTTTTTATCCTAATAGGATTGTGGCGAGGGTATAAAACAGGATTTGTTCGTAGCCTTATTTCTTTAGTGGGCTGGTTTGTGGCGCTGGTGGCAGCGACTCGGCTTGCTGATGACGTGGCACCGCAATTGGTCCATGTGGTCAGCTCGCCCGTGCTGCAAATGGGGCTTGGGTTTTTAGTCGTTGTGCTTATCGTTATGGTGGCCATTCAACTGCTAGGGTCTATGACAACCAGCTTGCTTGAGGGTATGCGCCTTGGCCTATTGAATCAAATGGCCGGCGCTGTCTTGGGCGCCGCTAAGAGTATTTTGGTGGTGTTAATTCTGCTTAGTGTGCTAGCGCCGCTTTTGGTACGGCTACCGCTGTGGCAGTCGTCCGTGCTGGCACCCGAATTAATGCCTTATGCGCCTTTTGGTAAGCAGTTTGCTACCAAAGTGTTGGGGGATGCCTGGCATCAAATTGACCGCCCTAGTCAATAGCGCCCACTCAATGATAGAGCCTACTTAATTTTAAAGCTTAGTCCGTTTATTCTAGTCCGTCTATTCTAGTCCGTCACTTAATCAAGGATAACCTATGTGTGGAGTTGTTGGTGTTGCATCGCATGAGCCCGTCAATCAATTGTTGTACGATGCGCTAACAGTATTACAACATCGTGGTCAAGATGCCACTGGCATTGTGACCATGCAGGACGGTCGGTTTTTTTTGCGTAAAGACAATGGCATGGTGCGTGATGTGTTTATGATGCGACACATGCTACGTTTGGTGGGGGATTTTGGTATTGGCCATGTGCGCTATCCCACCGCAGGCACCTCAAGCAGTGCCGAAGCCCAGCCTTTTTATGTCAACTCGCCTTATGGCATTACGCTTGCTCATAATGGCAACCTGACCAATGCCGAGCAGTTGGCAAAAGAGCTGTATCAAGATGATTTACGCCATCTAAACACCAATTCTGATTCTGAAGTCTTGCTCAATGTGTTAGCCCATGAAATGCAGGCACTCGGCAAAACCAACCCCACCCCCGATGATATCTTTGCCGCCATTAGTGCCATGTACCAGCGTATTAAAGGCGGTTATTCTGTGGTCGCTATGTTAACTGGGCATGGCTTGATTGCCTTTCGTGATCCCAATGGCATACGTCCCCTTATCTATGGCGAGCGCCTAGCGGCCGATGGTGGCACCGAATATATGGTCGCATCCGAATCAGTAGCATTAACCGGCTCAGGCTTTAAAATCGTTCGCGATGTGAATCCGGGTGAAGCCATATTTATTGATATGAACAGACGCCTGCATACCCGCCAATGTACCCCACCAAAAAAGTACGCGCCTTGTATTTTTGAGTATGTTTATTTTGCTCGCCCTGACTCGATTATTGATAATATCTCGGTATATAAAGCGCGCCTAAGAATGGGCGAAAAACTGGCACAAAAAATTCTTAAAGAATGGGGCGAGGACCATGATATTGATGTGGTTATTCCTATTCCTGATACGTCGCGTACCTCGGCGATGGAGCTTGCCTATAAGCTTAATGTGAAATACCGCGAAGGATTTATGAAAAACCGCTACATTGGGCGCACCTTTATTATGCCGGGGCAGCAACAGCGCAAAAAGTCAGTGCGCCAAAAGCTTAATGCAGTGCCGCTTGAATTTAAGAATAAAAATGTGTTATTGGTTGATGACTCTATTGTCAGGGGTACAACCTGTCAAGAGATTATCCAAATGGCACGTGATGCCGGTGCCAATCAGGTGTTTTTTGCCAGTGCCGCACCGCCGGTCAAATTTCCTAATGTGTATGGTATTGATATGCCCGATAGCAGTGAGCTTATCGCCGCGGGACATAGTGTGGAGGAGGTGCGTAATCTTATTGGTGCAGACCGCCTGATATACCAAAACCTCGATGATTTAATTGAGGCGGTGCAAGACACCAAGCATAGTAAAGTCGAGGGCTTTGACGCCGCCGTTTTTGATGGCTGCTATGTGACGGGTGACATTGACGAGGTGTATTTAGAATCGTTACGCGCAAAACGTAACGATATCGCCAAATTTAAAACAGGCGGCGTGCAAATCATATCTGATACCCCAGTGGATATGACCGGCGTGCAAGAGGGCGAAGACGTGTAACGGCAATCATCGTTCTTTCTATAAAGGTCTATCGTTTGATGAGCAGTATGGTGACTATAGTCACTATACTGCTTTACTGCTTTTTCTATGGCGAATTAGATAAGGGCCTATTGACCGCATTCTCAACGTTTGGTGTAGATGGTATCTACGCCAGCTGGCAAAAGCCTAACCCATGTTGCCGGCACCAATAAGCCTTTTTCGGCCACGCCATAACACCCAAGCGGCAACCACACAACGAGACAGCAATAGCCAATAAATACTCAACCAAATAATTGGCATCGCATCCGTATCGCCAAACTGCCGATACATTCCCCATGTAAGGGGAAAAAACACAGCAGCGACAATCATAGCGACCTTTCTGATAGTGGCGCCTGCGGTTAAGCCAAACATAATCCCATCTAACCAATAAGCGCCAGCACCCACTAAAGGTAGCAATGCGGCGACGACTCGATACTCTACAGCTAAAGCATACACAGGGGCTAAGTCCGTCATTAGGTGCATAAAAGTAGGCAGGACAATAAGCCATCCCAGTGTTAAGCCGATGGCCAAGCCAAATGCCACAATACCAGTACGTTTGACCACTAGAGCGAACGCACTGGCCTTATGGCGAGCAATAGCTTGCCCCGATAAACTTTCTGCCGCCACTGCCAAACCATCTAGGGCAAAGGCAGAAATGCTTAATACTTGCAGCAATAACGCATTGGTGGCCATGACCAAGTCGCCCTGCTGTGCGGACAACCGAGTAATCCAAGCAAAGCTTAAGGAAAGTAAAATAGTGCGAATAAAAATATCTTTGTTGAGTGAAAATAGCCTAAGCATCTTATCTGCGGCATAAATACTCAATAAACGCTGCTTAAACGCTAGATAAGGTTTATCGCTATAATGCTTAGCAGTTTGAGCATGAGCGCTACCTGACCCTATACGCCCTGTTGCCTTCTTTTTAATTGGTGCGTCATAAAGCGTCTTACCCATCTTATGAATATGACGGTTGGCCAAATAAATTGCCAATATAACGCCGACTGCATAGCCCAGCACGGTACCCAAAGCCACGCCTGATAAGCCAAGCGGCATCTGATAAACAAAAAACAGGGTTAAAAGGATGTTCATGACAGAAATAATCAGTTGCACCGCCATAATTTGCTTGGTTTGACCTTGGCCGGCAAACCAACCAATAAAGGCGTAGTTCATCAACTCAAACACAATGCCATGATAGCGCATGGTTAAATAGGTGTCTGCCGCTTGGCGACTGCTAGGTAATGCCCCTAATAAATCGAGCCCGTAGCTGATTAACAAAGGTTTCAATAACCACAGCAGGCCGCCTATAAGTAGGGCTAAACCCAATGAGCGGTAGAGTATAGCGGCTAATTCATGATGGGCATGGCGCATAGCATCCGTCTGCTGCGATGCGGCCATTTTGCCCAATGCCTGCGCCGATAAACCCGATGAGGCATATTGCAAAAAGTTAAAGCTGACTAAAAGCAGTAACCACAATTGCGAGGCGATACCCAGTCCAGCCAAGCTATGCGTTTGCGGAAAATGTCCCACCACGGCCACGTCAATCGCCCCTTGTAAGGGCAGGGCTAAATTGGCAATGAGCACGGGGCCTGCAATGGCGAGAATATGCCAATAACTTAAATCTAGCGGCGCGGCGGCGGGTTTGCTTTGGTGCATAAAGGCACTCCCTAAATCGTTTGTGACCGGTATTATCTTGATGACGGCTTAAGCATCTAGCTTTCAGCATGAGTATTAACGACATGCCATAGATGAGGGGCTCTATTTTGCGAGATTTTAGGCAATAGTAAAGGGCGGCTCTGTATGCGTTGGGCGACAACTTGTGAAGAAGCTTATAGGAGATGTGTCATACCGATGTGTCATAAATTAGGCAAAAAAAAGCACCTTAACGTCAAGGTGCTGTTATACAGGTTGCCAATAGCTGCTTGATATAGATGAGACGGCACTAGGATAGGCTAGGTATTTATTACTAACGCCAATGCAATGCCCAACGCCATTAACGCACCTCTTCTTCTTCATAGTCAAATGCTTTGGGGTCATTAAACGAGACGATTTCTTCCTCAAACTCAGGCTTAACTTTCACAATAAAGTCTTCGCGTGATAACCCCATCTCAAGCGGGATAGAGCTTGCGATATAAATGGAGGAGTAAGTACCCGCTATGAGACCAATAAATAGGGCAACGGAGAACCAATATAGCCCCGCACCGCCCAAAAATAACATGGCAATCACCACTAAAAACACTGTAGACACCGTCATAATGGTGCGGCGCAGGGTTTCGGTTAAGGCCAAGTCTAATATCTGACGTGGCGTGGCACCGCGAACCCGTCTAAAGTTTTCACGAATACGGTCATAAACCACAATGGTATCATTTAGCGAGTAACCAATGAGCGCTAAAACAGCAGCCAATACGGTTAAGTCAAACGGGAGCTTGAACAACGCAAAAATACCTAAGGTCACAATCGTGTCATGACACAAAGAGAGCAGGGCGCCAACGGCAAGTTTCAGCTCAAAGCGAATGGCCACATACACCATCATCAGCAATAAGGAAATAGCAATGGCTACTATAGAGTTCACATAAATCTCATTGCCCACTTGGCTACCAATAATACTCACGCTGTCGATGTTGGCGTTATTGCCGGTCAAATCAAGCGCTTTATCCAATCTCTCGCTTAGGCCACTCACTTTGTCCGATTGCGGTGGTAAACGTATCAACAGCTCTTTATTGCCGCCAAGGTACTGCACAACCGCATCATTAAAGCCCGCCTTCTCTAAAGTTTGGGTCACTGCCTCTTGCTCAACAGGTTGCTCATAGGTCACATTGGCAGACACCCCACCGGTAAAATCGAGCCCCAGGTTTAAGCCATTGATGAATAAGGCGCCAAGGCTTATTAGCACCATAAGCAACGAGAAGATGCCCATCGGCTTTTCAAAACGCATAAACGGTATTACCCGCTTATTGCCAATGGTTTTAATACCACCTTCTGCTAAGGCTGCCTCATCTTCTAGCACGGTATCAATCGCAGCGCCATCCACAGCCGATTTCGCGGCGGGGGCTGTGCCGATTTGAGCAGTGGCCGCTTTTTTAGCGATGGTGTTGCCAGCGCCGCCACTTTTGCCATCACGCCGAGGTTTACGGTGCAACTTTGGCGTTGTAGCATCAGGTAGCGCCTCGCTTGCTACCGGCGTGCCAGCATTATGAGGATGGGCGGTGCTATTATTGTTTGCATCGTCAAAATTGTTCGAATCGTCAAGATTGTTATTAGCCATTATTATCCCCTAACCTATGCTCAATGATGTGACAGATTTACGCGTGCCATAAGCTAAGTGCACAAGTGCTCGAGTGACAACAATGGCGGTAAACAATGAGCTTAAAATACCAATTGCTAGCGTGACGGCGAAACCTTTAATAGGGCCTGACCCAATCGAAAATAGCACAATGGCCACCAATAACGTGGTGATATTGCCATCAAAAATACTGCTAAATGCGCGGTCAAAACCGGCGCTAATTGCTGATTTGGGTCGCACCCCTGCCTGCAACTCTTCACGAATACGCTCAAATATTAGCACGTTAGCATCGACGGCCATACCAATGGTCAACACAATACCTGCAATACCGGGTAGGGTAAGTGAGGAGCCAAGAATTGACAGAATGGCAATCATAATAATTAGGTTAAAGGCCAATGCGATGTTAGCTATGATGCCAAACAACCGATAAAAAATAATCATAAAAATAAACACTAACAGATAGCCCACTTGGGTTGAAAATAAACCATCGTCAATATTCTGCTGACCAAGCGATGGGCCAATGGTACGTTCTTCTACAAAATACATTGGTGCCGCCAGCGCCCCTGAGCGCAGTAGTAAAGCGAGCTCAGATGCTTCGGCACTGCTGCTAAGCCCCGTAATTTGGAAAGCGGCACCGAGTGTCTCGTTAATATTGGCTTGACTGATAATGACCGTTTCAGAATACGGGGTACGTATCTGCTGTATCTCGCCCGTCTGCGGATTTTTGCGCGGCGTCACTTTTTGTTTGTTTTCAATAAACAAAATCGCCATCTGTTTGCCAGTCGCATTTTTAGTGGCATTTTGCATTAACCTGCCACCTGCTGTGTCAAGTTGGATATTGACCTTGGGCGTACCCGTCTGATCGTCTAGGCCTGAGCTAGCATCTTGCACCTTCTCACCGGTCAAAATAGGTTGGCGCTCGAGTAACGAGGGCTTGCCATCAAGCGTCATATAGGGAAAAACTTCAGTGCCCGCTGGCGGAATGCCACCAGAAAACGTTGCGTTTTCCTCAGCCACCAAGCGAAACTCTAAATTGGCAGTACGGCCAAGCACCCGTTTTGCCTCGGCAGTGTCTTGCACCCCGGGCAACTCGACCACAATGCGGCTTTGACCTTGCGATTGCACTAAGGCTTCAGCCACCCCCAATTCGTTAATGCGATTGCGTAACGTAGACAAGTTTTGATTGACCGCATCCGTGCTAAATTGGGTTAATGAGGCTTCGTTATAGTGAAGATTTAACGCTGGACCTCTATCGTCAATGGTCGCACTGATGTCAAATGGGCTACCTTGCTGCGCTTGCAAAATGCGCTGTGCTTTGTCACGCGCTGCGTTGTCACTAAAGTGCATTAACAAGCCTTGGGGCTCAACTGCCACCCCTTTTACCGGAACACGCTCACTACGCAGTGCGGCACGCAGCTCGCTACTGGCACTTTTTAGCCGTTGCTCTAATGCCTTATTCATATCAACTTCAAGCACAAAGCGCACCCCGCCCCGCAAATCAAGACCAAGCTTGAGGGGTTTGGCACCAATGTTACGTAACCACTCTGGGGTAGTTTGGGCAAGGTTTAGGGCAACAACATACTTATCCCCCAATTGCTCACGTAAGGCCGCTTGTGCCTTGAGCTGCGCCGCACCATTATCGAGACGTAACAGCGCACTGTTATTGGCAAAACTAGGGTCATGATAGGCAATACCTGCCGCATCTAATACCTGTTGTGATTTGACCATCACCTCTTCGGTCAGCACCGTCCCTGCCGAATCGCTGGTAATCTGTACCGCCGGTTCATCAGGATATAAGTTAGGTAAGGCATATAGTCCACAGATGACCAGGACAACCATAATTAAAAAGTATTTCCAAACAGGGTATTGCATAGTGGCTTCTTCACTTGAGGCAAGGGTAAGTAGATGGTAATAGCGATAGCGATACTAATCGTCATAGTAGGGGCTAACTGGCCAATCAGCCGTTAGCAACACTGCAGCGCCAGCAATAAATCGTTGCTGGGCGCAGTGAATAACGCCTTGATAGGCTTATGGCCGTGCTGCTAAGCTTGGCTTAAGTACAGCAAAGCGGTTAAAAAGCAAAGCGGTTACAATAGGAAAAAGGGATAAATCTTGGTTACTTTAACCCGTCAATTGTACCCTTTGGCAACACCGAAATAATAGCGGCACGTTGCACCATCACATCGGTTTTATCATTTAGGCTAACCACGGCATAATCACCATTAATCGACTTAATTAAACCCATTAGGCCACCAGCAAAGATGACCTCGTTGCCCACACCCAAAGCCTGAATCATCTCACGATGCTCTTTAGCGCGTTTAGATTGCGGCCGAATGACCAAAAAGTAGAAAACGGCAAAAATAGCCAGTGGAAACAGCCATTGTAGCATCATTGCTGGCATGCTAGCAGCTTGAGGTGCTGCTGCGGCCTGTGCCGTTTGAATCAATAAACCCATGAATGTTCCTTATAATTTAGTAAAATAATCGTCTTTTTAAACCGGCACTAAAAACTGGTTTACTCACTATGATTCTCATAGATAGTGTCATATATGGGGATAGTCAGTTTAAATACTGTGCATGGTAACAAAAAAAAGGCGGCTTGATAACTGTTAGTTGCAACACAAGGCATCTAGCAGAACAGATGGGGTTGTTTACTGACAAAAATAGTCAAATGGTTCAAGCAGATAGCATGAAGTTTGGCTGCTGCTATGGCGCAATGCCAATAAACTTGACAATAAACTGCTAGGCGCTAACGCCCCCTCCTACTTAAACTTTAGCTTAAGCATAAATATAAAATGAGCACTAACACCCTTTTGGTATATAACGCTATAATTATAAATACGATTCAACCGTTTATATTTACCGTAAAAGCCAGTTTGACCGGTGGTCGTCTGCGCATTGTGGAATGACACTTAAGCATCTAAATACTTAAACACCTAAATACTTAGACGTTTTAACGCTTAGACAACGAACTTGGCTTTTGGGTATCTTATATCAGCACGACATTGAGGTTATTATGCGTATTATTTTATTTATCTTATTATTTTTAGCGTTTGGCTATTCACTAGGCCTAGTGTTAGCCAATGATACCCCTGTTGCGGTCAATTTATTATTCTCCAATGCCCCACCGAGGAATTTAGGGCTATGGCTCATCTTGAGTATCATTTTGGGTGTGCTGATTGGGATGTTACTGGCACTTTTGGTGTTTAGAGTCCTACAAAACAAGTGGGAGATTGGCCGCTTGAAAAAGGACAATAAGCGGTTGCAAGAAGAGCTGAAACAAGCCAATATCGCTATTGACCGTCAGGCAAATGGTCAGCCCGTCGATCAAACCATTTTTGTCGATACGGCGAGCACCAAGACACCAAGCAATAGTACGCTGACCAAACCCTCATTATAAGTTATGACGTAGTCAATGGCTAAAGGTACTCGATGTAGGATAGGTCAATCCCCCATTGTCTATCACTACGCTGCATTTGTCATCAAGCGTCCCATAGCAGGTACTATCGATATCTAACAAGCTTGCTTACCACAATGGACAACGGACAACTGACGAACAAGCTTTAGCACTGATTTAGGCGACCAACGTAGGGTCGCTTTTTTATGACTACCAAACTCACCCGAATAAATACAGGTAGGCAATCTTATGAGCGCAGCAAACCCGCAGCACAAAACATCGCAACCATTAGCAGCAAACTTAACAAACGTTCATGCATCTATGGCCACATCTCAAGATACGGTTCAGACTAAGTCTGAGACTAGGGTTGATACTAGGGTTGAAACTAAGTCGCCTATTATCGTAGCGCTCGATAAAGCCGATTTAATGGCGGCGCTTACCTTAGCAGACCAATTAGACCCAAATTATTGCCGCGTAAAGGTTGGAAAAGAGTTGTATACCGCTTGCGGGCCGCAAATTATTGATAACTTGCAGCAGCGAGGGTTTGAGATATTTTTAGACCTTAAATTTCATGATATCCCCAATACCACTGCTCAAGCAGTATTGGCCGCCGCCGATATGGGGGTATGGATGGTCAATGTGCATGCGAGTGCAGGGTTTGACGCCATGAGTGAGGCCAAAAAACGGCTTGTCAATGCAGGTCATGTTACCCAATTGATAGCAGTGACGGTGCTGACCTCCATGACCGAGCAAGGGCTGGAGCAAATAGGCGTAGCCGGCTCGCTGCTCGATCAGGTGCAGCGTTTGGCGTTGTTAACCAAAGAGGCGGGGCTTGATGGAGTAGTGTGCTCGGCGCAAGAGGCCAGTGTCTTAAAACAACTTTGTGGGCAGGGTTTTAAGCTAATTACCCCCGGTATTCGATTAACAGGCGATGATAGCAATGATCAAAAAAGAATTTGTACGCCCCAGGCAGCGCTAAACAATGGCTCAGATTATTTGGTCATCGGCCGCTCGATTAGCCAAGCGGCTGACCCGAACCAAAAACTATTGGCCATTATTGATAGTCTTAAACAAGCTTAGGGTTGCTAATAGTGGCTATTTAACCTGCCCCGTCTTGGGAATCAACAGAGTCAACAGAATCAACTAAATCAATAAAGGCCACTTGATAAAAAACCTACCTTATTGCGGTTATCCTTCAATACAACTATATTAACCCTTATGAAACTACAAATACTCAGCGACTTACACATTGATAGTTATGCTAGGCGAGATTTGCCCCTAGTCAATATCCCTAAATCCGATGCCGATTTGATATTGGTAGCAGGCGATACCGCCAACAGTGATTTGGGCATGGCATGGCTGCAACAGCAGGCTGAGCATCACCAAAAGCCAGTGGTGACCATTGCGGGCAATCACGAATATTTTGGCGAAGACATCCTCACTTTTGATAGCAAGCTGCAGCAATGGGATAATTTTGATAGCCAGTTGTTGACGGGGCTTAAGGTGCTGCAGTGCCGTGCGCTAGATGTGGGCGAGGTGCGTATCCTCGGCTGTACCTTATGGACAGATTATCAGTTTGAAGCGACGGCTGACACAGTAGAAGCAGCGATGCGCTTTATGCGGGATTATCAGCAAATTATGGCGGGCGACGTGTTGTTTTCGCCGGCTATTTCGGTACAGATTCATACCCAGCATAGACGCTGGCTTAAACATGCCCTTATAGAGGCCAAAGCCGAGGGTAAAAAGGTGGTGGTGATGACCCACCATAGTGTTAGTAAACAGTCGGTCTCCGAGCGTTATGCCGGCTTGCCCAGTAATGCTGCTTTTGTCACCGAGTTGTCCAGTTGGATGCATGAAGCCTGGGCACCGGCATTGTGGGTGCATGGGCATACGCACGAAGCCTTTGATTATCACATCGCCAATACTCGTGTGGTGGTCAATCCTAGAGCCTATCCGGGCGAATTAAGCAGTACGGGCCTAGCGTTCGATTGGTCTAAAGTTGTGGAGGTATGATTACAGCCCATTATGACAGATATTGATGACAACCAAGATAGCCCCGCTTCTGACAAACAAGCGGCTGACAAGCACGTCGCTAAAAAATTAGCGACTGTTGGAAAAGCGGTTGATAACCCTATCCATACCGATAAAGCGGATATTGGCGTACCCTCGGCGCCAGCACCCGCACATTTGCCAGACAGCATGATAAACTCAGTCAAACAGTTGCCCAATCAGCAGGAGCGCTTGATTTTATTTACCCGCCACTCACTGCGCGAACGCTCTAACGGCAATGGGTTTGCCAGTTATGATTTGCCGTTAACTCCCAAAGGTAGGGTGTTGGCAAAATCGTGGGGGCGCTGGCTTGCCGATAATTTGACCTATTCGATGGAAGCCTACAGTATCGCAAGCCCCATTGAGCGCTGTGTGGAAACGGCGACGCTTATGCAGAGGGGAGCAGGGGTTAACCATCCTGTGGTGCACCAGCCCTTGTTGGTTGAGCCGGGTAGCCTGGTCATCCATCCAACTTTGGCTAATGACGTATTTAAAAACGTTGGTGCCTTACAATTTATCAATGCTTTTTTAACCAACTCACTAGACAGTACAAAACCTGCCAAACAGGGCGGACTCGATATTTTGCGTTTGCTCTATGACAATCAGCCAAAGCCCGGGCATTTAACGCTAGCGGTTAGCCACGATACCTTGTTAGCGGCATTTTTGGGAGTGATGATGCAGGTGACAGACATCACTTGGAATGATTGGCCTAAAATGATGGAGGGGGTGTTTATCTGGTTTGACGATAAACCGTTTGAGCAGGCAACTGCCACTTTTATTTGGCGTGGACAGCGTTATGACACGGCAGTGGCAAGGTTGTTGTAGTTTATAGCTGAAAATGGTTATAACTAAAAATGGTTATGGCTAAAAACCATCAAAAAACCCTTTAGCACACATCACATGCTAAAGGGTTTTTTATATGGGTCAGAACGATGATTTATTCAATATGCTTAATTATATAGTATAAAGTTAAACACAGTATAAACGTCATCCCACCCTAAACGTTAAGCCAAAGCGACTAAACAGCGATTACGCTTTTAATGCTTTTACCGCAGTGTTATAACGGCTTTTATGACGAGCGGCTTTATTCTTATGAATAATACCTTTATCGGCCATACGGTCAATCACAGGAACCGCTTTGTTATAAGCGACAGTCGCTGCATCATAATCTTTAGCTTCGATAGCCGCATCTACCTTTTTAAGGTAAGTACGAATCATCGAACGCTGTGACGCTTGATGTTGACGACGAACATTGTTTTGACGAACACGTTTACGAGCTTGTGCTGAGTTAGCCACGGATGTCTCCTTAATGAGGTTTAGTTACTGAATAATATTTATTGCAGCAATCTAAATCAGTACTGTGGAATATAAGCGTCAATCGTGGCGATAAATGACCACATTGACATAAGAATCTTGCGAACTAAAACGGACTTAATAACGATATCAATAACCAACATCAGCCACTAAATAGCATGATAACTTACATTAAAGCGTATCAGCCACTTTGCCACTATGAATCTGAGACTATCCATTGGACAAACGGGCAATGCATACTTAGGCTGGCACGTCATCAACCTGACTCTATTGATAGAAAGCTTTAGGCTAGCAGTAGCCATCTGCGAGCCTAGTTCACCCATATAAACCAGTTAACCCACATAAAAAGGGTAGTGTTTTCTAATTCTAAGAGGGGCCGGACTTGCATCGCAAATTTGGAATATTATATTTGCAGGTGAATTAAAGGGGCTAAGTCTAGCAAACTTGGATGAATAATACAATAAAATCTATTTTGAATCTTTCATAGGGACTAGGGTTTGTGTCCCTAGGGTTTATTTTAAAATCTTTGTCTTTGTTTTTTGAGTATCGGGCGTCAACTGCGAGTCATGAGCTTTTACCACATAAGTTTTGGCAATTTTATCGTGCAAACTGCGCCGTTGTTTGTCGCGTAGCATAAACACCACATCCAAAATCAAAATAATTTGCCCGATGGTCGGTAAACTATAAGCAAGATTGGTGAGTATGGTGCGCAGAAAAAGCAGATTAAAGGTAGAGGGTACCCGATGGCTGCTGTTATCTAAAATACGTACCCCTACCGCAAGTTTGCCAATGCTTTGCCCGCGACGAAGCAGCATGCTGATTTGTATCGCCACCAAAGCGATAAACATCAGTAGCGTCATCAGCACCAAGTGCATCGGTACTGAGGCTATCAGCGTCTCCAAAATGGCCGGATCTTGCATGACGCCTTCTAACTGCTTAAAGTCAAAGTTTATCGCCGACAATAAGGGCACCAAACACAGCCATGCCAACACTTGATCGATAAGCACTGCCAGTATTCTATTGCCGACAGTGGCCAGCTCGTTTTTGCCAACCAGATGGGCTGATTTTTTGTTTAAGCCGACCACTTGACCTATCGACTTGACATCAAAAGCATGCTTGTGGCTTAAGCCGCCCTTTTTATTGCCATACAATTCGTCTACCGTGGTGCGCGATTTAGCCTTGATGTGAGTGTCGTTTGGGTTGTAATGATGCGTCTCATTGGTCATATCGCCAACGCGAACCCATTTGGTCATCCCCTCGTGCCACATTAAGTCAGTAAGCTCGACCTCTTGGGTGGCCAACATGGTGTTGAGTTGATCGAGTGTGTAGGGCCCTGCTTGCACCTGATTTCTTGCCAGATAAATCTGCATGAAAGTACTAACCTTGTATAAATGAGCCGAGATACGTATCTATCTTATATTCTTATTTGCTTAAGTTGTTAGATGACCTGCTTCTATCTCATCTGCCTCATCTGCGTATAGCTTTTTATAGCTTTAGCTGCTTATATAACAACTTATATAACAACGACCACCCTCCTCATTTTACGATTGTTGTGGCCGTTATTTTAACAATATTAAGGGGTTTACTTTCCCTTAAGACACAAATTAAGACATAAAGGTTGCCCAAGCATCCTAAGCATTAAAGTGTGTTAAACGCTTGGTTTAGCAGCAGCATTCTTACCATCTGCCAAAAACAACCAGGTGTCTAGCACCGAGTCAGGGTTTAGCGATACTGAGTCAATACCCTGCTCCATCAGCCAATAGGCTAAGTCAGGATGGTCGGATGGCCCTTGACCACAGATGCCGACATACTTGTTTTGTTTACGGCACTCACGAATCGCCATCGATAGCAGTTTTTTAACCGCGGCATCACGCTCATCAAACAGGTGCGACACAATACCCGAATCGCGATCTAACCCTAGCGTTAACTGGGTTAAATCGTTAGAGCCAATAGAGAAGCCATCAAAATGCTGTAAGAATTCTTCAGCAAGCAGGGCATTGGTGGGCAGCTCACACATCATGATAAGCTCTAAACCATTGTCACCGCGTTTAAGACCGTTGCTGGCAAGTATCTCAACCACCTGAGCCGCCTCAGTGGTGGTACGTACAAAGGGAATCATAATCTTGACATTGGTCAAGCCCATCTCATCACGCACCCGCTTTAACGCTTTACACTCAAGCTCAAAGCAATCACGAAAGTTCTCTGACACATAACGGCTGGCGCCACGAAAACCCAGCATTGGATTTTCTTCTGAAGGCTCATACAATTTACCGCCAATAAGATTAGCATATTCATTGGATTTAAAGTCAGACATACGCACAATCACCGGCGCGTGTCTAAAGGCCACCGCTAAGGTCGAAATGCCTTCAACCAGTTTATCGATATAAAAATCGACCGGCGAGGCGTAACCGGCAATGCGCTCTTTAATCGCTTGCGATACTTCACGAGGTAGCGTGCTCATGTTTAGCAAAGCTTTAGGGTGCACCCCAATCATACGGTTAATAATAAACTCTAAACGGGCCAGGCCAACTCCAGCGTTTGGAATTTGCGCAAAGTCAAAGGCGCGATCGGGGTTACCCACGTTCATCATAATTTTAAACGGCAGCTCTGGCATGGCATCAATCGAGCTACTTTGAATCTCAAACTCTAGCAAACCCTCATAAATAAAGCCGGTATCGCCCTCGGCACAAGAGGCGGTAACCTCTTGACCATCCATCAAAATTTCGGTGGCATTGCCGCAGCCGACAATGGCCGGCACCCCCAACTCACGGGCAATAATCGCCGCATGGCAAGTACGGCCGCCACGGTTGGTGATAATCGCCGCCGCCCGTTTCATGACCGGCTCCCAATCGGGGTCGGTCATATCCGACACTAACACATCACCTGGTTGTACTTTATCCATTTCATGAATGCTGTTGACCACGCGCACTTTACCCGAGCCCACCCGCTGACCAATGGAGCGCCCCTCACACAGCACTTTAGCGCCTTGGCTTTGAACCAAATAGCGCTCCATCACATTGCGGTCTTGGCGGCTTTTAACCGTTTCGGGACGGGCTTGAACAATAAAAATCTTGCCGCTATCGCCATCTTTTGCCCATTCGATATCCATCGCTTGACCATAATGCTTCTCAATCGTTAGGGCTTGTTTGGCAAGCTCGGTCAGCTCTTGGGTGCTGAGCGAGAATTGATTGCGCTCGTCTTTATCGACGTCAACGGTTTTTACTGAGCGGGTGGTGCTGCCCTCATCGCCATATATCATTTTTTGATGCTTGCTACCTAGATTACGCCGAATCACCGCAGGTTTGTTATCGGCCAATAAGGCTTTAGACAAATAAAACTCATCAGGGTTCACTGCACCCTGGACCACCATCTCGCCCAAACCATAGCTTGAGGTGATAAAAATCACCTCATCAAAGCCACTTTCGGTATCTAGGGTAAACATCACGCCAGCCGCACCTGTTTCAGAACGCACCATGCGCTGAATGCCTGCCGATAAAGCAACACCAGCATGCTCAAAGCCTTGATGTACCCGATAAGAGATGGCTCTATCGTTATATAAAGAGGAGAAAACCTCTTTAATAGCTATTAAGACATTGTCGATACCACGAATATTTAAATAGGTTTCTTGTTGACCGGCAAAGGAGGCATCTGGCAAATCCTCAGCGGTTGCCGAAGAGCGCACCGCAACGGCAATGTCTTCACCGCCACTCATAATTTCAAAAGCGTCGCGGATTTCTTGCTCTAAAGAAGGTGGCAGTTCTTGATCAATTATCCAGCCGCGAATCTTTTCACCGGTTGCCGCCAGATGTTTGACATCCTCCACATCCAAGCTTTTAAGCTCGTCGTTAATTTTGTTTAACAGGCCGGTTTCGATTAAAAAATTATTAAAGGCAGCCGCGGTTGTGGCAAAGCCACCGGGGACACTAACGCCTAGCTCAGATAAGTGGCTAATCATCTCACCTAAGGAGGCATTTTTACCGCCAACGGTTTCGACGTCGTTTTTGCCTAGCTTGTCAAGGGTGATAACTTGCGGTGCTGTCATGATAACTCCAGAAAATAAGGTCATTTTTTTAAATTATACCGCTAAATACAAAATTTGTGTAATGGTAAAGTTATTTTTTTAAGACTGATGTGTTCTATCATCGTTAGCACCATAGTAAAGTCACAGGCTATTGGGTAGTATTGTTTAAAATATCGTAGCAGCAGGGCGGTCTTCAATAATAACTGGGATAAATTTTAATCCAGTCACCCTTTACAGCGGCATTCTTTGTTAAGATATAGCCATATCCAATCTACAAGGACCCTTATGAATAATTTGTCCAACCTTGCTGTGGCACGGCCCACCATTCAAAATCGTAGTGCGCTCGCCATTGATAAAACCGAAATCATTAGAGTGGCCTTTTTTATCTCTGATGGCACTGCCATTACTGCCGAAACCTTGGGGCGCTCGATATTAAGCCAATTTGCCAGCGTGCCGTTTGAAACTTGGGTGATTCCTTATGTGGATACCAAAGAGACTGCGCAAAAAGCTGTATCGCAAATTAACAAGGCCTATCAGGACACTGGCATCTTGCCGCTGGTGTTTGACACCATTGTTGATAGCGATATTCGGGAGATTATTAACTCCGCCCAAGCCTGTAATTTGGATATGTACGAGGGGCTTATTGGTCGTATCACGGATGAGATTGGGGTACAGCCCGATGACCACTCCGGTCACGCCCATGACCATGTTGACTCGGAAACCTACAAATCACGTATTGATGCGGTACACTTTGCGTTAGATAATGATGATGGGGCGCATACTCGGCAGTATGATATGGCAGATATTATTTTGATTGGCGTATCGCGCTCTGGCAAAACCCCCACCTCGCTGTATTTGGCGTTGCAATTTGGGATAAGAGCGGCCAACTATCCGCTGACAGAGGACGATTTATTTGACAATCAATTGCCCAAATCATTAAAACCGCATCGTGATAAGTTATTCGGACTAACCATTGATACCGAGCGACTACAAAAAATTAGGCAAGAACGCCGAGCGGGTAGTCGTTACGCCAGTTATAAGCAATGTGAGGAAGAACAACGAGCGATTCAAGCCATTTATATGACCCAAGGCATACCTAGCTTAAACGTGTCCGAGATGTCGGTAGAAGAGATTGCCACCCGTATCTTACAAATAACGGGGTTAAAGAGGCGTATTGGCTGATTGATTACAAAGCGTGCTGACGCAACAAGCAGCCAGCAAATAATTATTTATGTGCATCGATCCAATAAAGAGGACAGTATGTCAAAAAAACGTAAAATTGATGAAACCAATGATATTAAACCAGACGATTGGGAGGCGGCGCAAATTGAAGTGTCCAATCAAAACGATGGGGTATCGAGCATGATATTAGACCCAATAGACCCCCCTTTGCCGCCTAAAATGTCGAATTTGGAGGACGATTTTTTGCATCCCAATCTGATTAGTCCGCTAGATAACGATCGTATTCGGCTAAAGTCTGGGTTGACCCGAGATTCGGTGCGCCTTAAAGGCGATGCGCATGCTTACGAGTACGATGCGGTTGTGCTGGGCGCTGGGCCTGCGGGCGAGGCGGCTGCCATGAAGCTTGCCAAGTGTGGCAAAAAAGTGGTGGTGATAGACCCGCGCAGTCAAGTGGGCGGCAACTGTACCCATGTCGGCACTATCCCAAGTAAGGCGCTGCGCCAATCGGTATTTAATCTGATTAACTATCGGCGCGACCCTTTATTCTCGCAAGGTTTGGATTATTACCAAGTGCCGCTCAACCGTGTATTGACCAATGCAAGAAAGGTGGTGCTTAGTCAGGTGACTACCCATACCCGGTTTTATGAGCGCAATCAAGTTGAAGTGATACATGGCTGGGCAAATTTTGTTGACCCTCATACCATAAAAATCCAAATGAGTGATGGCATTGGCGCCGAAACGATTACCTTTAATAAGGCAATTATTACAGTGGGAAGCCGTCCTTATCGCCCAGATTTGTTAGATTTTGAGCATCCCCGAGTGTTTGACTCGGATAAAATTTTGCAAATGGACTATGTGGTTAATAAAATAATCATTTATGGCGCAGGGGTGATTGGTTGTGAATACGCCTCTATCTTTACAGGTCTTGGCTATAAAGTCGATTTAATCAACAATAAAGATCAGCTATTAAGTTATTTGGATAACGAGATTAGCGATGCATTGTCGCACGATTTTCGCCAATTTGGGGTGCTGGTACGCAATAACGAAGAAATTGAGCGTTTAGAGACCTTTGATGACTGCGTTATCTTGCACCTAAAAAGCGGCAAAAAAATCAAGTCAGATGCAATTTTGTGGTGTAACGGCCGCTCGGGCAATACCGAAAGCCTTAATTTAGAGGCAGTGGGGCTTAAAGCCAATAGCCGTGGCCAGTTGCATGTTGATAATACGTATCGCACCGAGGTGGATAACATTTATGCAGCGGGCGATGTGATTGGCTGGCCCTCACTGGCGTCTGCCGCTTATGACCAAGGGCGCTGCGCTGCTGCCTTTATGGTAGGCGATGAGGATGCTGAGCCGGTGTCGAGTGTGCCCACCGGTATTTATACCATCCCGGAGATTTCTTGTATTGGTAAAACCGAGCAAGAGTTAACCGATGAGCAAGTCCCCTATGAAGTCGGCCAAGCCTTTTTTAAGCATCTGGCACGGGCACAGATTATTGGCGAGCGCACCGGGGTATTAAAAATTCTATTTCACCGCGAAACCTTAGAGATTTTAGGCATCCATTGCTATGGCAATCATGCCTCTGAGATTATTCATATTGGGCAGGCGGTGATGAAATGCGGCAATACGCTTGAGTATTTTGTGGATACCACCTTTAACTATCCGACCATGGCCGAAGCGTATCGGGTGGCGGCGTTAAATGGCTTAAACCGCGTGTTTTAGCCTTTTTTAATCCAGTTTTTTATTTTGTTTTGATAGGCCGTTACTGGCATAGCGTCTGCCACACTCGTCGTGGTCATAACGGCATAAGTTACCCCGTTGCAAGTTACCCCAAGGCAATTTATCCCAAGGCAATTTATCCCAAACTTTAACAGGATTTATCGATGACCACATTAACCTACGACGACAATAACATTTTTGCCAAAATCTTAGCCGGCGCTATCCCCAGCCATAACGTGTATGAAGACGATAAAACGCTAGCCTTTATGGATGTGATGCCGCAAGCGAAGGGTCATGTGCTGGTGGTGCCCAAACAAAAAGCGGTCGATTTAAGCCAGCTTACGCCCGATTATGCGCAAGCGGTACTAATGACCGCCCAAAAGGTGATGCAAGCACAGCGCCAAGTGTTTGAGCGTGAGGGCATTGTGCAGATGCAGCTCAATGGGGCGCAAGCAGGGCAAACAGTGTTTCATTACCATATGCACCTGATTCCTGCCAGCCTGCATGAGCTTGGCAAACATGGTGCGCAATTGGCGGATAGGGATGAGCTGGCAAACCTGGCTAACGCCTTAAAGGCCGCTATTGCTGACTAATATTGGCGACTGGCTCTGGCCATAGCGCTCTGCAGTGAAGCCAGCTTGCATTGTTGTTTTATTATCGGCTTAAACTGTTTACAATAGGGCTTGTATTTGATGACAAGCCCTTATTTATGCCAAACTGTTTATATGCCACAGCAACCGCCACTAGCAATACCTTGCCTTCGTTATCTGCCCAAACAACTGAATCGACCTCGCATCCCCTGTTGCAACCTTTGATGATAGGCTCACTGCAAATCAGCAATCGACTATCTGTAGCACCGATGGCAGGGGTGACTGACAATCCGTTTCGCCGCTTGTGCAAGTCGTTTGGTGCCGGTCACGCCGTCAGCGAAATGATGACTGCCGATGCCACGCTTTATGCGCATAAAAAAACGCTATTTCGAGCCAATTTTGCTGGCGAGATTGCCCCGATATCGGCACAAATTGCTGGGGCAGACGCCGATAAGCTCGCTCAAGCTGCCAAGTATCAAGTGGACAATGGCGCCCAAATCATTGATATCAATATGGGCTGCCCGGCCAAAAAGGTATGCCGTAAGCTGGCAGGCTCGGCACTATTAAAAGATGAAGACTTGGTGAAACGCCTATTGGATGCTACCGTGGCGGCTGTTGATGTGCCGGTGACGCTCAAAACTCGATTAGGCTATGCCAATGGCGATGAAAATATTTTGCGCATTGCAACGATGGCGCAGGAGGCGGGCATTGCCGCCATCGCCATCCACGGGCGCACCCGAGAAGACAATTACGGTGGATTGGCACGTTATGAGTTGATACGTGCGGTCAAACAAACGGTTACTATTCCGGTGATTGCCAATGGCGATATCGATAGCCCGCAAAAGGCGCTAGATGTGTATGCGCAAACCGGCTGCGATGCGATTATGATTGGGCGAGCCGCGCAGGGGCAACCTTGGTTGTTTCGAGACATCACCCATTATCTAACCACCGGTGACACTCTAAGTCCACCCTCTATTGATGAGCTCAAACACATCGTATTGACCCACTTGCAAGCATTGTATGATTTTTATGGCGAATATTCGGGGTGTCGTATCGCCCGCAAACACATTGCTTGGTATACTGCTGGCATCCGCCAGTCTAATGAATTTCGTCAAGCCATGTATTGCGAGGGCAGCACCGCTGGGCAATATCAAGTGGTTGAGGCCTTTTTGAGCGCTCAGCAAGCGGATGATAATGGCTCAAATAGAGCCACTCATTAACTCTTTTTATACCCATCTTTTATACCCCTCTTTTGATCCTTTGAGTGCGCCTTATGTCCCCTGTTGCTGCCAATTTGTCCCTTCCTGAATCCAGTAGCGTTAAGCCGTCTGCCAAGTCAGCAAATAAGCCATCTACGAAGCCAATAGCCGCAACGGTTTTAGCAGTGCAAAATTTAACCATCCAAGCAGGCGAGCACGTATTGGTGAGTGACTTATCGTATGCTGTCAAGCAAAAAGAGACGTTAGCAATAGTCGGCGAGTCTGGCTCGGGCAAGTCGATATCGAGCTTGGCGTTGCTGGGGTTGCTGCCTAATAGTATCAGCGTGGCAGGTGATGTGCGGTTAAATCCCGATGTCGACAGTCAGATGAATGTGCCCATTACCCAAAGCTTAAAAGAATCAAATAAGCAGCAAAAACAGCGTGAGCAACTATTTAGACATATTCGGGGCAGTCGCATCGCCATGGTATTTCAAGAGCCCATGACCGCCTTAAACCCTTTGCACAGCGTGGGCAAACAAATTGGCGAAAGTTTGCGGCTGGCAGGCGTGGCCAAGAGCGATATCATGCCGCGTTTGCTAGCGTTGTTAGACGATGTCAATATTAAAGAGCCCGAAAGCAAACTATCTCGATATCCGCATGAGTTATCGGGCGGACAACGGCAACGGGTGATGATAGCGATGGCACTGGCGCAAAACCCTGAGGTGCTCATTGCCGATGAGCCGACCACCGCCTTGGATGTCACTTTACAACACGATATCTTGGCACTGCTAGATAACCTAAAGCAAAAGCATGGTATGGCCATGGTGCTCATTAGCCACGATTTAAATTTGGTACGCCGTTATAGCGCCCAAATTATCGTTATGCAGGCGGGCAAAGTGGTGGAACAAGGCGATAGCGAAGCCGTTTTTAACAACCCTGCTGATGCGTATACCCGCTCGCTAATGACGCAGGATTTCGGTGCGCCGCTACCGCTCAACACTGATTTAGGGGCGCAAAGCTCGGCTGCTAATCCAGTCAATCAGCTTTATAAAGGGGCGGAAAAAAAAAGGGCGCAAGAAAACCAGAAGAAACAGGGCGAAGACAGCGCTTTAAGCGTCCATGTGCAAGACTTATTCATTCGTTATCCTGCAGCAAAGTCAATGTTTGGCGGTGTTAACCACTGGGTGGACGTGGTCAAATCGGTCAGCTTTAACGTAGCGCAAGGGCAAGCACTGGGTATCGTCGGCGAATCAGGCTCAGGCAAAACCAGCATCGCCTTGGCACTCACCCGATTATTAACCAATCAAGCGGATGTTAAGGGAAAGATATTGATTGACGGGGTAGATATCAATAACCTAAGTAAAAGTGAGCTGCGCCAGTTTCGCTCCCGTATCCAAATGGTGTTTCAAGACCCGTTTGCCAGTATCAATCCCCGCTTTACGATTATGCAAATTATTGAAGAGGGTTTGGCCATTCAAGGCATGGCAAAAGCAGAGCGGCAGCAGCAGGTGTTGGACGCCCTACAAACGGTGAATTTGCCCACAGATTTTGCTTATAGATATGCGCATGAGTTGTCTGGCGGACAGCGGCAACGGGTGGCTTTAGCGCGGGCGTTGGTGATGCAGCCGCAAGTCATCATACTCGACGAGCCCACCTCGGCGTTAGACAGCAGCACCCAAGTCGCCATTGTGCAATTGCTACGCAGCATCCAAGCCAAATTGGGACTTAGTTATATCTTTATCAGTCACGATTTAAAGGTAGTGCAAGCCTTGTGTCAGCATATTATGGTGATTAAGGAGGGGGAGTGCGTTGAATATGCCACAACCCACGCATTATTTGCTAACCCACAACATGCCTATTCTAAGCTATTGATGGCAAATCGTTGATTGCAAGCCGCTAACCCTAAGGCACCGATGTTAAGGCGGCGATGTTAAGGCGCTCAGCTTAAGCTATTGGACATAAGATGTTGACTATATGACGATATTTGCAAATTATTGAGGATACGCTAGGCTACAAACGCCGTTTTAGCGCCAAAGCAATGGATATTAAAATGATTTAACTTGAGTTGAGGTTGGCAATGCCATTAAAAACTCTTGGCGGGCTTGCTTATCTGTTTTATACACCCCTAACATCGCCGTGGTGCGCGTGCTGGAACGCTGTTTATTGACCCCACGCATCATCATACACATATGCGCCGCATCCATCACCACCGCCGCCCCGTGACAATCGGTAACCTGCATCACCGCCTCAGCAATTTGCTGAGTTAAGTTTTCCTGAATTTGTAAACGGCGGGCATACATATCGACGATTCGAGCAACTTTAGATAATCCCAGTACTTGACCATTTGGCAGATAGCCAATATGTGCCACCCCATGAAAGGGCAACATATGATGCTCACACAGCGAATAAAACTCGATACTGTGCACCAACACCAGCTCGGTATTATCGGTAGGAAACACCGCTTTATTGGTCACTTGTGCTAGGGTTTGATGATAGCCTTGGGTTAAATGCGCAAAGGCTTTAGCCGCTCGAATTGGCGTATCAAGCAGACCAGCGCGGGTTACATCCTCACCCGTTGCGGCAATAAGATTGGCATAGATATCAGGGTTGGGTATCGCCACAGTTGGTTTAGCATGGGGCATGGTAGCGGATGAGGTAGTCGGGCTATCTGAATGAGAATCACACATAAGAATCGGTAGCAATATAAAAGGAGGCTATAGCTTAACGATTTCACCAAAATTGTAAAGGAGTTTGTCGCAAAATATAGGAGTATTTCGCAGCCGTTATGAAAAAGTCATCCTTATTGGCAAGCAGGATGCTGTAAAATGACCAATTTATCGACTCGCAACTTTTATGTGGGCAGTGGCTTTATCCTAAACGCTTTTAAAACCGTAAAATCGTATTTTTGCGTAAGTTCAGCTATGAGTATGAAGATAAATATAAATATAAATATAAATAAGTAACAGAACAAATTTAAAATATAATCTGATTTTTGTGGGGTATGTTGTGCTAAACCACACTATAAGATTTCATATTATAAGATAATTTCGTTTTGATACTTAGTGGAGTAAATAGTCATGTTGTTAAAGGACAAGCGGTTTGTGGTCACAGGTATTGCGAGCAAGTTATCTATCGCATGGGCGATTGCCGAAGCGCTACATCGAGAAGGGGCGTCGCTGATTTTGACTTATCCGAATGAGAAGATGAAAAAAAGGGTCGAAAAAGCGGCTGAAGCGTTTGCGGCAGAGAGGATATTACCCTGCGACGTGGCTTCAGATGACGACATTGATGCTTGTTTCGCAAAAGTGGCGGCGCATTGGCCAGACGGTATTGACGGGGTTATCCATGCGATTGGGTTTGCGCCTATCGAGCAGCTTAATGGGGATTTTACCGAGGTCACTACTAGAGAAGGTAGCGCCATTGCCCACGATATATCCAGCTACAGCTTTGTGGCGCTGGCCAAAGCGTCACGTCATTTGCTAGCGATGCGTCAAGGGTCGCTATTAACGCTCACGTATCAGGGTAGCACGGCCGTTTTGCCAAATTACAATGTGATGGGCATGGCAAAAGCCAGCTTAGAGGCTTCGGTGCGTTATCTTGCCGCATCGCTTGGCGGCGAGGGTATTAGGGTGAATGCGATATCTGCTGGCCCTATTCGCACGCTTGCCGCCAGTGGCATCAAGTCGTTTCGTAGGATGCTTGATATCAATGCCAAAATCGCCCCGTTACAACGTAATGTGAGCCAAATAGAGGTGGGTAATGCGGCGGTATTTTTATTGTCGCCGTGGGCATCGGGCATCACCGGCGAGATATTGTTTGTGGATGCTGGTTTTAATACTGTGGCGATTAGTGAGCAGCTATTATCCATTGCTGCAGATAACAACGATAACAACGATAGCTGCCGTGGTGACTGATTGAGTCGTGCTTAAAAGGTTTAGTAAACGCTAAAAAGTGTTACATCAGTTGAGGTAACGCCTTGATCGTCTGTTAAAAATGGTCAATCTATGCAAATACCTTTTGCAATCGTTTTGCCATCGTACCTTTTGCAATCGTTTATGGCTCTAATCTTCAGCCTTATCATTTAATGCGTCGTCATCTAAAGCTTTGTCATCATGGTCTTCATGTTCGTGCAAACCTTGCATCATGTCTAAAGCAGAATCGTCCGTGCGTTGTTGGTGCTCTTTAGCAAGCCCATCCTGATTGATGTCGTGAGGTGCCATTTTTGTAGTGGGGTCTTTTTTATTGCTCATGTTAAGCTCCTTGATTATCAGCGTCTTAATTGGTTCGATAACAATTAGTTTGGCAAATTTACGTTATGAATTCTATAGTTAAGTTGTAAGCACCGTCAATGAAATGTGTTTGTAACATTTACTCGGTCATAATATAGTCACTGTCGTCTTGCAAACCACAGTCATCTAACCATACCCAGCCGTTCTCTAGCCAAGTCATAACGGTTTCTAAGGGCAACTGTTCACCTAAGCTTAGTTGTTGTCCCGATAGGGCCTCACCATCGGCCAATCGCTTCAGCAAACTCGCCTCGTCGTCACTGATGTCGTCTAAGCGTTGCCCATTGGCATAAAGCGTTAATCTGCCGTCGATGTCGCTATAAATAAGCCGGCTATTATAATCAGCTTTAATCATAGCACCTTGGTCGATGGCGTCTTGCAATTCGTCAAGGGTGACGGTCTCCTCTGGCGTCAGCAAATCATATTGACGCTTGCTCACCACTTCACACACCGCTTGACCAATAAGCGCATCACCTTGTGGCGATTGCAGCATCGCCAATAATTGCGCTTTTATTTGCTGAGCGCTTGCCGCCTCAAGCTTGCCAGCAGGTTGCAAAGGTTGCTCAAGCAACAAGGGTTTAAAAAAGCGAGGTTCGGCAGTGGCGATATCCACCAAACTGTCTAAAACCTGCATCACATTAGGCCGACGAAACCCGAACGAAAAGGTTAAGCAGTCATCCTCGGCCACGCCATAATGGGCAAGTTTGGGCGGCACATACAACACATCGCCCGGCGCCAGCACCTCGTCAAAAATAATGTCGCCCATATCGTCAAACAGGCGCAGCGGCTGGTTTGGCAGAAATTCGGTAGTCTCATCACCATATTTGCCTAGCTGCCAACGCCGTGCGCCGTATCCTTGCGCCAAAAACACATCATATTCGTCATAATGTTTGCCCACCGAGCCACCTTTAGGCGCAAATGAGACCATGATGTCATCACGTTGCCACTGCGGGATAAACCCAAACGCTTGCCAAAGTTGCCCAAGCTCAGGCGACCATTGCTCCAAATTTTGCACCAGCACTGTCCATTGCTTGGGCAAATTTGCAAAGCTCGCTTGCTGTAATGGGCTTTGCTGTACCTGCCACTGGTACTGTACCTGCCATTGGTACTGTACCGGCTTGGTTTGCGTAATCGGGGTTTGGGTAATCAAACGGGCTGTGGCTTCCTCATCCTGTGCCAACCCTAGGATATCCTCTGGTTCAAACATCCCCACAAGCTGCGGCAAACCGCCACGAATCAGTAACGGTTTTTTTTGCCAATAGTCTGCCAAAAATTCCTCGGGGCTTATCTCTTCTGGTAAACAGTAGCGCACAATGTCACTCCCTTAGTCTTAAAAGGGCTATTATACCCTGCAAGATACCCTGTAGGGCTATACAAGATACTATTGACTACGTCGCCTATGTTAGCCTATGTTAGGCTATGTTAGCCAGTGTTAGCCAGTGTTAGCCTATGTTAGCCCGTGCCAGTCTATATGAGCTTAGCCGCTTGTCTACCAGCTCGAGATTAGCGCTTGGCTAAATTATCTTGATGTTGACGGTCTTTTGTATAATGACCAAACTCATAAGGAATTTTTTGGTTACGAATCTCCCCAATAAATAGCCGATGCAAATTGGCGTGCAAGTATTTATGAGCGGTTTTCAAAAAGCCATCTTGTTTAAGGCGACGCGGATCAAACGAGAAGGACATAGGTAGCATCCGAAAGCGAGTAAACTTTGTTGCACGATTCACATAGTCGCAGTCTTCACATAAAGTGATCGTGGTATCAAAGCCACCCAAGGCTTGATGCAGGGTTTTGGTCGAAAAAATGCAGGCACCAATAGCGGTTGGAAAAATAAATTGGCTGATAAAAATCCCCGCATTAAAAATTTTGTAGCCTATGACAAAGTGTTTGGACAGCCCTTCGGCCGATAAATACACCCCCGCCACATCTAACTGCTGCTCGCTTAAGGCGCCAGTTGCCTCTGCTAAAAAGTCTGGCGGTAGGCGCACATCGGCGTCCAAAAAAAGTAGGCGCTCATAACCGGCCAGTTGCGCACCGGTATTGCGCCCTAAGCACACCCCACGCTCGGTCATACGATGAACCGTTAAGCGTGGCAAACGCTGGCTAAAACGCTCGGCAATTGCACAAGTGTCGTCCTCACTATTTGAATCAACAACAATCACTTCAAAGTCTTGCTGCGTTTGTTCACACAAGTCATTGAGTAGCCGTGCAATGCGCTGCGCCTCATTTAATGTGATGATCACAATACTGATAGGAGTGATGCGGTTAATAGGACTAAATCGATGCATGGGACTTGTGCGACTTAAGCGTTTAATGCCGGGGATTCGCTTGATGGGATTAAACGGTTTAATGGGGCTAATGCGTTGAATGGGACTAAAGCGTTTAATGCGTAAAATGGGTGACATGGTATGCCCCTACGTGAGCGATTAGCCTAAATAGTTGCCTATAAAGAGCATAATAGACAATGATTGGCTTTATCTTACCGTCTAATTGTTGCGGTTTGGTTATATACTCGGGGCAGCAAGTGGGTTTAAGCAAATAGTTACAAATATTTATGGCGGGTTAATCTTTAATAGCGGTTTGATGAGGCGGCACCCGATAGAGCAAACCACCTATAACGCCGCCCAATAGCGCCAATGCCATATCGTGATGGGCATCCCAAATATCGCCTTGTTGACCGTTATAGGCCTCTGCATCCTCTGCAGACAGGGTCATGGCAATACCCCATTCAAACAGCTCGTACAAAGCGCTACTGGCTAAGTTAAACCCTAATACTAAACAGATAAGCTGCCCTGGACGACTGTGGCTAAACGTTGCCCGAAAGTAGTCCCGCATCATCGCAAATAGCAGCAGCCCGTAGCTAAAATGTACCAGTCGGTCATACATATTGCGCTGCCAGCCCATCACCTCGTTTAAAGAAAATCCCAATATCGCCTGCGTCCAGTCGTTATAGGGCACATACGAATACAAATAACGCGCGCCTAAAATATGGATGAGTAAAAACAGGGTGGCCATAGCAAAAGATTTTGCTGTTACGTTTAGATGGCGATAGCACCACAACATCACCCCCATAAAAATTACGGTACCTATTTGATGTAACAGGTAGCTTGACCAATCAAGCGGATGAATACTGGCAAGTAGCATTGTTAGCAGTATTATCGCAACGCAAGCGATGACGGTTGTATTTAAAGGCTGCAAAGAATTACTCATAGGCGTTTATCTGCTTGGCGTTTGTTTTGAAAATTGGTATTAGATACCTTCTTCTACTTTTTTAAACACAATAAAAAAGGCCTTACCTTGACCAGTATCGTCCTTTTAAGCGACCATATACTGGGTTTGAATAAGACCTTGATAAAGGATGAAACGAGGTTAACTAACAGCGCTGCTTAACCGAGTTACCCAAGCTTTGCAATCCAGTCATCAATCGCCAGCGCCTGCTCGCTTGCATTGCCTGTATAAGAGGCAGGTGTCAGCTCACGCAGGCGTTGTTTATCCGCCTCTGGCACTGCATCCAGCTCATTACCGTCAACAAAATCGAGCATCGCCGTACGAGTCATTGCCTGCCCTCGGGTCAAGGCTTTAAGTTTCTCATACGGGTTTTCGACACGGTAGCGGCGCATCACTGTTTGAATCGGCTCGGCCAATACCTCTTGGGCGCGGTCTAAATCATCATTTAAGCGCTGCGGATTAATTTCAAGCTTACTAATGCCTTTTAGACATGCCTCATAGGCAATCATGCTTTGTGCCAAGCCCACCCCGATATTACGTAATACCGTCGAGTCGGATAAATCACGCTGCAAACGAGAAATTGGCAATTTTTCGCCCAAATGCGCCATCATGGCGTTTGCCACGCCCAAGTTGCCCTCAGAGTTTTCAAAATCAATCGGGTTAACCTTGTGCGGCATGGTCGATGAGCCAACCTCGCCCTCTTTGAGACGTTGTTTAAAATAGCCTAAGCTAATGTATTGCCAAATATCACGGTTAAAATCTATCAATACCGTATTAAACCGACGCAGAGCATCAAACAGCTCGGCAATATAGTCATGCGGCTCGATTTGAGTCGTGTAGGGGTTAAAGGCTAAGCCCAAACGCTGGGTAATAAACTGCTCGGCATGTGCTGCCCAATCGATATCAGGATAGGCAGAATAATGGGCATTATAGTTGCCCACGGCACCATTTATTTTGCCAAGTAGCTCAACCTGTTTGATTTGTTTGATTTGGCGGGCCAAACGGTAGGCGACGTTGGCCATCTCTTTACCTAAAGTAGTTGGGCTGGCGGTTTGACCATGCGTGCGCGATAGCATCGGCTGGGTAGCATGCTCTTTCGCCAATCTCGAAATCTCGCTAACCACGGTACTTAATTTATCGACCACAATCTCACGGCTGTCTTTAAGCATTAGCGCATACGATAAGTTATTAATATCCTCACTGGTGCAAGCAAAATGAATAAACTCTAAACTGGCCTCAAGTTGGGCGTTGCCACGAAACTTATCCTTGATAAAATACTCAACCGCTTTCACATCGTGATTGGTGGTGCGCTCGATATCTTTAATCGCTTGAGCATCGGCTTCGCTAAAGTTGCTGACAATATCGTCTAAAAAATGGGTGGTATCGCTGTCAAAGTCTGCCAATTCGGTCATGCGCGGGTTCGCCGCCAGCGACTGTAACCAGCGCACTTCAACGGTAACACGGGCTTTGATCAAACCAAATTCAGACAAATACGGGCGCAGCGCATCGGCTTTAGACGCATAACGGCCATCAATAGGGGATAGGGCAGTTAGCGGGGATAATTGGGTCATGGGTGTCCTTGTGACTTAGTAAAATTACAGGCTTAAAAGGTTGTAGGTTATAGGGCACGCCCAGGGCACCGTTAATGTAACAATGCTCAAATGCAAAGATATCAGTTTCAGGCTGCCGATGATGCGGAATCATGAAGCTTGCATGGTTTTTCTTTTTTTATGTTTTCGGGTAATGACAATGACAATGACCATGACACATCATGACTGCATCGTCTCAATAACGCCGCCGCCCAAACACACCGCATCGACATAAAACACAACCGATTGTCCCGGGGTAATCGCCCGCTGCGGCTGGTCAAACACTACCTTGACTTTACTGCCGTCATCGGGGTCGACCCATACGCTGCAAGCTTGGTCAGGCTGGCGATAACGCGCTTTGGCGCTGCAGCGCAAACCTGAGTCACAAAACAGCGCTTTGGGAGCAAGCCCTGCTACCCAATCAAGCTTATAGGCGGTCAAATTTTGGCTCATCATCATTGGGTGCTCGTGCCCTTGCCCCACAATCAGCTTATTGTTGGCTAAATCCTTCGCCAGCACAAACCAGGGTTCCTCGGGTCGGTCTTTCACCCCGCCAATACCAATACCGCCCCGTTGCCCGAGGGTATAAAACATGAGGCCATCGTGGCGACCAATCACCACCCCATCATCGGTCACAATATCGCCCGCTTTTGCTGGCAAATATTGCCCCAAAAAATCCTTAAACCGGCGCTCACCAATAAAGCAAATCCCCGTCGAATCTTTCTTTTTTGCCGTCGCCAAGTCATGTGCTGCTGCTATTTTACGCACCTCGGGCTTCTCTAACTCACCAACGGGAAATAACGTTTTGGCAATCTTATCGCCACCCACCGCATGCAGAAAATAACTCTGGTCTTTATTATTATCCAGCCCTCGCAGCAATTGCGCCACTGCTATACCCTCGTTATTCTTATAGCCGACACTACGCCGAGTATAATGCCCCGTAGCGATATAATCGGCTCCCAGCCCAAATTTGGGGTCAGAGGCATAATCCAAAAACGCCTTAAACTTAATCTCTTTATTACACAAAATATCTGGGTTTGGGGTACGCCCCACTTGATATTCTGCCAAAAAATGCTCAAATACCCCATCCCAATATTCCATCGCAAAATTGGCAGTGTGCAGCGCTATACCCAGCTTATCGCACACCGCTTGCGCATCTTTTAAATCTTCCATCGCCGTGCAGTATTCGGTCCCGTCATCCTCTTCCCAATTTTTCATAAACAAGCCTTGCACCATAAACCCTGCTTGTTGCAGCAACACCGCCGCCACCGACGAATCGACACCGCCCGACATCCCCACAATCACACGGGTTTGGCTAGGGTGCGCGATATCATTGATGGATAACACCGGCAAATCAGGAATATCAGGGTATGCAGTCATAAGGCCTTAAAACTATGCTAAAATTTGCGCAGATTATACCATTGATGGAGCCATAATGATAAGAATTGGACAAGGTATTGACGTGCACGCCTTTCACAACAACGGCAAAGATACGCAATACGTCACCCTAGCTGGTGTACACATTGAGCATCCCCTAAGCTTATTGGCGCACTCGGATGGCGATGTGGTATTGCATGCCTTAGCCGATGCCTTGCTGGGTGCACTGGCTTTGGGGGATATCGGCCAGCACTTTCCCGATACCGATGCCGCTTATGCAGGAGCGGATTCTCGCGTATTGCTCAAGCAGGTGTATGGCTTAATACAAGATAGAGGCTATAGACTGATTAATGCCGACATTACCGTAATGTGCGAGCGCCCGAAACTTGCCCCGCACAACCAAAACATGCGTCAAAACATCGCTGACGACTTAGAGACAGCTATTGAAAACATTAGCATCAAAGCCACCACCACCGAAAAGCTAGGGTTTACGGGCAGGCAAGAGGGCATTATGGCGAGTGCCGTGGTGTTATTGGGGAAAGAGGGGTAGGGGATTTAGATAGAGTAGCAATGTAGGGTACTTAGACTTAGTCTTAGTAATGTAGGGTGCGCCCCGCGCACCAAATATATTGAAGCATTCAAATGGTGCGCGGGGCGCACCCTACGCCTATTGGCAAGCTATTTAATGTAGTTCTTTTTGCTCTTTTGGTGCGCGGGCCCACCCTAAGCCTTTGACAGCAGGGCGACACCCTACGCCAGCCACAACCCTTGCAATCCACATTAACACCCCCATAACTCAACTAACCTAAAATTCTGCTATACTTTGACCCATTAACGCCGGTAACCCCCTTTTAAACCCTAACAAACAACTTTCTAAGAAAATTACCGATTAAGGACTTCCCATGACCGACCAAAACAACCAGCCAGCCACCGACATCGAAACCCTCATTCGCAGCCAAATTGCCGACAACAAAGTGATTTTGTATATGAAAGGCTCACCGCAGTTTCCGCAGTGTGGGTTTTCCGCCAAAGCGATTGAAGTATTGACTCAAATTGGCCGTCCGTTTGCCTATGTCAACATCCTAGAAAACCCAGAAATCCGCGCTACCTTGCCAAAAATTGCCAATTGGCCAACGTTTCCGCAATTGTGGGTCAATGGTGAATTGATGGGCGGGTCGGATATCATTTTAGAGATGTATCAATCCGGCGAGCTTAAACCCTTGGTTGAAGCACATAGCCCAGCGGCATAAATAAACCCTGATTTGCCCGATTAAGTATCGTTCAGATAAGCAAAAGCCTTTGTATTCATGACAAAGGCTTTTTTGTCTTTTATTGGTAAGCATAACTTATGAATGGATAAGGTTTAGCAAGGATGGGTTTATAAATAATTTTTCATCGCCATATAGATTTGATAGCAGCATAGTCGCATACTGACCTCATAACCTAAGAATAGGAAACAGAATAATGACCACAGCAAATCAGTTAGCAGAAGACCAATTACTACAAGACCAATTACTACAAGACCAATTACCCCAAGACCAGTTACTTGAAGACCAGTCACCACAAGACCAGCTATTGGAAAAAAAATTAATCGAGAAAAAACAAAATATCCAGCAGCAAGCTGAAAAGATTATTGCCATTGCGGACAATGAGGACAACTCGGCGTTAAAATGTATCCACCTATTAAGCGTGGCAGGCGGTGCAACGTCAGAGGCCTTTAAAGCCATTGAGCAGCGCATTGTCGCCGACCAAGACAATTACGGGGCCTATCATCTGGCCTTAATTGCCCAATCCACCCCCGATTTGCCCATCGATGCCCGTCAGTTAATCGACATGGTGGTTGCCAAGGGCGATAATCAGCAACTGTTATCCTTGCTCAAAAATTTGCCATTGCCGCCTGTCGATGCGATTAAACAACGCATTATAGCCAGCGAGGATGGCGCAGCGCTTGCCGAAATGACTGCCTATTTACAAGCCAATCCAGACGGTTATGGCAGTAATATTATGCTAGGTAGCGGTCAAAAAGACCGTATCGTGCCATTAAGTGAAAGATAATAAGATGCAGATGCAGCATATTAGGGCAGTAGTGGCAAGCGAATCGTGACTATGACACCCTTGTGAGCGGTATGAGCTATATTATGAGCTGTGTTATGAGCTGTGTGCGTAGGATGCGTGCTAGGCATAGGGGCAGGGTGACTCGAGCTTGACAAGTCGTCTATAGGATAAGGTGTATTAACATCCGTACTCACATTGGCAATGGTAACATCGCCACCATGCCGCTCTATCACTTGCTTCACTAAGGTTAAGCCCAAGCCGGTGCCTTTGCGGCTACCTTTGCGACTGTTCTGATTGGGCTGACTGTTCTGATTGAGCGCCGCTGCCGAGTGGGTCAATTGATGCGACAAGCTAAAATAGCGGTCGAATACTTTGCTGACGGCATATGCTGGGATAGGTTCGCCATCATTGAACACCGTCAACTCTATGCCTGCCTTGTTATCCAGGGTTATTTGACGCAATGCAACAACCACCAGACTATGGGCAAAATAGAGCGCATTATCCAGCACATTTTGCAGCGCTTGGGTTAACCAAAATGCATCGGCGTATAAGGTGTATCCACTCGGTGTATTTTGTACGCTCGAAGCTGGGTCGGGGGTATCGGCTTTTAAAGAACCGTTTAAGGAGTCGTCTAAACAGTCGTCTAAACAGGGGCGATAGTCAATGCTAATGGCTTGATACTGCGGCTGTCTGGCATAGTCTGTCAGCATTTTTTGCAGCAATTGATTGGGGTCAATGGGCTGGCTCGCAAGCTTAAAGGTGGGCTGCTCAATCTTTGCCAGTAGCAGCAATCTATCAATCAACGATTGTAACTTGATGCTTTGTTCAGTAATGGTATGGCTTAGGGTTAAGCGGTCTTCTTCTTCTAAATCGGCCGCTTCCAACAGCTCGCCACTGGCACGAATGGCGGTGAGCGGACTTTTTAACTCATGGGTTAACGTGTGCACGTAGTCGGTCACGTACGCCCGATTCTCTAAACGGTGTTTCATCGTCTCAATGGTATCGGTTAACTCATTTAACTCGCGGCCTAAATAAAAATAGGGTTTTTGGGTATTCTGTGCCAGCGATTTGGTATAGCGGGTCACGAGCATCATACTTTGTTTTAGCCACCAAGCAATCAGCCCAGCCATCATCAAACTAATCACACTGATAATGAGCGAGGTGGTCAGCATACGTTGGCGAGTGGCATTGAGGTAGGGCAAAATGGTGGCGGTCGGTTTGCCAACGCTGACCACGCCAATGATTTTTTGATGGCCAGTAGTATTTGCCTTATCTTGAACGTCATAAATCGGCTGCGCCACGTACATCACCGAAGAGGATGGCACATCGGGGTGTTTGCGGGTGGTTCTGGCGCCATACTTGCCCTTTAAGGTGAGATGCACATCCCGCCACTGTGAATAATCTTGACCCTCGGCATTGCTATCGCCATCCATTGTACTAAGCGCAGTGGGTTTAGGCATTGGGTTAGCGTTTGTGATATTGGCTTTTGTGATGTTGGCTTTTATGGTGTTGGCTGTTACAGCATCGGCATTAGTCGCATTGGGCTTAACAGCAGCTATTTGATTATCGATATTTGTTGTCAATTTGTCCATCATTGGCAACGAGTCATAAATCACAATACCGGCGGCATCCGTCACATACACCCGAAAACTACTATGCGTTTTGTGGGTGTACCAAGTGCTTAACGCATCTAACTGGTCTTTATTGACATACGGCCTGTCAGGCAAATTTTGACCTACTATATTGGGCACAAGAAAAGCGGCATCGAGCTTGGCTTGATAGCTGGGCTGAACAATCTCTTTGCTGGCAACGGCTGTTTGCAGGCTAGCCGCGAGCAATTTTGCCGTATCGACTAGGGTGTCTTCAATCACTTGCTGGGTGGTGGGGCGCACGTAATTAAATAGCTGCTGGAACACCACAACCCCCGAAATAATAATGATGATAGCAACCGCAAGCCATATCCTAAAAAATAAGCTTAAATTGAGCATCTTTTTATCAGGGCTTTGAGCGAATGTGGTGACCTTGTTTTTGCCAAGCGAATGCAGTTTGGCATACCAGTTTGACTGCTGTTGCGCCGTCGTGGCTTGAATATCATGCTCATGGTACTGCTTAAGGTTGTCTATAGGCTCTACATGGCTTAAACGCTCGACGTCGTCTGTCTCGTCACTCGGTGCGCTCATGCAGGATAAAGCCCGTAACCAATGCCGCGATGGGTATAAATAATTTCGCTATCGCCTTGTACAGGCTGCGCAAGAGCGGTCAACTGCTTGCGAATCGATTTAATATGGCTGTCGATGGTGCGAGCCAAGCGGTGATCGGGATAGTCACTAATGGCACCAAGCAGTTGCTCACGGCTAAACACTCGGTCTGGATTTTTGAGCAATGCCAATAATAATTTACGCTCGGTATTGCTCAGCTCAAGCTTGACATCATTCCAATACAAGCTATAGGTGAGGGGCTCATAACGCCAATTGCCCGAGCTTAACGCATAGGTTTGTGGCTGGGTATCGGGGTCCATGCTGGCTTCAGTGTTACCAGTACTCGGCACCTTTAGCTGTTCCCGTCGCCAAATGGCTTTTAGGCGTGCCACCAACTCACGGGGGCTAAACGGTTTGGCGCAATAGTCGTCGCCGCCCATCTCTAAGCCTAAAATGCGGTCTACCTCATCGCTACGGGCGGTCAAAAACACAATGGGTAATTGCTGAAACGTGCCGATATCCTCACTGTGGCGAATATGTTGACACAAGCTTAGCCCATCGCCATCGGGCAATCCGACATCAAGAATAATCCCCGATAAAGTATCATTACTTTTTTGAATGGCTTGCAAGGTAGGTAGCACACTGCTGGCGTTATCGAGCCAGGTTACTTGCCAGCCCTCACGCTTAAAGGTGACTTTTAATGAGGTGGCTATAGCAGGGTCGTCCTCAACCAGCAAGATATGCGGCTGCGGGGCAGTTAGGGGCATGGTGGTTAAGGGCGTGGTGGTTAGGGGCATGGTGGTGGAATCAGTCATAACGGGGTTCATCATAGCGTTGCCTGTGGTAGTCCTAAAGCCAAGCGTAGGGTTTGCATAAGCTTTTGATGTGGCTTATAAGCTATCGTAGCACAGTCAATGACTTGAGGTGGACAAAACACAGGGACGCACTATGAAGATACGATGAATTAGTGATGAAAAATTGGGTTGCTGTAGACAGCTTATTTGGCGGTAGTTTTACAACAACATGTTAGGGCGTGTGGAACATTCGACCATGGCACTGGCGGAGACTATTTTTTAGGCAATATGCAGTGAAATTTTGGACGCTTAGTCATTCTAAGCTAGAAAATTTCGCAATATATTGGCAAAAAAGAGTCCCGCCCCGCAGGGCTGATGCTAAAATCGCCCCAGACGTTGTTACAAACCTAGCCAAGGTCTAGACATTAGCGTCGGTTTGCGCCTAGTCTGGAACGATTTTAGCAATCAGCAGTGCTAATTTGCGAATATCCAACACGCCCTAATATTATCCAACAACATAACGATACCGCTTAGCACCATCAAGCCAATAAATAGCGCTTGAAACTGCCCAACGCTCATGCCCGCTAAAAAGCGTTTGCCAATGATGTTGCCAACCACAGCACCTAAGCCCAATATCACGCCATAAACCCACAGCTTTGCAGTAAGAACCCCAAAAAAAGCATAGCTGCCTATTTGGGCGATGCCCACGAAAAAAGAATTGGCGGTTTTGGTGGCGATTAAATCCTCTTTTTTAAGCCCGACATTCATATAAAAGGGATTAAGTACTGGCCCAAGCCCGCCAGCTAAGGTGCCAATGATAGAGACCAAAAACCCCAAAGGAATAAAGTATATTTTTGGCAAATGAAACGTTTTGGTCACCTCGCCAAAGCGGTATTGAAAAACGGTGGATATCAAAAACAGTGCCACCACGATTTGAATCCAAGTGGCATGCAGTTGACTAAACAGAAAACCTGCCAGCAGCGCGCCGATAATTGCACTTGGCGCATAGTATTTGACCAGCGACCAATCGATGTCGTGCCAAAATAAGATGAGGCGCGAGGGGCGGCTAATAAAGGTGCCAAGGTTCACCACTGGCGGCGCTGCGGGCGCACCAATCATAAAAGAGATGACCGGAATAAGCAGTAAAGCACCGCCACCACCTGACACGGTTGACAGGACAAACGAGATAATGCCAGCAATAAATAAGCCAATGAGATGCCATAAGGGTATAGAATGCAGCTGGTCTAGAAGGGTTGACAGCATGGCGAATCACCTAAAACTATTTAAGCCCTTTACAATTTGCATAATAGCTGACGGTCGCTGGCCAATCTGAGAAGATACCCATCACCCCAACGTCTTGGGCTAAGACATCGATATAATTCATCATATCGCCATCATTATTAATCGCATCGTCCAAACCAGTATAGTACCAACCGCCACCTTTTGCTAACGGCCCTGAGCGTTCAATCGACCAAGTAATCATCTTAAGACCCGCGGCTTTGGCGGCTTTGGCATATTGTGATGCTTGCAAATGCCCCATGCCATCACTGCTCACCAGCAACCAGGTGGCAGGGGCAATAATATTAATACCTTTTGCCTTGATATCCGCCATGCTATGTTTCCAAGTGGTCGGGTCGTTTTTATCAAAGGTTTTGCCATCGGCGGTCTCGTTGCTGTCATCAATCAGATACACCGCATTTTTGCCAAAATCTGGGGTATTTTTAAGCCAATAGGTCACGTCATCCATATTGAACGATTGTGCATAGACGTCAGACGCGGGCACGCCAGCTTTACGGTAAGCATTAATTAAGGCTTGACGATAATCGTCTTGAGTATAGTCGCCATATGGCATGGTCTCGCTTGGGGTTTTTAGCTCTGGCGTATGTTTCATGCCTAACTTTTTGGCTAGGCTAATATGTTCAGCCAAGCTCAAGATTTGCCCATTTTGATTATAAAGATCGGTACGCCAAGGTGCGGTGGCGTTCATATAATCGGCAATCGTCGTTGCCTTTTTATTGGCGGCGTCCATTTTACCTGTTAACGATTTATACTCAGCAAGGGTAATGTCCGAGGTGCGACATTCAACACTGTCAGCATTGGTCAGTTTGCCGCTAGCATCAAACGCAGGTGGGGTGGTGCAGCGGTTGGCCAAGCTGGTGGTTAAAATATTGGTGGTGGTGTGTAAATCGTTTTGCGCATGGCGACATACCAACTGCTTATCTTTGGTGAACGCCACATCACATTCCAAGATGCCGGCGCCCATGCGTGCAGCCGCCACATAGCCATCATAGGTATGTTCAGGATATTGTAGCGGTGCGCCGCGGTGCGAGATAGAAAAATCTATTTTAACGGGCGGTTTGCCCCTCACACGCCTTAAGCTCATTTTTTAAAGGGCCAGCATCCATATCATCCACCAAATACATCGGCCGGGTGCCATAAGTATATCCCACTGGCGTAGCGGTAGCGGGAGTGAGTGCGGGTGCAACTGGGGTAGTCGCTGCGGTAGACGCGTTACAACCGCTTATAGCCAACACAGCAGTGACAGCGGCTAAGGTATACGCCAGTATAACCACTTTATGATGGTTTTTTGTTGGCGCTTTATGATGATTTAGGGACATTAGCGGGGGTGTTGAAATAAGCATAAGGGTTTCCTAAAAATACTGTATAGGGAATATGGTAGACTAATCTGGACAAATGTACGCTAAAGAACGGCTTCAAGTTACCGTACTATGTTGACGGTTTGATGACACTATTGCTGGTTAGGGTGACTATTTTAATTAACGAGGATTTGAGCGCCCTAAACGCTGAGGTGAGTGACTTGCAAACTATCATCAAAGTCAAGAATGATAAAACTTAACACCAGGACAGACTATAATTAACAAAACAGTAAAAGTCCCCTTTTATCTAGGTTCGCAACATACGCTTATATCTACTTATCTATATCTACTTATCTACAACACTTAATCTACAACACTGGATGTAACATGACTACCATGCCTATCACGACCAACATAGCACCACAGCATGAGTTTTGGAATATTATTCGCACCGTGCCCAACTTCCCTAAAGCCGGGGTCGATTTTTATGACATTACCCCTTTATTGCATGGCCATGTTAATGCCGTTATTGATGCGTTGCTCGCTGCATTGCCAAACGGGTTGTTAGAAAACATTGATTGCTTTGCAGCGATTGAGGCAAGGGGGTTTATCTTTGCCAGTTTGCTGGCAGGACGACTGGGTAAAGGTATGATTTTATTGCGTAAACCCGGAAAACTACCGCCGCCAGTAACGTCTAAGGCATATGCTTTAGAATATGGTGAGGATATTTTAGAGATTCAAAGCAACTTGGCCGCTCAAAAAGTATTGTTGGTTGATGATATTTTAGCAACAGGCGGCACTTTAAAAACAGCTTATGAGTTATGCTTAGAGGCGGGGCACGATGTAACGGGGGTGCTGGTATTAATTGATTTGGTTGCCTTGCATGGCGATTTTCCAATGCCAGTTTATACAGTACTGCAAGGATAAAGAGCGTTAAAGGCAAGGCTCGGTTGGGGTAAGCACCTGTTTTAGTGCAATGCCTATCTGTTGTTCTGTTGTTTTCCAGATGTGCCTTTAACGCTATACAGCGCCTAATATCACTATTTACTTACTAAGCTTGGCTAACGCATTCGCCAACTCATCACGCGCCGTGATAAACCCGTCAATGCCTTTGGGCAATAGATGCTGGGTGATGCGGTCTTGTTCATAAGCGGTGTTGAATTCATCGGCACTTAAGCTTACTTTTGCCATGGTATCACTCGCCATATCCGCCGATAATTGCTGCTCAACCTCGATATCAAGGGCGGCCAAATCATCGAGAAAATTTGGCGCAATGGTCAATAAGTCACAGCCTGCCAACGCCAATATTTGCTCAATGCTACGAAAACTCGCCCCCATCACTTGGGTGTGATAGCCATGCTGCTTGTAATATTGATAGGTGCGTTGCACCGATTGCACCCCCACATCATCTGCAACTGGGATAATTTGGCGGTTTTGTTCCCGCTTTTGCCAATCTAAAATACGCCCCACAAACGGCGATATTAAAGTCACCCCAGCATCGGCACAGGCTATGGCTTGATGCTGGCCAAAAATAAGGGTGAGGTTGCAATGAATGCCCTCTTTTTCTAGCTGCTCAGCGGCTTTAATGCCTTGCCATGTGGCGGCAATCTTTATCAAAATACGCTCTTTTGCCACGCCCGCTTTGGCGTAAGCATCCATATACTGATGCGCCTTGGCAATCGTGGCGTCTGTATCATAAGACAATCGGGCATCTACCTCGGTCGACACTCGGCCTTCTATCAGCTTTAAAATATCGCAGCCCACTTGAATGGTCAGGTTGTCAATCACCTTGTCAATCACGTTGTCAATCATGTCATTGCCATGCGAACCCTGAGACGAAAAGCGGTTTAAAGTGTCCGCTAACATGGCTTGTTTGTCAGGGTGGGTGAGGGCTTTGGTAATTAAGCTGGGGTTGGTGGTGGCATCAACAGGTTTTAGGCGAGCAATCGCCGCAAGGTCGCCGGTATCGGCAACAATGGTGGTCATGGTTTGCAGTTGAGATAAAGCGCTCATAGTTTTTCCTGTTTGCTAGCGTATGGCTATTGAAGAAAGTATTGGCATCAATAAGTTAATTAGGACTTACGCATATTAAGAACATGTGACGACTGGCAATCATTTTTGAATCGTCTAGAGGTAGAGCGAAGCCGATCCAAAAATAATTGCCAGTCATTTTATAACACTGTTCAATCATCTTTTGCGTAAGTCCTATTAATAAAGAGTATAAAGAGTATAAAGGGTATAAAGGGTATAGACGGTTGAGTTAGATAGTCTTAACCATAATCTTAAATAAGGCTTCATAAAGACCAAGTTATAGCGACGATGACCGTAATTTTACGTTAAATCCGCCTAAAAATGCGAATAAAGATTGGATGTCGGGTATTGTAGCCGGTTGACAGGATGAATTGTTATGAGATTGTCCAATGCGCTCTACCATAACAGGCCTTAAGTTTGATATAGTAGGGTTTTATCCTGCCTATTCCCTAAAAAGCCCCTAAAAAGTCCCTAAAAACAAAATTTAATAGCTTGTATCAGTGCCTGCCACACTGAGTGCGCTAAATAATTGCCACCGACCGACACAATGAACCATGGGTTTTACTATGACAACGCCAAACCATAATAGCGACACCAAACAACCCAGCAATCCATCTATGAATACCGCTGCCAACGTCAATAGCTTAGAACACCAACAAGATGATAGCCTAGATGCAAAGTTTAATGTGCCTGCTACCGATTTAAACCAGCTACGCCAAAAAATTGACAAGGTGGATGGCGAGATTTTGCAGCTCATTAGTAACCGTGCCAAGCTGGCACAAGAGGTTGCCGACTATAAAAAACAGCATAAAGAGCCTAATGATAGCGAGGGTGGTGCCAACCCTATTTTTTATCGCCCTGAGCGTGAGGCGCAGGTGCTTAAAAATATCATGCAGCGCAATCAAGCCTCAGATAGCCCGATTAGTGATGAAAAAATGGCACGCCTATTTCGAGAAATCATGTCGGTGTGCCTGGATTTAGAAGCGCCGCAAAAAATCGCCTTTTTAGGGCCAGTCGGCACCTTTACCCATGGTGCGGCCTTAAAACATTTTGGTAAAGCGGCAACCACGGTGCCACTCACCACCATTACCGATGTGTTTCGTGAAGTTGAGGCCAAAACCGCCGCTTATGGGGTTGTGCCGGTCGAAAACTCGTCCGAGGGCGTGGTAAATCATACCTTAGATGGTTTTTTATCATCATCGCTTAAAATTATAGGCGAGGTGGAATTGCCGATTCATCAAAACTTTTTGGTCGCCGAGCACACCAAGTTAGATAGCTTAAGTCGCATCTACTCGCACCAGCAATCCTTAGCCCAGTGTCGGCATTGGCTGGATGTCAATTATCCCAATGTCGAGCGGGTACAGGTGTCGAGTAATGGTGAAGCTGCAAAACGGCTTAAACATGAATGGCACTCGGCGGCCATTGCGGGTGACGTTGCCGTGGCCGAGTATGGGCTGCACAAACTGCACGCAAACATTGAAGATAACCCCAATAACAGCACCCGCTTTTTAATCATCGGTCATGAGGCCATTGCCCCATCGGGTCAGGACAAAACCTCTATTTTGGTTTCTGCACCCAACAAAGCTGGGGCGCTGCTAGAAATTTTAAAGCCGTTTTCCCAGCATGGGGTTTCGCTCACCAGTATTGAGACCCGCCCCGAACGCCCGAACAAATGGGCATACGTGTTTTTTATCGACATGGAAGGTCATATCGAGGATGACAAGGTGCGCATGGCGATTGATGCGGTGCGCCCGTTGGTCAAAGAGGTGCGGATACTCGGCTCGTATCCCAAGGCGGTTATTTAAAAGGCATCACTTCTAGCCAAACAGTCAACACCACATTTTAGCTCATGATCAACTTAGCTCATCATCAACTTAGCTCATCATAAACTTAGCTCAGCAAAAATAGGTCATCACATGAGTCAAAAATCGTTTACCGCTCCTGCTTACGACAGCATATTGCAATTGCAGGCATATCAAACGGGTAAGCCTGCCGAAGAGTTATCCCGTGAATATGGGGTCAGCGATGTGTTAAAGCTGGCAAGCAACGAAAACCCCCTTGGCTGCTCACCGTATGTGACCTTGGCCATCACCGAAAATTTGGGCAAACTGGCTCGCTATCCCGATGGCAGTGCTTATTATCTCAAGCAAGCCGTTGCCGATTTTACCGAGGCTAAGCTGAATCAAATCACGCTTGGCAATGGCTCAAACGACTTGCTCGACCTTGTTGCCCGCACCTTTGTGAGTCGTGATGACGCCGTTATCTATAGCGAATATGCCTTTGTTGTCTACAGTATGATTGCCAAAATGCAAGGAGCAACTGGGGTAGAGGTGCCTGCCAAACGCTTTGGGCACGATCTAGACGCAATGCTGATTGCCATAAACGCCACCCCAAATGCCAAAGTGGTGTATATTGCCAATCCCAATAATCCCACCGGCACCATGTTGAGCCATCAGCAAGTCAAAGACTTTGTGCAGCAAGTGCCCAGCCATGTCTTGGTGGTGCTTGACGAGGCCTATATCGAATACAGCCCCGAGAGTAATAACCGTGCCCTCATTGATGCCTTTAATAACGTTATTATTGTGCGCACCTTCTCAAAAGCGTATGGCTTGGCAGGATTGCGAGTGGGTTATGCGCTTAGTCATCCAGATGTCGCCGATATGCTCAACCGTATTCGCCAGCCGTTTAACGTCAACGTGCTAGCGCAGTCCGCCGCTATTGTGGCATTGGCAGACCAAGCCTTTATTGAGCGTGTCCACCACTTAAACGACGGGCAAAAACGCTGGCTATGCAAACAATTTGATGCGTTGGGGCTAGACTTTGTGCCATCTTATGCCAACTTTGTGATGGTTAACGTGGGCGATGCCAAAGCCATCAATCAAGCCCTGTTACAGCAAGGCATTATTGTGCGGCCATTGGCAGGATATGGACTTGACGAGTGGCTACGCATCACCATTGGCACTCCCGAAGACAATACCCGCTTGATTGATACCCTACGTGATATTTTAGAGACGTTATAGCGGTGAGGGCTATTTTTTATGAGCGTTTTAAGGTGGTATCTACGGCAACTATTGCTGAAGACAATATAGATTATCAGTGGTATTTTTAAGGGAAATTTCGCTCCAAGAAGGCGTAGGGTGCGCCCCGCGCACCAATCAAACTAAAAACCAAAGTTTAGCGATAAAAACAGTAGGCGTAGGGTGCGCCCTGCGCACCAATCGAAATAGGATGTAGCCCCGCGCACCAATCGAAATAGAGCGTAGTACATCTTTCGCCCTAATCAATAAAGTAAACCAAAACTTTAAAACCGTGGCATCAATTAACATAAAGAAAAATATGACAAGCAGCGCATAGCCCAATGGCATAAAATTTAATTCAGGAATAACGACGTTGTCACAATACATACGTTCCTCGGCACAAGCAGGTATTTACTTTTTTACTTTAGTAGCCTATGAGAGACGTAAAATATTGTGTAATCATGACTTATTGCTGGTATTTAAACAAAGCATTAAAAAAGTACAGCAACAATACCCTTTTGAGATAGTGGCTTGGGTACAACTTCCTGACCATTTGCATTGCATCTGGAAAATGCCGGACGATGATGCCAATTTTGGTATGCGCTGGTCACAAATCAAGCGTTTGACCACACAGGCCTGTCCGCAATACCAATTGCAAAGCCACGAATTAAGCCATTCAAAAGTTAGCAGAAACGAGAGAGGTATTTGGCAAAGACGGTTTTTTGAACACTGCATAAGAGATGAGCAGGATTTGATGAATCATATGGATTATTTGCATTACAATCCGGTCAAACACGGATTGGTAGCTAAGGTTGCCGATTGGCAATACTCAAGCTTTCATAGGTTGGTAGCTAAGGGCATTTATCCGGTAGATTGGGGCAACGATATCAGTTACTGTAAAGAATTTGGTGCAAGATTAGAATAACTCATTTAAGTTTGGAGGCAGTCAATGGTGCGCGGGGCGCACCCTACGGAAACTACCAAGTAAAAGTTGAATTAAATTCTGCTTGATTTAAAGGGTTTTAAGATGGTATCTACGGCAACTATTTTTTATGGGTAAATTTTAATGGGCGTAGGGTGCGCCCCGCGCACCAATCAAACTAAAAACCAAAGTTTAGCGATAAAAACAGGTCAAACCATGGTATTTGAACAAATATGCATTATCGGGCTTGGTCTTATTGGCGCAAGTCTTGCTCAAGCGGTCAAGGACAGAGGGCTGGCACAGCGAATTGTCGCAGTAGACAGTCACCTGCCCAGTATCAACATGGCGCTTGAGGTTCATACCATCGATGCTGGTAGCACCGTCTTGGCCGATGTGGTAGCCGGTAGCGACTGCATCGTATTGGCGGTGCCCGTCAAAACGGTAGGTGCCGTATTTACAGATATCAATCTGCTGATGATACAAGGATTAATCGACAGCGATTGCATCATGACCGATGTGAGTAGTACCAAACAAAACATTGTGGATGCTGCCCGTGAGGTATTTGGCAACTTGCCAACAGGGCTTGTGCCCGCACACCCGATAGCGGGCGCAGAAAAATCCGGCTTTATGGCACGGCGCAGTGATTTGTTTGTCAATCACAATGTTATCGTTTGCGAGCTGGACTCAACGTCAGCTATCGCCATTGCTAAAGTATCTAAGCTTTGGCAGGCAGTGGGGGCAACGGTGATGACCATGAGCATCGAGCATCACGATGCGGTTCTCGCCTATACCAGTCATTTACCGCACTTACTCGCATTTAATTTGGTCGAGCAACTGGCCAGTCACGACGACAATATGGACATCTTTCGCTATGCCGCTGGCGGGTTTCGCGACTTTAGCCGCATTGCTGCCAGCGACCCCACCATGTGGCACGACATTTTTTTTGCCAACAAGCCCGCGCTGCTCAAAGCCTTGGATGAATATAGCGATTATCTAGCCAAAATGCGGGCGCTTATCGACACCGAACAATCCACCCAGCTTTTGGGCTTGCTGGGCCGAGCGCAATCTGCCCGTCAACACTTTGGCCATATGCTCACCGCCACCCCGTACACCAAACCTTTAACAGATGCGAGCTCATTAATGACCGCGACGGATACCCTTATGACCAGCACGTTTATCATTACCCCAAGCCAAACCATCCACGGTACTATTAGCGTGCCGGGCGATAAATCCATCTCGCACCGCAGCATTATGTTTGGCAGCTTAAGCGAAGGTGTTACTAAAGTGAGTGGTTTTTTAGAGGGCGAGGATGCCCTAGCCACTTTACAAGCGTTTCGAGATATGGGGGTGACCATTGAGGGGCCGGAAAATGGCGAAGTGGTGATTCATGGGGTAGGTATCAACGGCTTAAAACCCAGCCATACCCCGTTATATATGGGCAACTCAGGCACCAGTATGCGCTTGCTATCGGGCATATTGGCCGCCCAAACCTTTGACAGTGTGATGACGGGTGATGCCAGTTTGTCCAAACGGCCGATGGAGCGGGTCGCTAAACCCCTGCGTGAGATGGGCGCTGTGATTCAAACCACCGGCGAGCGTGGCACTGCACCCATCAGCATCACTGGCAGCGACAAACGCGGCAGTAAGCTACACGGCATTACCTATAACATGCCCGTCGCATCGGCTCAAGTCAAGTCTTGCTTGCTGCTGGCAGGGCTATGGGCAGAGGGCAAGACGACCATTACCCAGCCCGAAATCACCCGAGACCATACCGAGCGGATGTTAAGTGCCTTTGGCTATCCAGTGACGGTTGACGGTAATACGATTAGCCTTGAGGGCGGTGGTCAGCTGACCGCTTGTGACATCGTCGTACCTGCCGACATCTCATCGGCCGCCTTTTTTATGGTGGCGGCCAGCATCGCCAAAGACAGTAGGTTAACCATCTCACAAGTAGGCATGAACCCCACGCGCACTGGGGTGATTGATATCTTGCAGTTGATGGGGGCCAATATCACCTTAAGCAATGAGACCTTTGTAGGCGGCGAGCCGGTGGCGGATGTGACGATTCAATCCGCACCCTTAAACGGCATTGCTATCCCCGAGCATCTGGTGCCGTTAGCCATTGATGAGTTTCCGGTGTTGTTCATCGCTGCCAGTTGCGCGGTGGGGCAAACCGTATTGACCGGGGCTAAAGAGCTGCGCGTCAAAGAGTCTGACCGTATCGCCGTCATGGCGGAGGGGCTAACGACCTTGGGCATTGAGTGCAGAGTGACTGACGACGGCATTATTATTGAAGGCAAAGGGCTAGAGGATAACGCAACCACGGATGAACATATTAACCAAAATCCCATATTTGGCGGCGGCAATATTGTCTCGCATCATGACCACCGTATTGCCATGAGCTTTGCAGTGGCTAGTTTGCGGGCGAGCGATACCATTAGCATTCAAGGGGTAGAGACGGTTGCCACCAGCTTTCCTAATTTTGCCGAGCTGGCCAATGACATTGGCATGCACATCGCTACACAACAAGGATAGTTGCTTGATACCCAAGCTGTTATAGTGCTGTTTTATCTTCAACCTTGTTGGAAATCGCCATGTCACTTGCTACCCCGACAAGTCCGCAACCAAAAGCACCGGTAGCCGCATTCGTCGTCACCACCAGCACCGATGGCCTCATTACTGCTTTTATTGCCTTTGTTATTTGGGGCTGTTTTCCGTTTTATTTTAAGCAGCTTGGGCAATACAGTGCGGTAGAGATTATTGGTCACCGTATTGTGTGGACGTTTGTTTGCTTGACGCTGGTGCTGTTATTGACCAAACGTTGGGGCTGGGTCACAACCCTAAAGCAAAACCCACGTTGGCTGGGCATTACCTTAATCGCCGGTTTGCTCATTGCCAGTAATTGGCTTACTTATGTTTGGGCGGTTAACGCCAATCAAATACTCGAGGCCAGCCTTGGCTATTTTATTAGTCCGCTTATTGGCATATTGTTGTCCCTAGTGCTATTAAAAGAGAAGCTGCGTTGGCTACAAATGGTGGCCGTTGCTTTAGCAGTGTTTGCGGTGCTGGTGCAAATCATCTTGCTTGGCAGTTTGCCGTGGGTATCGTTGGTGCTTGCCAGCTCGTTTAGTATTTATGGCCTTATTCAGCGCCGTACGCCGCTACAACCTCTCGAGGGTTTGTTTGTTGAAACCGCCTTACTAATGCCCGTGTGCATCTGGTGGTATATGACCTCTAATGTGGCAAGCTCAAGTCTTGATTTTTGGTTTAGCAAGCAAATTTGGTTTTTAATGCTGGCAGGGCCTATCACTCTCATTCCGTTATTGTTGTTTAATCGCTCAACCAAAAAAGTAGCGTTTAGTATTTTAAGCTTTATGAACTACCTCACCCCGACCTTTATATTTTTGTTGGCGGTGTTTTATTACCATGAACCCTTTGATAGCAAACGGTTTATGGTATTTGGCTTGATTTGGTTGGGGCTGATATTGTTTAGCATCGATTTATGGCAACATAGACCCAGTAAATTATTACGCAAACAGGCGCTTGTGGCGAGTGAGCTGGATGGCTTGAATGGCTTGAATGGCTTGGATAGGTAGGTAGATAGATAGATAGATAGATGAGGTAGAGTCTAAACACTAACACTTGACAACTAGGTTTGGACTAAAATCACTATTTTAAACAGCATGTTACCTATCCCAAATATCCTATCACTATCAAATGGTGCGTGGAACGCACCCTACTGCCCGTCTAGGTTAAAGCGACATTAAAGAAAGTGGCCTAAATTAAGGTAAAAATATGAACGAGACCAACCAAGGCATGGACAGTATTCTCATCACTGGTCTAAAAGTAGAGGCAGTGATTGGTGTGTTTGCATGGGAGCGGGCCATCACCCAACCCCTTTTCATCGATGTGACCATGCTAACCGATATCCGTAAGGCGGCCGCCAGTGACGATATCCAGGATGCTATTAATTACAAAAGTGTGTGTGATGACATCACAAATTGGTGCACTGAGGCTAAAGCAAACTTAATTGAAACCTTGGCAGCGCTTATCGCCACAGGGTTGTTAGATAACTATGCGACATCAAAAGTGACGGTGACAGTGGCGAAACCTACCGCTATCCAAGCAGCAGAGTCGGTTGCCGTGAGTATCACTCGTAGTAAAGACACCGCGTAAGGATTTGCTATCCTAGTTTAATGACCTATGAATTTAATCGATTTTGATACCCATAAAAATAGCCTAAGCAATAGCCAACAGTTAGCATTAGTTAGCATTTAAAAAGCCCATCTGACATCCAAATTCAAAAAAGTAGGCAGACAGCACTTTGAACCAAAGCAACCTAGCCATGCTTAACCTAGCCATGCTTAACCTAGCCGAGGTTAATTTAGCCGACGTTAATTTAGCCGCCACCAACTTAGCCAAGCCAACGGATTACGGATTGGTTGACATAAATGACCTACTATCTAGCCCAATCGAAGCCTATATCGTGGCGCTAGGCAGCAATTTTAACGCGGATAAACACCTTGCGATGGCAAGAGATGAGCTTGAAAAATGTGCGTTGGTAAAACAATGGTCAACCGCATTTGTTAATGCAGACTATACCGCCACGCCCACGCAGCCAAAGCCCGACTACAGCAATCAATGCGGCTACCTGCTGTTATCGCGGCGGCCGACCCTGCAACAGCTAATAGCTACTACAAAGTGTATCGAGACATTGTGCCAGCGTGTCCAATTGCCAAACACCTTGCCAAACCCTCTAACTTCAGCGACGACAAAAAATGAGGCTAACTGCGGTCAACAACAGGGTAGGGTGAGTGTGGATATCGATGTGTTAGCCGTGCAAGTCGTTGGAAAATGGCAGATTATTGAACAACGCTATCCCTTTAAAGACCACGAACAGATTGGCCTAAATGAGCTGATAGCCAGTTTAGACTAAACCACTTAGCACATACTTAACTTGCTCTTTGACCAAATCAAACCCACTTATTCATTCATTAAGGACACCCCATGACAGCATTACTAAACTGCGTGAGCGTAGAACATAACCCAAGCAAAAAAGACATCGACAAAGCGGTAATCTGGCTACATGGTCTGGGCGCCAGTGGACACGACTTTGAGCCTGTGGTGCCACAATTGGGCCTAAGTCAAAACTTAGCCATACGTTTTTTGTTTCCACATGCGCCGCAAATCCCCGTCACTATTAATGGCGGCATGGTGATGCCTGCTTGGTATGATATTTTGGAGATGAGCCTAAAGCGTAAGGTTGATGTGCTGCAAATCCAAAAGTCCACTATGCAAATTAATGATTTAATCAACAGAGAAATTGAGCGTGGGGTTAAGGCCGAGCATATCGTGATTGCAGGCTTCTCACAAGGCGGCGCCATTGCTTATCAAGTGGCATTAACCCATCCCCAAAAGCTAGCAGGGTTATTGACATTGTCCACCTATCTGGCGATTGACGACAGCGAGCACTATACCCAGGCCAACCAAAACTTATCCATTAAGATAGACCATGGGACACAAGACCCTGTGGTGCCAGTTATCTTGGGCGAACAAGCCAGCACTGCTTTAAAACAAAAAGGCTACAACGTCGAGTTTACCACCTATCCGATGGCGCATCAGGTATGTTTGCCACAAATCACAGCGATAGGACAATGGCTTAATCGGGTACTAAGCTAGACGTTATATTTAACAAGTGACTTTAAAACAGTGATAACGATAGACAAAAAAATGTGTCTCAACAGCAAGCTTTGCTGGCGAAGGGCTTGGCTATGGGGCTGATATCAACCGCCCTACCAAAATAAACAAATATTGAGTTGCAAGCTAAGTAGTTTTCAGGTATTATCATTTTAGAACTAATGTTTACTTTTATTGAGCAGGTAGTGTTATCTAATCAATGGACTGATTGACTCATCTGTTTTTAAGCATTCAACATACCTCACTGTTAAGCCAAGTGTATTGTCTATTCATTCGCTATTCATTGGCTATAATAGACACAAGATAACTTACTGGTCAGCCCTTTATCAAGGCCAGTAAGTGACGTTGACTTGTGATGGCATGGCGTTGATTTTATTGACCGATTGAGTCCCTTATAAGGACGTACCGTGACGCACTTAAAGATTTCTACTGCGGCAATGCTTGCTATTGCCAGTTTTACCCTATTCGCCCCAACTGCACAGGCAGCAGTCCACTACAATTGCGCTAATCCCACAGGCTGCAAACTGGTGAAAACAATAGCCACCAGGAGCACGCTCACAGAAACGAAATATCCTGTCGTCATGGCACATGGCCTTGGCGGTTGGACGACCTTGTTTGGTATTTTGGATTATTATAATGGTATTCCCGAGGCATTAATGGAAGGGGGTACCAACGTCTTTACCACCAAAACGTCTTCGTTTACAGATGGCGAGGTGCGTGGTGAGCAGCTATTGCAACAGGTTGAAACGATTAGAGCATTAACGGGTAAAGATAAAGTAAACCTATTCGGTCATAGTCATGGGGGCAGTGATATTCGCTATGTTGCCGCCGTTGCGCCAGAACATGTTGCCTCTGTTACTGCAGTATCTGCGCCTGCTCAAGGTGCTGCGATGGCAGATTGGATTCTTAAAACTGCCGAAAAAGACAGCTTGGCTGAGGGTTTACCAAAGGGCGAATACAATAAAGGCACTCAAGGCGCAGTCGCTTTCTTCAACTTTATTGGTAAGTTTATGGATGTGGGATCGGGTATTAAAATTAAAGATTTACAACAACAAGATGCTCTAGCGTCAATATATTCATTATCAACCGACTATATGACCAAGGTGTTTAATGTTAAATACCCTGCCGCTATGCCAACAAAATATTGTGGTCAGCCGCCTGCTAATAACGTTGTCGACGGCGTTGCTTATTATTCATTTTCGGGCGTAGGAACCTTCTATAATCCCTTGGATCCTATCGATTATGTGTTTAGCTTAACAGCCCTGCCCTATGGTAACGACCCGAATGACGGTTTGGTATCCGCCTGTTCAAGTCGCGTGGGGCATGTTATCCGAGATGATTATCCGATGAATCATCTCGATTCGGTCAATCAATTGTTAGGTTTGGTCGCTTGGGGGCGTGTCGAACCGCTCACTATCTATCGCAATCAAGTCGGACGCCTTAAAAATCAAGGTTTATAAACCTACAGGTGTATTCAGTCACTATCTAAAGATACCTAAGCAGCTACCCTAAACGTCGCCCTTGAACGACGTTTGCTATCCTCGAAAGCGGCCACTAAGGCCGTTTTTTTAAGTTTAAGGTCTGTGTAACAAAATAGGCTATTTGGTTATCAACAAGGTTTGAAGTTATTGCTATGAGCATTTTTGAAAATAAACAGGGTTTGATAAAAGGGTTAACTATCGCCATCGCCATAGGTCTAGCGTTGGTATTGCTATTTAATGTCTTTAAAAGAAACAACACGGCAACGCCGGTGGCAGGCGCGGTAAACGCAGGAGCCATCGACAGTGCAGTGCCCACTGGGCAAGCCAACCCGTCAATTGATAGCGCTATAACAGCCGGCAGTATTAACGGGGCAAAGCGCACACCCTTATTTAAGACAGGGGTCGAAAACCTACCGCGTTCACTGCAGGGCACCGAAGTAGATGGCGAAATTATCATAGATGGTGACAATAGGCTTGTACCCACTCGCGGTCTACGCCGCTTGTACGATTATTTTTTATCGGCACTGGGCGAGGAGACGGCAGCGACCATTGATGCGCGTATAGAAGCGTATATCACCAGTAGAACGCCAGAGCCTGCCGCGAGTACAGCGGTTGCTTTATATTATACTTATAAGACTTATTTACAACGTTTAGGCACATTACAAGAGAGTTATGGGCATCTGCAAATGCAGGCCACTGAGGCAGGAGAGCTGGATTTAAACATGATGGCTCAGCGCCAAACCGATGTCAAAAAGATTCGCGGCGCATTGTTTAATCCGCAAACGGTCGCCGCCTTTTTTGCCTCAGAAGACGAGCTAGAAGATTACAATATTGCCATGATTAAGGTTGCCAAAGACCCAAGTTTGAGCGAGCAGCAGCGCCAGCAAGCAAGGCTTGATTATGTCAGCCGGCTGCCTGATTCGACCCTTAAATTACGAGTGCAACAAAAGCAGCAGTTAGAAACGTTGATGCAGCGCACCGAAGCGTTAAAAGCACAGGGCGCAAACGATGCTGAACTCTTTGCGATGCGTAGCGAATTAGTGGGCGCGCCTGCTGCCCAGCGTCTAGCAGAGGTCGATGCGAAAAATAAAGATTTTGAGAGTCGTTTTGAGCAGTATCAAAGCAGCAAACAGCAGATTTTGATGACCACTGCCGACACAACAGCGCAGCAAGCTAAGATTACAGCGTTGCAGCAACAGCTATTTAATGCGGTGGAAACCAAGCGTTTAAGTGGCTATGAGATGTTGCACTCGCTCGAAGACTCAAAGACCGGAAAACTCAAAGAGAATAATAGATAGGTAATATCTTAATCTTAGATTGAACGTAAAGCTTGTTTTAAAAGCGATGTTTAAAAAATGGTTTTTAAAACCGTTTTTAAAGATAATAATTAATTGATTATGAGGTGGTCATTAAGTGGTTACGTCCAGCAGTTACGTTAAGTAGTTACGTCAGCAATCGCCAAATGAGCATACCTAGCAGGACAATCACCAACATAATACCAATAACCCGTTTTGCCCAATAAGGTAGAAGGGGTTTTTTATAGCCAATGTGCTTGAGATGCTGGTCTAATCCTGCCGTTATAGAGTGTGTTGGCGCATTGAGGGCGCTAGTTGGCTGAGTGGGCGATTGGTGCAGTGGCTGTATTGACTGTGCTGATTGAGCCGGCATGGATGGCATGCTAACGCCTTGCTTATGGGCAATGGCTTGAACTTTTTTATCCTGCTGCGTCTTAAGCTGTGCTTCGTAGGCATCAATACTTATTTTAGCGTCACTCATGCTGATATTGGCGTCGTCCGCCAGCGTTTTTATCGCTAACGCCAAATTGTTTTTTTCAACCATTTGGGCAATGTGCTTGGGTAGTTTTTGAGTCATTGTCGGCCTCAGTGCAAGAATGTTAGGAGTATAGGGGTATCTATGGCTTCCAAAATAAAAGGTTACCACAATAAAAAGTCACGACAATAAAAATTCACGACAATAAAAAGTCACGACAATAAAAAGCACTCTAACGTAAGGTTAAAGTGCTTAATCTATACCGCTCAATTTGTGCTGTATAAAAGATGGGTTAATACAGTTAGGCCATTAGACTTACTTATCATTCCAGCGCTGAATAGACTTTTTAATCACCACTTTGGCTTCTTCAGCATCTTCCCAAGATTCAACAACCGTCGTACCTGGCTTTTTCAAATCTTTATAATGATTAAAGTGATACTCTAATTGCTCAATCATACGCTTTGGTAAGTCTGCTAAGGTGTTAATAGCATTGGCATTGTTACGATCATCGGCAGGTACGACCACTATTTTGTCGTCCACTTCGCCATCATCAACAAACTTCATCACCCCAATCACTTTGGCTTTTAAATAAAGTCCTGTGGTCAGGGGTTGATCCGTGATGATAAGCGCATCCAATTCATCGCCATCTTCATCTAGCGTTTGCGGAATAAAACCGTAGTTGCAGGGTTTGGCAAAGATAGCAGGGTCGATACGGTCCAATTCAAACACACCCAACTCGCGGTTCCATTCAATCTTGTTGCTACTGCCCGTTGGGATTTCGACAACCACATTAATGACGCCGCCATCAACATCACCTGCATCTAAAATTACGTTATAATCTGCCATTTAAGTATTCCACCATCTGGTTAATGTAAGTTGTTACAAATTGCCAAGTTGATTATAACAAGTTTTTCACGCTTTCCAAGTTTATCTGCTATCTGTCTGCTTATCTTATAATTAGTAGATAACGTCTACCTTATATAATATTTGGGAAATGCGAGTGCCATAAAAAAACCCACTAAGCCAATACATCAGCCGTGGGTCTTTACTACTAAATAATACTAAATGTTACTCAATCAATGACACGACTACTTAAATCTTTTTCTCAACTTTATGGGCAGTATCCGTCACAGCATCACCGGCTTTAGAGACATCTTTACCAAGGCCTTGAAATGTATTACAGCCCGATAGTAAAACAAGAGCGGTTAAAGACGCAATAGTGATTTTTTTCATGGTAAATCCTCAAGTTAAGTTAAATAAGCGTTAAATTTTTCAAAACAAAGTACATGAAATCGAAAGTTTGGATTATAGCGTTACCAAAGTAGTCTACAATCATCTGACTTAGATTTCAGAAATTTAATCCCCTAGTGGGTAATGCAAATCATAATCCAGATACGGGCTTAAGTGCAATAGGGAAGTGTGTATAATACTATGCAAAATGTAAGTAACTGTAATATAACTTTAATTTTGTAAATTCAGGTAATAAAAATGACCATTCACGTTGTCCTTGTACATCCTAGAATACCCAATAATACAGGCAGTATTATCCGTTTATGTGCCAATACCGGCGCCCAATTGCACTTGGTTGCGCCATTGGGTTTTGATTTGGACGACAGCAAATTACGCCGAGCGGGGCTTGATTATCATGAGTATGCCGATATGCAGGTACATCAAGACTGGGCGGCTACCAAATCCGCATTAGCAGTAGTCGGATGCAAACGCATGGTGGCACTAACCACCAAATTAAGCCACTCATTTTATGACTATGATTTCACAAATAGCACTCATAGCAAAATGAAGAGCGATGACGAAATCGCCTTAGTATTTGGTTCTGAGACGGCAGGATTGGCCGATCATATACGCGCGGATATTGGCGCTAATCATTGGCTACGGCTGCCGATGCTACCGGACTCGCGCAGTTTAAATTTGGCAAATAGTGTGTCTATTTGTCTGTATGAGGTATGGCGACAACGTGGGTTTAAAGGCGATTTGGGGCGCAGCACCGGCTATGAGGAGTTAACGCCTTATGACCCCAAATGAGCCGCAAGCTGTGTCATAACGTCACCCACTGGTCTACAAACAATTTGGCGGTTTGGGTAATCCTGCAATCCGATTGACATGACGGGCGACCAAACCGGTGTTAAACAGTTGCTGCAGTTTTTGATTGCTAATATCTTTATCGGGCAGGGTTTTTATCAAATACTTAATCAGCGGCCGAGTAGAGGGAGGATGATTAAACTCGCTATAAAACTGGCGTACTTGGTCTAGTATCTCAAAATGGGCAGCGGATAACGTTACCCCAAGCGTGTCTGCTAACTGTTGGGCAACTGCGGGCGTCCATATGCGATGGTCGAGCAAATGTCCCTCAGCATCTAAAGCTAAGGTGGCTATGGTGCCTATGGTGAGCGTGGGGTTTATTTTTTTAGTCATTGTTTCAGCTTGCATCATATTGTTAACGGTACCAACTTATTTAAAGCGTTAGAGGGTCGTAAACTTTATGTTGTCGAGGCTAAAGTGACCACTCGTGTCATCTTTTGGGTAAGCTCTACCCAGTCTGTATCGCTCAATAGCTTAACAGCAAATGGTTTTACGGCCGTAAAATCCAAATTTAACGTCGCGCTGTCATTCAAAGCATTGATATCATCCGTTAAAAGATAGACGGTATGAATCGATACGATACGATTATCCACTTCGTCGTCTGCATTGATGTCATCTACATAGGCGGCAAACCAGTCGAGATAGGCCACTGTTTCACCCAGCAATAACACGCTATCGCCAGCGTGCCATAACCCTGCCATATCTTTTGTTATGGCTTTTAGGGTGCTCATGTTGGCGTGTAATTGAAATAAGGTTGACATAAAGCTCTCAAACAGTAGGGTAGTTAGACCGGCGTATCCAGTTATAAAAAACAGCTCAAAAGGTAAATACTTGGGCAAACTGCTGCGAGCTGACCTCCTCTGGAATGAAGTCTAGCTGTGCGGCCAAGGCAACCGGCACCATACCTGTCAGCCAACTGCTAAACACATCCTCTGGCAACCAAGCCTTTGGCATATCATATAAGTCTAATGACTTTATCATGCCGTGCAAGCGGCTATCGGCTTGCATCAACACGCCAAAAACAGGACTACCGAGCAGCAATTGTACCGAGTGCCCAAAGGTAGCCAGCGTTAACGCTAAGGCACAACCCTCATAGGTTGCTGTTTCGGTTGGGGTGGTTAAACGGATGAGTATCGACACAAGATGACCTCTAATCTAAATTTTACGGCTACAACGGTTAAACGATTCGCTGTAGGCTGGTGTTTTTAGCCCAGCGCATGATGATAGTTTTGATGATAGTTTATGGGCAACACTGGGCTAAAGCCACAGCCTACGCCAAGAGTGAGAGTAAGGTTTAATGGCTAGAATTGTATCACTTTTTTAGCCAGTTTTAACGGGGTTGCTAGCTCGCCCAAACCAACCAGCGCAAAATGAGCCGCTAAATTTGCGCCACTTAAGTGATGGCGTTGGGCGTTGTCGCTATCGGTAATGCCTCGAGTTATCGCTGTACTGACACATACTGGCAATGGCAGTGCATACTCATGGCTTAATTGCTGCCACAGTTCGGTTAGATGGGCTCTATCCGCCACTTGCCAGCGCAGTTGATTGGCCGTGTGCGCCGCATCGCCATAGAAAAAAACCGCCACTGCCATTGCATTGGTATCTTCAGTATCAGTATTTTTAGTATCAGTATTTTTAGTATCAGTATTTTTAGTATCAGTGTTTTTAGCAACAGTGTTTTTAGCAACAGTGTTTTTAGTATCAGTGTCTTTAGCAACAGTGTCTTTGGCAACCGTATGTTTAGCAGGGTGGCTGTGGTTAGCAGCCAGCAGCGCCTTAACATAACGATATGCATGTAACGCCAATGGGTGATTGGGGTCTGCTGTTATTAAGACTAGGGTAGAGGGATTGCAAGTCATAGGTTGGCCATAGTAGTGGGCTAAATGATGAGCAGTAGGTCAATTATACGCAAATACTCAGTCGGTATTCTATTAGCATTGTAGTTCTGCTTTAACATTGTCATTTAAACAAACATTGTCATTTAAACACATTGTCATTTAAATATTGTCATTTAAATATTGTCATTTAAATATTGTCATTTAAATATTGTCATAAAATTGATATTAAAGTGACATCTGCCTGTCAAATAACGTTGTTATAGTGAGACTATGAAAAATGATATCAAATTGGTGCTTTAGCGATGACAACAACCTTGACCCAAGTGACCCCATTCTGCTACAACAAACGCACGCCAACCATGCAACTAACAGAACTAACAGAACTAACAGAAGGTGCGCTGCGGGAGGAAGGTTTGGCTAGTTTTAAAAGCAATAGCTTATCTGGCAGTGCACTTGCAGATACTAACACAATGAACACGAAGATGACTGCTTCTGCACCTGTTAAGCCAAAACTACATATTTTACTGGTGACGGAAACCTGGTTGCCCGAAGTCAATGGGGTAGCAATGAGCTTGCACCAGCTGATGCGCCAACTGGTATTGTTAGGGCATCAGGTGAGTCTTCTAAGCCCAAAGCCAACAAAAACCACGCAAAAAAACACCGAGACCAATGCTCAGTATGCTGCAACTCATGACAGTGGCGATGATGACAGCGTGAATAACCACAATAGTCAAAGTAGTCAAAGTAGTCATAGTAGTCATGGCAAACATAAACATAGCAAGCATAAGTATGACACGAGCATCGCCGCCAATGCCATATTAACCCATAAAATTGAGGTGCAAGGCTGGGCAATTCCGCGTTATGCTGATTTACAGTTTGGCTTGCCCGATTATCCACGCATCAAACATACTTTAGAGCAGATTCATCCTGATATCGTGCATATCGCCACCGAAGGCCCTTTAGGATTAGCGGCTTTGATAGCGGCTAAACGCCAACATATTCCGGCCACAACAGGCTATCACACCCAATTTCACGATTTCAGCCGTCATTTTGGCCTAGGCATTATCGCTCGCCCCATGATGGCGTATTTTAAATGGTTTCACAATGCCTCCAAAGCAACTTGTGTCCCAAGCTTGAAAACACAAAATGATTTGCAGGCGCTCGGGTTTAAGCGTTTGGTTGAAGTTGGGCGTGGGGTGGATTTAGAGACATTTAGCCCAAGCCACCGTAGCGACGCCTTACGCCAACAATGGGGTGCGCAAGAGCAGTATACGGTCTTAACCATGGTGAGCCGTCTGTCTCCTGAAAAAAGTGTCGATTTGGTGATTGAGGCTTTCAAAGCACTACAAAGTGCACAGCTGCATCGCGCCATCAAATTGGTCATTGTGGGCGATGGGCCAGACCGCAGCCGTCTTGAAGCTCTAGCGGCAGACAGTGGCGATGATATTATATTTACCGGCGCCAAAACAGGCGTTGAGCTTGCCGAGCACTATGCCAGTGGCGATGCGTTTATCTTTGCCAGCCAAGTCGAAACCTTTGGTAACGTGGTCACAGAGGCTATGGCAAGTGGCTTGCCGGTATATGCCTTTGACGATGCCGCCGCTGGCATGTTGGTCACTCAAGATAGCGGGCGTTTGGCACCTATGGGTAGCAAGCATGATTTTATTAATATGGTAGCCGATTTACCCAAAATGCAGGTTCTCAAAGAGCAAGGCGTACAAGCTCGGCAACAAGTGGGCGGATTTTCTTGGCAACGTCCTGCAAAACAAATGTTGGCTATGTTTCAAAAAGTAATTGCTGCCGTTACTATTGTGTAAGCTATTTTAACTATTTAAGCCATTTTAAGCCATTATTTGAGCGATGAAAGCCAGTCATTGTCATGGTTTGAATTTGAATTTCAACAACACTCAAAAACTTTTAATAACAGTCAATAACAGTCATTAATTTTTAAACATAACGTTAAGCCAAAAGTTAAAACAAGCGTTAAGCCAGTAAGCTGTATGCATTAACCGCTGCAATCGTTCTATCGTTCAATGTATTCAGGTCACCCACGTGGTTAATTAACGAATAAGGGGTAAGTTTTGAAACATTCACGACCACAGTCCAAAGCCCGGTGTGAGTCCTCCGCCCAGTCTACTTCTTTATTAAAGTCAAAATCAAAGTCTAATGCCATGTCAAAGTCAATATCACCCATGAGGTCAAGCGCTATAACAGCAGATACTATTGCACCCAGTCCTATTTTTACCTTGTGCAACCGTTATCCAGCGGTGGCGGTGTATACCAATCAAGTCTTAAGTTGGGATACCAACCTGTGTATTTCTATCAATCGCTTTTCAACTAACCAAGTCACAGCCAGCTTTTTTAAAATGGTCAGTCGCTTAGGCGATGGCTGGTTTTGGTATGTGATGTTGCTATTACCAGTGTTGCTATACGGTATGCCCGCTTTAATACCCACGCTATCAACCATCATTGTCAGCCTAACGGGACTTGCCATTTATAAGCTACTTAAAGTTAAAACCGTGCGCCCAAGGCCGTATCAGGTGCATCAAGTTATCGTTTTAGGCGAGCGGCCGCTCGATGTGTTTAGTTTCCCCTCAGGTCATACCCTGCAAGCGGTATTGTTTACCGCCACTATCGGTAGCCATTTTCCAATCTTATTGCCCATTATGATACCTTTTGCCCTATTGGTTGCCTTATCGCGAATGGTACTTGGCTTGCACTATCCGACCGATGTGCTGATTGGGGCGAGTATCGGCTATCTTTTGTCGTTATGGGCGCCAAGCTTAAACGCCTATATGCAGCAAAGCTATACAATGGCTATGGTCGGTTAGTAAGTCTTAAATTCAATTGCATGCAATTCAATTGCATTCAACAAATAAACAGCTTTGAAAGCTTTAACCCTATCAAAGTCATTTAAAATTTAATACAGCGAGTCACCTTTGCAGTCCACATTTTGTGATAGGCTACTAGCACTTTCTAACCCCTATTTAGGAGTTGTGCTACGCCATGTCATATCCTGCATCCTTTTCAAACAACCTTCCCTTATCCACCTATCCTAGCAGCGATGCGATACAACGCTTAGCCCTAGCCAGTCAATTTGCCACACAAATTTGGCACCATAAAACCAATATTTGTCAAAACTTTTTAAAAAGTTACCCGCTTTCCATCACCCTTAGCCGTCAACAACTTAACGATTTGATTAATGACTATACGTTGATTGACGATTTAAACGGTTTGTTAAAGCGCGCCGATGAGGCAGGGGTTATGCGTGGCCTACGCCAACTGCGTGAGCTATTAATGATGCGCTGGATTTGGCAGGATGCTTTAAATCTGATTTCGCTTGAACAACTTACTGCCGAATTGTCCGATTTTGCCGATTGCTGCCTTATCTTTGCCAAAGAGTATGTGTGGTCGACGCTGGTCAAACAGTATGGTAACCCTATCATCAGCAACATCGATAAGTATGGCCAGCGTCAGCAAGATGATATGGCGATTTTTGCGATGGGTAAACTTGGGGCTCAAGAGCTTAATCTATCGAGTGATATCGACTTAATTTTTGTGCATAAAGGCCGTGGCGATACCGATGGCAATAAACAGAGCGGCACAAAATCAATCGATAACAAGCGCTTTATGGCACGCTTAGGGCAGGGCATTATCAAACTTCTGGATACCAATACAGCTGAGGGCTTTGTGTTTCGGGTGGATATGCGTCTGCGGCCTTGGGGCGAGGGCAGCGATTTGGCCATTCATTTATCAGCGCTGCAAAAATACTTTGAGACCAATGGCCGAGATTGGGAGCGTTTCGCTTGGCTTAAGGCAAGGGTCATCAACAACATTGATGCCGCGTTTGATGAACAATTGCACGATATTATCAAGCCGTTTGTGTTTCGCTATTATGTCGATTACAGCACCTTTGCGGCGCTGCGTGAGATGAAGTCGCTCATTCAAAACCAAGTGGCCCAGCGTGAGGATTTGGACAACGTTAAACTGGGTGCAGGCGGCATCCGTGATATTGAATTTGTGGTGCAAGCTTATCAGCTTATTTATGGCGGTCGCCATAGCCAACTTGAAGTGAAGTCAAGCTTGCAGGCGATGCAAGCCTTGAGCGATTTTGATTTTTTGGATGATACCACGTATCAAAATTTAGTCGCCGCCTACCGTTTTTTGCGCCGTGTCGAGCATGGTATTCAAGCCATTAATGACCAACAAACCCAGCAATTGCCCAAAGACCCGACATGGCAGCACAATTTAGCCCTAACTCTAGGGTTTGCCGATTGGGCGTCCTTTTCCGAGCGTTTAAATCAACATCGCCAAAATGTGCGCGTGCCCTTTGATAGAATGGTGACGGAGCGCACCACGCCGACATGTACCGAAGCTCTCTCCATCGATGTTTCGGGTACTCGTTTGGAAAGTATTTTAAGCGAGGAAAATCGCCAAAAGCTTGAGCATTTCTGGCAAAGTCACTTGGTACAGGGGTTATCGGTTGAAGCACGAGCCCGCCTGGACGCCGCCTATCCGGTGCTTACCCATGCGTTACTTGTGCACGAACGTCAGCAAGGATTGGCGAATGTCGCTCTACCACGCTTACTAAGCCTGCTTGAGGCGATTTGTCGTCGCTCTATTTATTTGGTGATGCTGGCTGAAAACCCTGATGCTACGGTGCATCTCATTCCTATGTTGTCAGCTAGCCCTTGGATAGCCGGCGAGCTGGCCCGTTATCCCGTCCTCCTTGACTCTTTTTTGCAACAGCGTTATCGCCATCTGCCGGACAAAAAAGAGCTGGCCGATATTTTACGTCAACGTCTGCTACGGGTAGAGCCGGGTGATGAAGAGGCCTTATTAAACGTGCTGCGCTTATTTAAAAACAACCAAGTTTTGGCAGTGGCGGCCAGTGATGTGTTGGCAGAGCGCCCCATCATGCAAGTGTCCGATTCGCTCACCTATATCGCTGAGGTGGTATTAACAGCGTCGCTTGAGCGTGCGTTTGCCGAGCTGATTAAACGCCACGGCTATCCCATTAACCAATCGGGCGACTCGGTCAACGAGGCGCAAAGCGGTTTTGCCGTTATTGGCTATGGCAAGCTTGGCGGTATGGAGATGTCGTATACGTCAGATTTGGACTTGGTATTTATTCATCAAATTGATGAGCATGCCATGACCACAGGGGCTAAACCGGTAAGCGGGATGAAATTTGCCGCAAGATTGGCGCAAAAACTAATGACGTATCTTAATACCCAAACCCGTGATGGGCGTGCCTACGAAATCGATATGCGCCTGCGTCCCTCCGGCAATGCGGGGATGATGGTGGTGTCTAGCCGCTCGTTTGAGCGGTATCAGCTCGATAAAGCGTGGGTGTGGGAGCACCAAGCGTTGGTGCGAGCACGTGCCATTTGTGGCGATAGCCAAGTGATGCAAACCTTTAACCATGTGCGCGAACAGGTACTAACCCGGGAGCGTGATAAAGACGAGCTGAAAAAAAATGTGCTTGAGATGCGCGGCAAAATGAGAGACCATTTAGGCAGTGACAAGTACGAGCAGCAGCAAGGCAAGTTTCATCTCAAACAAGATGCAGGCGGCATCGTGGATATTGAATTTATGGCGCAGTACGGTGTCTTGGCGTATGCCCATAGCCATCCTAGTTTGATTCAGTGGAGTGACAATGCAAGAATTTTCGCCTGTCTGGCACAAGCAGGGGTGTGGGATCAAGACACCGCTGACGGCTTAACGCAAGCTTATCTATTGATACGAGCTGCCACCCATCAATTGGCCCTAGCCAACGAAAACCTATCCGTCGATGAGGCCATTTGGCACGACACCCGGCAATACGTTATCGATAAATGGCAGGCGATTTTGCAGCAACATGACGAATGAATGACCTTGTTTTAGCCTTGGGCATGACTTAATTTACCAGCCGTGCTATTGACGTTAGTAAGGTGAGCTTAGCGATGTGTGCTTAGCTTAGCTTAGCAATGTTAGCTTAGCAATGTTAGCTTAGCGATGTTAGCTTGGCGATGTGTGCTTAGCAAGGTTATCAACAAACGCTAATGGATAATTTTTGCAGCAGTGCTATAATTGATAACTTTTTTGTGATACCCGCATATTTTACACTTTATTATTTCAATCTTAATCTAAATGGAACTCATGCATGAACATGGCAACCCAAGATGGCAAACTTTGGCTTAATGGCGAGATGGTGAATCAGCCAGATGCTAAAATCCACGTACTCACCCACAGCTTACATTATGGTATGGCGGTATTTGAAGGCGTACGGGCCTATGAGACCGATGACGGACGCACCGCTATTTTTAGGTTAGATGACCATACCGATAGACTGCTCGGCTCGGCAAAGATTTTTCAAATGCAAGTGCCATATGATAAAGCCACATTGGACACTGCGCAAAAACAGGTAGTTCTCCAAAACAAGCTAAAATCGGCCTATATCCGCCCGCTTATTTGGGTGGGTGCCGAAAAACTGGGCATCTCCTCACGTGATAACAGCATTAATGCGATGGTGGCCGCTTGGACGTGGGGCGCCTATTTGGGCGAGGAGGGGATTCAAAACGGTATTCGCGTTAAAACCTCATCGTACACCCATCATATGACCAACGTGACCATGTGTAAAGCCAAGGCATCAAGCAACTATCCGGTGTCGATTATGGCCAACCAAGAGGTCACCCGTAATGGCTATGATGAGGCCATTTTGATGGATTCGCAGGGTTATGTGTGCCAAGGCGCCGGCGAGAACTTATTTTTAGTGAAAAACGGCGAGCTGCATACCCCTGATTTAGCAGGCGGCGCTTTAGATGGCATTACCCGCCGTACTATGATGCAGTTCTGCGAAGATTTGGGCATCAAAGTGACCGAGCGACGCATTACCCGTGATGAATTTTATTTAGCTGACGAGATATTTATGACCGGCACCGCCGCCGAAGTCACCCCGATTCGAGAATATGACGACCGTACGGTTGGTATGGGTAGCCGTGGCCCCATTACCGAAAAACTGCAAACCTTGTACTTTGATGTGATCCATGGCCGCAATGCGAAGTATAAGCATTGGTTGACTTATGTGGATGAATAGACTGTTTTAGCGAACTCTTTATTTTTCTAAATATCTCTAATCAAACCAAACCAGATAAAAAAAAGACCTGCACTAGCGCAGATCTTTTTAATGCCAAGGTCTATCCCCCACTCTCAACTTTTGGAGGTTTTATCACGGTAGCTAATCCCGCTTTGCGCTACTATCTTGGCTTGCACGGGGGCAGGCACTAATGGCAATAGTCGTTCCTGTTGCCTCGATAACGCCTCTTGCCAAGTGCCTGCAACCCCATGCTGTGCCAAGTATAGCCGCTGCAATCGGGGCTAAACCGCACCTTCGATGCAACCGTGACGTGTAGGGTGCGCCCTGCGCACCAAAACACAAAAGAAATATCATATAAGTATCAAAACGAAATTATCTTATAATATGAAATCTTATAGTGTGGTTTAGCACAACATACCCCACAAAAATCAGATTATATTTTAAATTTGTTCTGTTACTTAACTCTATTATCAGTAAATTGAGAATCGTATCTCTTCAATATAGTATCATTATTCTAAAGGTGCGCGGGGCGCACCCTACCTCTAAAATCTAAGCTATATAGAACTACCCGACGAACTATTTTCTATCCGCAAAGCCTTTTGATAGCTTGGCAACATCGCCAAACTTTGAGCATAGGCCTCAATATGCGGATAGTCTCCCAGCAGATTGCGCTGAGACATCATCATCACGTTAAAGGATAGCATAAAGTCAGCGCCAGATAAGCTATCGCCGACAATAAACGCTTTGCCCTTTAGCGCCTCATCAAGATAGCTAAGGAGTTTGCCTTTTTCTTGCGCAATGTACCCAGATAAAAAGGCGTTGTCACCCACCCCTGCTTTTTGGGTAAACAGCTCGAGCAATAATGGCAGCATCAACGAGCTTTCAGCAAAGTCAATCCACTGCAAATACTGTCCATACTCTACGCTATCAACGGATGGGCGCAAAGTATCGGCTGCAAAACGCTCAATCAGCAATTGGGTGATGGCTCCCGATTCGGCAACCATTTGACCATCAATATCAATGACGGGCGATTTGCCTAAGGGATGTACTTTTTTTAGGCTATCTGGCGCCAATTGGGTTTGCGGATTGCGCTGATAACTGACCAGCTCATAAGGTATGCTAAGTGCTTCTAATAGCCATAAAATACGCAGTGAGCGAGATTGATGTAAATGATGTAACCGTATCATGATTTATCCTATTATTGGTCTGGTATTGTTGTATTTAGGGGGGTGGTTGAGGTTTGGTTGGTTTGCTAATTTTTCATCATTAGTCCTGTCTACAGTAGGGTAATAAAATATAGCACCGTTGCGTCATGCTTCTTGTTTTACTTTCTGGAGGACGTCTCATAGGCATCCGCCACTTGCACCACCGTTTTACCAAAATTATTGCCCACCAACATATCCATAAAGCCCTGTGGCGCATTGCCTAGGCCATCAATCATATGCTCTTTGGTCGTGATTTTACCCTCGGCCACCCATTGCCCCATGGTTTGCAAAAATTTAGGATAATGCTCGCCATAGGCTTCAAAAACAATAAACCCTTTGACGGTGAGTTGTTGTCTTAAAATAAGCCCCATCAACTGACTTAAACGGTCGGGGCCATCTGGCAACTTGGTAGCATTATATTGTGACGCCAAACCGCACACAGGAATGCGAGCATTGGTATTTAACAAGGGCATCACCGCATCAAACACTTTTCCGCCTACGTTTTCAAAATAAATATCAATACCGTTAGGGCAAGCGTCTTGTAACTGCTCGGCAAAGTCATCGGCACAGTGGTCGAGGCATTTATCAAAGCCTAATGTTTCAACCGCAAAGTGGCACTTTTCAGCGCCGCCTGCCACCCCAATCACGGTTAGGCCTTTAAGCTTACCGACTTGGCCAACCGTTGCACCCACAGGCCCCGTCGCCGCTGCCACAACCAAAGTTTCACCCGCTTTTGGCTTACCAATATCGGTTAAACCCATATAACCCGTAAAGCCGGGCATGCCCAAGACGCCAAGGCCATAAGAAGGATTTGGCATAGCATTGTCAAGCTTATAAACGCCTTCACCGTCGCTGACACTGTAGTCCTGCCAGCCAGAATAAGACACGACCAAATCACCTTCTTGAAAACCGTCAAGATTAGAGCGGACCACTTGCGCCACGGTACCCCCTAACATCACATCGCCAATTTGCAGCGGCTCGGCGTAGCTTTTTTCATCACTCATCCGCCCACGCATATAAGGGTCGAGCGATAAATATAGTGTCCGTAGTAACATCTGCCGCTCATTGGGCGTTGGTATCTCACCAGTCGTTAACTCAAAATTAGCATGCGTCGGCTTACCATGCGGACGGCTTGCCAGTTTGATTTGACGGTTGATTTGGTCGGTTTGTGTCTTGTTAAAATTAGATGCGTGACCACTCATGGTTAACTCCTGTCTCATTTGGATGGTTTTGGTATTATAGCCCCTAGTATCCTAAACTTATTTACAACAGTATGAGTTATCTTAGCGTAGCAAATTGCAAAAACATGTCACACGATAGGACATTAATGGCCTTAACTTGGCATCACCAAGTTCATATAAGCCAGTTACCATAAGTAAGTCGCACCAGGCCGCTAGATGAATCCTAAATGCTCCAAAACCATTTGAATGCCATTTTGCTCAATAGTGCCGGTAACATAATCGGCATGTGCTATTAATGCTGGCTGGGCATCGCCCATTGCCACCGCATAACCGACCAAGTCAAACATCTCAAAATCGTTAAAGCCATCGCCAAAAGCCATAGTGTCGCCCACGTCAATATTAAAATACTGGCAGACATCCTTAATTGCTCGTGCTTTAGATGCCTCAATCGGCAACACATCGCCGCCAATGTGATGCCAGTGCACCAGTTTTAAGCCATATTTGGCAAAATCTACCTGTTGCATGGTATCCGTGGCGCTTTTAAAAACAACCGAGGCTTGATACACCGGATGCGATTTATAATAGTCGGGGTCGATAAGAGAAAAAGGGTTGATCTTACAAAAATCTTCGGTCAACTTGGTGTCTTTTGCCCATGCTATATGGGTGGCAGAATCAAACTTATGCGCCAAACTGTTGGCTTGACACAAGGTATGGATGACCTCTGCTTGCTCGGCTGACAAGGGGTAGTGGCTAATGACGCCGTTTTTATTAAAACTGTATTGCCCATTGGTGCAAATAATGGCATCAAACACACCCGCTGCATAAAGGGCTAAAATATCAGGCGGCAACATCGCTTTTGAGCGTCCTGTGGCAATCACCAATTTAATATCGGTGCTCACCAATTGTTCAAGCATTAACTGATTGTTTTTGGCGAGAATGCCCTCACGGCTTAAGGTATCGTCAATGTCAAAAAAAATGATTTCTGGGATTATCTTGGGGATGCTATCTACACTAGGCGGTTTAGGGGTCATAACGTATCCGTATTTTTGTCAAGGTATTATAAAGGTGAGCAACAGCCTATGAGAACGTAGCCTATAAGATTAAGGGCTGAGTCACTAAATTGAATTAGGCATGGGCGTTAAAAAGTCGAACAAGGATAGTGCGGTGTTCATGGTACCATTAGATAAGACACAGTTGCCGTCAAAAAGTAAAAAAAGTCCAAGTCACTAAATCAGTCACTAAATCAGTAAGTCATTCAGTAATTAAGACAACCGAGTCAATATTGACCATAGGGGGTTAAGAGGTGATGCAAACTAAAGCAGATAAAGACAATGAGCTAGAGGCCGATAAGAAAAAACGCATCGTGCAAACGTATTTGCAAAAGCTGATAAAAACCGACCCTAACCTTTATTATGCACCCACTGCCGTTATAAGCATTAAGGCAAATTTTGGCCATAAAAAAACCAGCTTATCGCTGCCATTCACTACTAACGCTAACGCTAGAGAAAGGGGCGATAAACTGGTTTTGAATTTTGATGATATTAGGGCGTGTGGAACATTCGCAAATTAGCACTGCTGATTGCTAAAATTGTTCCAGACTAGGCGCAAACCGACGCTAATGTCTAGACCTTGGCTAGGTTTGTAACAACGTCTGGGGCGATTTTAGCATCAGCCCTGCGGGGCGGGACTCTTTTTTGCCAATATATTGCGAAATTTTCTAGCTTAGAATGACTAAGCGTCCAAAATTTCACTGCATATTGCCTAAAAAATAGTCTCCGCCAGTGCCATGGTCGAATGTTCCACATGCCCTAATTAACTAAAAAGGCTTAACTAAAATAATTGGCGGAAGCGGTGAGATTCGAACTCACGGTGGGCTATGAACCCACGCCAGTTTTCAAGACTGGTGCATTCAACCGCTCTGCCACGCTTCCTGTAGGTGCAGTATTATACGCAATTTGAAATTTGATGCAAGGGGTATGGGCGATTTAATTTGAAGTATTTGAAGCAGAGGCTATGATTGACATCGTCTAATAAGCCTAGGTCATTGATTTATTGATTCTGCAACTGCTCTTGCAACAAATCGTGGTTGGGGCAAGCGCTGTGCGTATCGATAATTGCCGATTCGATAATCGCCTCGCTAACCCCTTTGGCGCGCAGGTTGTCGATAAACACCTCGTCATCGGCTAGCGTGTAGCCGTCATGGTCTCTATCCAAGCCTTGACGAATATACAAGCGTATTAACCCTTGAATACGTTTGAAATCATGCCTGTCGGCCATCTCATCCAACATCACAATCATCTCTTCAGACAATTTGATGCTAACAGGACGCATAATTTTTTGCGGATGGTCGGAAAATTTGTTGCGGATATGAGGAGGTATCATAGCGTTGCCATCTTAGAGTAGTCGTCTTACACAAATAAAATAAAGGTGCCGCCATTATAGGGCAATTAGCGCCTAGATTAAACCCGTAACCCGATACTGGCTATAAAGCCCCTGATGGTAAGACCCCGACAATAAGCAGCGCTTATTTAAGGACCCCAAAAACAGGCACTACGTACATAAAAAAAGCCACAATCCTAAAGATTATGGCCTTAATGTTTATGGCTTAACAGCGCATAAAAAAAGATGTCAGCTGCTTTGATGACGCACATGTCACACAGGCCTAAGTCTCTTGAAATATGGCTCCCTAACCTGGGCTCGAACCAGGGACACAAGGATTAACAGTCCTTTGCTCTACCAACTGAGCTATTAGGGAATACTTGGTATAACACCACAGCGTGACACTGTTTGCGTTAAGTGGGGCGTATTCTAGCAGATAAGGATTATCCGTCAAGCCTTTTTTTAAAATTTGCTAAAAATAGTGCAAAAAAGCCGCCATTGTAACGACTTTTTTGGTTTAGGGTGGTGAGTATCTGATAATCTCTGGTCATGCGTCCATGCGTCCATGCGTCCATGCGTCAGTTTAGTTAACTAGACTGGCCATTAAACCGGTACGTCAAGCGTAGCCACCGCTTTTTCAATGCGGGTTAATGCCTCTTGCAGCGTTGCCATATCAGTGGCGTAAGAGATGCGCATATAGCCGCCTAAACCAAAGGCATCGCCCGGCACTACGGCAACGCCAACTTCTTCAAGCAGCCACGCGCTAAACTCGGTGCAAGAGCTTAAGCCAGCCGCTTGAATCAAAGGCTTAATGTCTGGGTACACATAAAAGGCGCCATCAGGACGCAGGCAGGTGATGCCTTTAATATTGTTTAATCGCTCTACCACGAAATCGCAGCGCGCTTCAAAGGCGGTAATCATCGGCTCAAGCACGCTTTGATCGCCACTAATAGCCACTTCGGCAGCTCGTTGACTAATAGAGGTCGGGCACGAGGTAGACTGCGATTGAATCTTTTTCATCGCCCCAATCAGCTTGGCAGGGCCACCGGCGTAACCAATGCGCCAACCGGTCATCGCATACGCTTTTGACACGCCATTTAAAATAATCGCCCGCTCTTTTAACTCAGGCGCTGCATTTAAAATGTTGTAAAATTTGTCACCCGTCCAGCGAATATGCTCGTACATATCATCAGACGCTATATAAACTTGCGGATATTTTTTCAGCACTGCTGCCAAGGCTTTTAGCTCATCTAGGCTATAAATCATGCCCGTAGGGTTTGATGGGCTGTTGAGCACCAATAGCTTAGTCTTATCAGTAATTGCCGCTTCTAGCTGCTGCGGGGTAATTTTAAAGTCTTGTTCGGCAGGGCAGGCAATGATGACAGGCACGCCATCCGCCAGTTTCACCATGTCGGGGTAGCTGACCCAATACGGCGCAGGAATAATCACCTCATCGCCTTTATCGATAAACGCTTGCGCCAGATTAAAAAAGGACTGTTTGCCCCCAACCGATACTAAGATTTCATTGTTTGCAAACTCAATATCGTTATCGCGTTTAAACTTATCAATAATGGCCTTTTTTAGCTCAGGGGTGCCATCAACTGCGGTGTATTTGGTGAAGCCATTATTAATCGCCTCAATAGCGGCTTGTTTGATATAATCGGGCGTATCAAAATCAGGCTCGCCAGCGCCCAAACCGATAATATCTTTACCGGCTGCTTTAAGCTCTTTGGCTTTTGTGGTAATGGCAAGGGTAGGAGAGGGTTGAATGTTGTTAACGCGCGCTGAGAGGGTCAAGTCGCTCATAGGATATCCTTTGTAATAAAACGAGTATAATATAGCTGGTAAAATGGCCTACAATACAATAGGGCTGCGAGAGGGTTGGCTGGGTTGATAGCTAAAAGCTAACAGACAGTTAACAGACAGCTGACCAACAGAAAAACAGCCATAAACGCCCCTTTTAACCGACGCTGTTATAGGTAGGGTTGATTATACACTACCGCATCTTTTGGTGCAGATAAAGCTTTTGGCACCTAGTCAACTTAGTGGTGCTAGCGGCGAATGGGTGGGCACTGCTGTGCTTGTTGCTATTTAGACTTAAATTACCGTAAAATGAACAATTGCCGCATGGTTATGATGGATGCCACGCCTATCTAAATACACGCTCTTAATACACGCCTATCTTAATAATGGATGCCAAATAATGTCCCAAGCTAATCTGTTAGCAACGTCTTCAAAAGCCCCTGTTAAGCATGAACTGTATATGTCGATATTAATGACACCCGATATGGCCAATTTTATTGGTAATGTCCACGGTGGCGACCTGCTAAAAATGCTGGATCAAGTGGCGTATGCCTGTGCCAGTCGTTTTAGTGGCAACTATGTGGTGACGTTATCCGTCGATCAAGTCATGTTTTTAGAGCCTGTTTATGTGGGCGAGTTGGTGACCTTTGCTGCCAATATTAATTATGTGGGCACTACCTCTATGGAGGTGGGGATACGGGTAGAGGCCGAAAATATTCAGGAACGTACGGTACGCCATACCAACAGCTGCTATTTTACCATGGTGGCAGTCGATGACAATGGCAAACCGACCCCAGTGCCCAAGCTCATCATCAGAAACGCGCAGCAGCAGTGCCGGTTTGATGCGGCTCAAGTCCGTAAAAACAGACGTCAAGAAGCGTTGCAGCGTCCTAGTTGCGATTTGATAGATTCTGATGACAAACAGGCTGATGCTATTCATACCGAAGCCTTGCAAGAGGGGCAAGTCAAAGGCTCAAAACCTAGCGATGAGTTGTTGTAGCGATGGGGTGTTGTTGGTGAAGGTTTGTTGGTATAGCTAGGTTAGGCAGGACTAGATAGATAAAAACAAGAAAAAGAGAAAAAAAGATAAATAGAAAAAAAGAGAAAAAAATTGAAAAAAGAGAAACAGACGCTAGGTCATGCTGATGTTGATTTAGCCTGACCTAGCATAAGCTTGTTGCTGGCGCTGTCGTTAAGGCCGCTTAACAGCGTGTAATGGCTAGTTAATATTAATAAATACTTAACAACGGTTAATAGCTGTTAATAACTCAGTTAGTGACAAGCTTAAAATGTCAGCCAGCTAGGTCGGCTTGCACGTCAGTTACCTTACTAAAACCAACAATTACCTAGCTTAAGCCACTTTATCGCCACTGATGGCCAATCCCTCACTGGTTTTTTGGATAGCCTTTAAGATGTTAATGATTTGGGCAGACGTCATATAAGCGGGCACGGCATACGTATCACTCACTTCTTGAGCGGCGGCCTTGGCCATACTGCTAAAATCACTCTCTTGCATACCGGTTACCAGACGATTAATTTCTATAGAATCAATCAAGCTTTTGACCTCATCTATAAAATAATCCGCCATAGCAGCATCACTACGAACACTGTGGCCATTTTTGGTAGTATCCACTAAACCAATTTTTCTGGCTAACATTGCCAGGCGTTTTTCACTGGCTTTACGGTTCATATCCAAGATATATGGCAACACAATGGCATTGGCACGGCCATGCGGGATGCCGTAATGAGCGCCCAATTGATGTGCAATAGCATGGACATAGCCAAGCCCAGCCTTGTTGAGGGCAATACCAGCATAATGCGCCGCAACCCCCATCTCTTCTCGGGCTTTTAAATCGTTACCATTTTTAAAACTGATAGGTAAGTAGTGCATCACCGCTTTAGTGGCGGACGCCGAATAATAATCGGTCTCGCCGCTGGCATTAACACTCATCCAAGTTTCTAAAGCATGGGTTAAAACGTCGATGCCGGTTTCGGCAGTAATGCGCGGCGGCATACCTTGCATAATCGTCGGGTCAATCGCTGCGGCAATCGGCACCATTCTTGGGTCAATGGAGATGGATTTTTGATGGGTGGTGTCATCCGATACCACCGCGCCCAACGTTGCCTCTGAGCCCGTTCCTGCTGTGGTGGGCACGCAATAAAGCGGCATAATTTTTGAAGCTTTTAATAGCCCCATTAATTTTTCTGGCTGTTTTTTAGTCGCTTGCGCAATGGCAATGACTTTAGCCGCATCAATCACCGAGCCGCCGCCAATCGCCAATATTGCATCACATTGGGCATTCACTGACTGACTGAGCCCTTCTGTCACCACCTTAAAAGTAGGGTCGGGGGTAATGCCATCATAAATATGATAGCGAATATTTTTATCGTCTAAATAGTCTGTGACTTTTTTTGGAACCTCAAGCTTGTTTAACACAGCATCGGTGACAATCAGTACATTAGTAGCGCCCTCATTGATAATAAGCTCGCACAGCTCAGCGCAAGACTGCTCGCCAACAAACAATAACGGCCGTGGAATAGGCAAAACATAAGCAAAAGCGTGCAATAATTTAGCGCGCGTTTTTGCCACCGCTAAATAGCCTGTGTGCTGAATGATATTAGGAACAATTTGGGGGCTACTAAGTTTTGCACGTAGCGAATGAAAGACACGGCGGGGTTTTGAGGTAACTGGCATAAAAAATCCTTTTAAATTATGCATTAAATAATAAACCGGTGGGGCTAAGCAATTCATTGAAACCAACTTGCCAATACCAGGCACAAGCCAGACGTAAGTAAGGTTTCACACAGGTAGTTTGCTTGATACAACATGACATTATAGACATAAACGTCTGATTTGTCATTAGGGTTTGTTTGTCCCGTATTAAAGGTAGCAGCATTTAGGCTGGAATCTTTGCTAAAAAAGCCTCTTTATTGCTAAAACGCCCTAGCCAGTCTAGCCCTTGATGTATACTAGCAGTTGCGCGCTGCAGCCGTGGCGACAGCGGCCTGTTGTGCACATTTTTTTATCTCTATCACCTTGCTAAGGCTCAATGAGCCGCTTGTTTATAAGCGTAAGTCATAAGAGCTCATAACGGCAAAAAATAGCCGGTAGTAGCATACTCATAACTACTGGGCTAAGCTGCCAAAGTTTGCGCTTTGGGTCGTGCCAAGTGGCCTCTTGCATCGCCTCAGCAACGTGTCGTTTGACTGCCGTTTGTTGTTGTTTATCCAATCGTCTGGTCATCATCTGCGCCTTATCCACCCCTTATCCACACCTTGGCGCTGTCTGTTATCCCTATAGCATATAGATAGCATATAGATAGCCTAATAGAGCGTATTACAATTGCTGACGCCACTTAGCTGCATTTTATGATTATAATAAACCTTGTGGATGGTATGATATGCATAAGAGGTAGCAAGCGTTGCAGCGTTTTACTCTGTTTCTGCGTTTTTGTCTTCAGTCGTCTTAATATGGTCACTGTCAGTTATCCGTGCAGACATCAAGAATACGTGATACGTTTATCAACAATCAACAATCAACAATCCACTGTCCACAGTGAGCAACCAATAATTTATATAACCTAAAAAGGATTCTAATTATGGCACATTTACGCTTAGGCGATATCGCCCCAAACTTTGACGCGGCCACAACGAATGGCGACATCAACTTTCATGATTGGGCTGGGAATAGCTGGGTGGTTTTTTTCTCCCATCCTGCCGATTTTACCCCCGTTTGTACCACCGAGCTTGGGCGTACCGCAGCTCTAAATGGCGAGTTCCAAAAACGTGGGGTTAAACCTATTGCTGTTTCAGTAGACACGGTTGATGACCATAACGCTTGGGCAAGTGATATCGGCGAAACCCAAGGCACGCCGCTTAATTTTCCTATCATTGCTGACCCCGAGCGCAAAGTCGCCGAATTATATGACATGATTCACCCCAATGCCGATAGTACCCATACCGTGCGTAGCGTGTTTATCATCGATCCGAATAAAAAGGTACGTCTTATTTTGACCTATCCTGCCAGTTGTGGGCGCAACTTTGATGAAATCATTCGAGTCATTGATGCGATGCAGTTATCTGATGAATACAATGTTGCGACGCCTGTGGATTGGAAAAACGGTGATGATGTGATTATTCCACCTAGCGTTAAAACTGAAGACATCGCTGCAAATTATCCCAAAGGCTATACAGAAATCAAGCCGTATTTGCGCACCACACCGGCGCCCAATAAATAGATCATTGTCTTAAGGTGTTAACCGTCGTTAAGCTGACATGTTTTGTCATCTTTTTTGTCTACTCCCAAGCCTCATAGCTACCCGGTTATGAGGTTTTTTATGCTGAAGGTCCCTTTTTAATACCTCTAAGATAGTGTATCGAGATGAATATAAGGTAAAAAGTAACCGCAAAAAAAGGTAAAATAGGTGCTATTTAGTCAAACACTCAGTAACACTCCCAAGGTAATCAGGCGATATGATAGTTGTTCAACGTTTTAAATTGTCCATGCTCGTGACCGTCCCCCTGTTGTTAATCAGTTGTCAAAATGGCGAATTAGATGCCCCACTAGACGACAATACCCTAAACAATATGCCCCTGCTTTCCAGTGCGGCCCCTAAGCCAGTGGATATGCAAACCGATTTAATCAATCACAACTGGACGCTACTGAGTGCAGTAGATAGTGATAATCAGCCCGTCACCGCATTGACTGACAACAAAGACAAGGTGCTATTAAGCTTTAGAGAAATGGGTTCGCAGCAACTGGTCGGTTTTAGTGTGGGCTGTAATGCGATGGGCGGTGAGTTTACCGTTGAGGATAGTGTTCTATTTATTGACCAAGTTGTGGGCGATGCTCAGTATTGCGTTAATCTAAATGATGCTGAGAGTTTATTGGCGCAAGCGATGCGTGGGAGCAGTCAGTTAAGCTTAAGCCCCAGTATCCCGCCGATTTTAACTCAAATAACCGAAGCCGATAAAACCTTTATTTGGCAAGGCGCCTCCACTGCCGATGTGAAGCAAAAGCAACAAAGTGACACTGTTTATTGGGAAGTTAAGGGCAAAGAGCAGCCTTGCCCCGATGGTACGACTAAAATGTGCTTGGAGGTTCGGCCGATAGACTATAACAGCCAAGGGGTCAAAGTTGCTGAAGGCAAATGGGCGTTATTTGCCGGCGAGATTGAGGGTTATAATCACGAAAGACGTCAAGCACAAATTATACGCTTACAACGTTTTGCCGTTGCAGCGGATGCACCTCAACTGATAGCGACCCCAGAGCAGGCGTTTACCTATGTATTTGATGCGGTGATTGAAAACTTGCTTGCTGATTAGTGCAGTAATTGAAGCGCTATTTGGTGTTTGAAGTAGCCTCTAAAACCTTAGAATGAACCTTTTAATTCTTTTAATATAGCAGGTAACACTTATGATGATTAAAACGCGAGCGAGTGGTCTATTATTATTAACCCTAATCAGTGGTTGTCAGTCAACTTTGCCTGACAGGACTGCCTCTACTACGGATTCGCCAATAACAAGTAAAACTCAAGGACAGACTACTAGCACGCACCCACAAAACATAGTCAAGTCTATGGACACAGCGAATAACACGGCCATTGATGCTGCAATAACGGTAACGCCTGCGGTGCTTGCTGCTTATCACTGGTCTTTAATAAGGGCTACCGACAGGCAGCAGCAGCCCCTGCACGCATTGATGACCGTAAATGGTCAGGGGAAGCAAGCAGCGAGCTTGCACTTTGAGCACAGTGGTGGTCAAAATATTATAAACTTTGGCGTCGGTTGTAATGGTATGGGTGGTACGTATACGCTTGATGAGAACGTGCTTGAAACAGCGAGATTAATGGGCACTGTGATGATGTGCAGTGAGGATGTGAATCAAGCTGAGAACCTATTGGCAAAAGCCATGCAAGGGCGTAGCGTTGTAAGCTTTAAGGTTAATGAGGATGATGACACCGCGCAACTGACCCAGCAGACGGCCAATGGCGATATTTTGCTATGGCAAGGTAGTAAAACACCGGAAGCGACCTATGGGCAAACGCCAGAGATGGTTTTTTGGGAAATTAAGGCGCAGCAACCGCAATGCCCAGACATTACCCTGAGCAACTGCTTAAGCGTGCGCCCGGTTTATTATGATGCGCAAGGTATTAAAACCGGGGTCGGCGATTGGCAGTTGTTTGTAGACAATATTGCTGGCTATACGCATGATAAAGGGGTTAATCGCATTGTGCGCCTCAAGCGCTTTGTGACCAATCCTATTGATATTAAGGGCAAACAATATGTTTATGTGCTCGATAACGTGATTGAAAGTAGTCAGGTTGAATAATCTTTTCTATCTCTTTTCAATCATCATCTTACCAATCATAACCTTACCAATTATAAACATTGCTGGCGATTAACCTCGGCCGCTTAAATCTTCCTCACTTAAACGCCAGCGCCCCTTTTTCTTGGACGTGCCCCGGCCACTTAGGGCGGTGCTAGCCAGTATCTTGGTCATAGAATGGTTAGCGTGAGCATGACAAATGGCGCAGGCAAGGCCGTCAGCGGCATCCTCTTGCGGGGTTACGTCCAATTTTAAAATGCGGCACACCATGCTTTGCACTTGAAGCTTATCCGCAGCCCCATAGCCGCAAACGGCCTGTTTGATTTGACGTGCGGTATATTCGGCTACTTCTAAATCAAGGGCGACCAATGCCGCAATAGCAGCACCGCGTGCTTGACCTAGTTTTAAGGCAGAATCCGGGTTTTGCGCCATAAACACTTGTTCCACCGCCGCATAAATAGGTTCTTCGCTATACCTTAGATGATGTTGGGTAATACGAGTAATGCCATTAAAAATACGTTTTAAACGTTCAGGCATCTCCCGAGTGTCTGTTTTTATGGTGCCCGCATCCAGATAGCGCAAGGTGTCGCCTTTTTGGTGGACGATACCATAGCCTGTCATCCGTGAGCCGGGGTCGATACCGATATAAATTGCCATAACTGCCTTTGGGTGATGTTGCGTTTAAAAAATGGGTAACGATTTGACTGCGCTGTGGTGTGATGGGCAAGACTTGCTATAATTTGTTTGATAGTATAGCAAGTCATCCCCATATAGAAGACGACTAAACCGTTTTTAGTCGTCTAGGGTGCACATAAGGCTTGATGGTCACGGTCACGCAGTCTTTTCTTTTTAAAGTTTAACGGTAGGGTAATACGTTATGGGTCAAATAGTTGGCATTGCCATCGTGTGGTTTATTATTGAGATGTTACTGTGGTATTTGGTGGCACAGTTTATCAGTGGTTGGTGGGTGTTTATGTGGTTTATCGTGGCGGCGGTGATTGGCATTACCCTGATACGCCGAGGTATGGCAACCCTAAGCCCAATGGCGCAGCAAATGCAAGCAGGCGGCATGATGACCCCCGGTACGCGCCCTGCTGAAAATACCCTGATAAAAACAGTGGCGATGGCAGTGGCGGGGTTATTGCTATTAATACCTGGTCTGCTGTCCGACTTATTGGCTTTATTGGCGATATTGCCGCCTGTGCAAAAAAAGCTTAAAGATATTGCCAATAACTATGTGATGAACAACCAGCAAAAAATGATGGAAATGATGGCAAAACAGATGGGTGGCCAAATGGGTGGACAAAACCCATTTGGTGGGATAGGCGGGCAAAGTCCTTTTGGCGGTCAACCCCCTTTTGGCAGCAGTGGCGGTGGCAATAAGAATGCCAATCCCTTTGGTAACATGTTCAAACAACATACCACGGTAGATGGCTCTGCTAAGACAGTGCTTAAAGATGTCAAAAAGTTGAACAAGCCTGCCAATGACGACTAAAGCCTTGGTTTGCGTTACTATGCTGCATTACTATGCTGCATTACTATGGTCTAATTGACCCATAACTTTAAAGAGTTGGGTCTCGTCTCTCAATATCACCATCGACCTACCTTGTTTCAATTTTTTCGTAACGGTATAAGCCGCAGGCTTTCTTTTAAGCAAATGGTTTAAGTATTTTAGGTTGTTCTGAAGGTGTTCTGAATACGAGTGCTTTAAACCTTACTGCCGTTTTAAACCCAGTAGGGTCAACCCTAAATCGCCACCCATATAAAAGCCCCCTGTAACGTTAAACGTCACAAAGGGGGCTTAGGGTTTGCAATGTCATAGGTGTTAGGGCGCTAAGCTTCAAATTAACCCAGACAAGCGCTAATGATAAAACTGCCACGACAACCCAACACGCCTTACCCAAATAATAAGCTCCAAAGTGCCGCTGTTAGATGTGGACCCATGAACCGTGAAGTTCAGGGCGGATGTGTCATTGCCTCTTAAGGTTTCCAAGGTCACTGCAAGCAGTGCAGGCGTACACAATAAGACAATAGATAGCACATCCATTTAACAGATTATCGGCTCAGGGAATAACATCCACTGGCTAACACTTCAGAGTATTATTATCATAACGAACTTTTTATCTTTTTGCAAACGTCATACGTATCACTTGGGCGTGAACAGCGTAAATCTATGTTAAGCGATGCATGTTAAGCCGTTTATCTAAGCTTTTATCTAAGCCTTTATCTAAGCCATTGTATCATTGCAAAATTATAGTTAAATGGGGGAATGTGGTAGAATTGCTAGGCATGACAGGAATCAGCATTGCTAGGTTTTAAGTTAGGTTTTAGGCCAGGTTTCAAAGTTTTGTGTTTAGATCGGTTCATGTCGGTTCATTAAAGCCTAAGAACAAAGCCTACCTAAACTTCTTGATATGCTTAGCCTAGCGACAGCACACTATAATATTAAAGTTTTTTAAAGATTAATGGAGAGTAGCTTTATGGCAGCAGCCAAGCAAGATAAAAAAACCCCACACGTATTGATGATTTTAGATGGTTTTGGATACCGTGAGGATACGCAAGATAATGCCATCGCCGCTGCCAATACGCCAAATTTAGACCGTCTGTATCAAGTTTATCCGCATGGCCTAGTGTCGGGCTCTGGAGAAGATGTGGGTTTGCCTGAGGGTCAGTTTGGGAATTCTGAGGTGGGGCATATGAATCTTGGCGCCGGTCGGGTGTTATTTCAAGACTCTACCCAAATCTCAAGAGACATTAAAAATCGTGATTTTTATAAAAACCCTGCGATTGTCGAGGGGCTGCAAGCAGCAAAAGAGGCTGGTGGCAGTGTGCATATTATGGGGCTGTTATCAGATGGTGGCGTGCATGCGCATCAAGATCACATCGAGGCCATGTGTCATGCAGCAGTGGTATACGGGGCAAACAATGTCTATGTGCATTGTTTTTTAGATGGGCGTGATACGCCGCCTAAATCTGCTGATAAATATATCAAGCGCTTACGTGACTATCTAAATGAGCTCAATAGTTATTATGATACCCAAGTGCAAATTGCAAGCATTATTGGCCGCTATTTTGCCATGGATAGAGACAACCGTTGGGATAGGGTGGAAAAGGCCTATAATCTTTTGACATTGGGCAGTGCTGAGCGCATGGCGACGCGTGCCGATGGTGCCATACAAGCCGCTTACAAAGCGCGCGAGACCGATGAATTTATCAGCCCCACCAATGTGACCGAGCATAGCGCAACCCCGTTTATTGTCAAAGACAAGGATGCGTTGTTTTTTATGAACTTTCGAGCCGACAGGGCGCGTGAGCTTAGCCAAGCTTTTTTATTGCCAGACCATCAGTTTTCAGGTTTTGCGCGTAAAAAGCAGCCGATGTTGTCTGCCTTTGTGATGATGACCAGCTATTCGGAGCAACTGGCCGCGCATCCTAAAGTTTTGGTGGCCTATAAACCCACCTCATTAAAAAACACGCTGGGTGAGTATTTGCAAGATCATCATAAGACGCAATTACGCATAGCCGAAACCGAGAAGTATGCCCATGTCACTTTCTTTTTTAGTGGTGGTCAAGAGCAAGAATACGAAGGCGAGACGCGGATTTTAATTCCTTCACCGGATGTTACGACCTATGATTTGCAGCCAGAGATGAATGCGGCTAAGGTGACCGCTGCCTTGGTAGAGGCTATTGCTTCTGGGCAATTTGATGTCTTAATCGTGAACTATGCCAATGCAGATATGGTCGGACATACGGGCGTCTTTGAAGCAGCGGTCAAAGCGGTTGAAGCGCTGGATATTGCAGTGGGGGCGGTGGCAGACGCTGTCATTGCTGCCCAGGGTCACTTGCTGATTACGGCGGATCATGGCAATGTTGAGCAGATGCAAGATTACGAGAGTGGTCAGGTGCATACCCAGCACACCACTGAACATGTCCCGCTTATTTATGTGGGTGATAACAAAGTAACCGTGCGTGATGGGGGCCGGCTTAGTGATGTGGCACCAACGCTCTTGCATCTTATGGGGCTTACGGTGCCAAAAGAGATGACAGGTGAGAATTTGCTAGCGCCTATTGTAAAAGCCTAGTATCTACAAATAATACTGGCATCGTTTTAGTTTAAAACTCCCTGTGGCTATAAGTTTTGGTACGTCTAATCGAGGTCTTTTTTTCGTCTTGGCAATTTTTATCGTTGAGTATTTTATGAGCTTTCTTACTGATATGGCCCAAAGCTACGCTGTGGTACCCAAGGCGACTAAAACTAACATTTCGTCCCTATTGGGAAAACGAAGGTTGGCTATCGGGCTGTTAACCTTGGCTTTATTAGTGCCTGTGCTAGCTAAGGCAAAAACAACCAGTACCTTAGAGGCTAAGGTAGATAGTGACGTCAGCCACGTGCCTAAGGAGCAGTTTGATTCTCAGCAATTTGACCATGCGTTTGCCAGCGAGCTTGGCAATAAGTCCGTCAAGGTGTCTGAAACCAGTACGTTAAGCCAGTCAGCACCGGTGGCTGGTGACGATGCTCAGTATCAAACTCAATTTGATGCGTTTGATGATATTGATGCGGTGGCGCATGACGATGATATTGAGGTGAATGAAGCAGTCGATACGACGGCGGGCCCTAAGCCGGATATCAACTCGGCAACTACGGCACCTATTATCCATAATGCTCAAGCAACGAATGCGGATGCTGGGCTTAGTTTGACCGCCAAGCATGTGCCACTAAATGCGATAGCGCCAGAAACGGTGCAAACCTTTGTAGAGGTGATTGACACCATTCGCCACGCTTATGTAAAGCCTGTGAATGATGAGGACTTATTTCAATATGCTATTACGGGCATGTTGCAAAAGCTAGATGCCCATGCCGAATACCTCACCCCAAGTGGTTATGAGCGGCTGCGTGGTTTTACCGATGGCGAAATTGCCCAAGTTGGTCTGTCTGCTGGCTATGATGCCCAGGTGCATGCTTGGATTGTTGACACTATTTTACCCAAATCGTCGGCGAAAGAGGCGGGGATTAAACTCGGCGAGCGGTTGCTTAAGATAAAAACGGTCGAGCTAACTGCAGATATGAGCCGTCAGGATATCGAGCAGCTGTTATCAGGGATTGCCGGCTCGCATGTGCAAGTCGTTGTGGCCGATACGGAGGGTAGAAGTCGTATCTTGACGATGGAGCGCAATTTACCTAAAAGCAATAAGCTTGAAGTCACGATGCAAAACGACGTAGCTATTGTCCGATTGCCGATTTTTCAAAACAGTACCAAAGATCAGCTGGTTGAGGCGTTACGGCAACTTGACCAACCCATTATTGGCATTGTTTTGGACGTGCGTAATAATCCAGGTGGGGTGCTGTCTGCCGCCATTGATGTGACCAGCTTATTTATTGAAGATAAAGACTTGATTCAAGTGAGAAACCGTACCAATAGCAATCAAACCATTCGTCCAAACGGCACGCCTTATTTGTTAAAGGTGCCTGTGGTGTTATTGCAAAACCGTTATTCGGCATCTGCCTCTGAGGTACTATCGAGCGGCTTTAAAAGCAATGAGCGCGCTTTGATTATTGGCGAAAAAAGTTTTGGCAAGGGCACTGTACAAGAGGTGATTCCGCTAGAGGCTGGGGGCGCCGTCAAATTAACCGTGGCTGAATATCGGAGTATTAAAGGCGAGCTTATTGATGGTGTTGGCATTGAGCCGAATGTAACTTTAGTCCATGACGGCGCCAATTGGGAACAGCAAGCGGTTAATATTTTGCTGGCACATAACAAAGCGTTGCCAATCCGCTTAGACCTTGGGCAAAATGACATCAAGCGCATTGGTGATTATTAAAGACGAGACAGTTAAAGTCAGACAAACAGGCAGACAAACAGGCAGACAAACAGGCAGACAAACCAACAAAATCAGGCACAAGCGCCCTCACGCCCTCATTGTCACCTGTTACGCCTGCTTCTTATGTTCTTATGCTAAGCTTTTAGCCCAATGCCTAGTCATCGCTATCACCGCCTTCAATTTCCAGCTTTTTCATCCGATAGCGTAGCGATCTAAAAGACGTTTTGAGTAAGTCGGCGGCTTTGGTTTTGTTCCAATTGGTTTTGTTGAGCGCCACAATAATCATTTGCCGCTCTTGCTCTTGCAAATAAGCTTCTAAACCGGCATCGGGTAAGGCTTGCGATAAAGCCTCGGTTAGCGGCAGGCTTGGTGTGGTTTGCGCACTAACGCTTTGGACGTCTGCAAGGTCGCCTAAGCCTAACTTGGTAGGCGCTGCTGAATTATTTAAGGAAGGATTACTGGTTTCTAGCTTTACCACCTGATTATGATTGTGGGTAGAGGCATAGTTGTTACTATGCCCAAACTTGGAGGGGGTGTGCGGCGCTGTCTGGGTGATGGGCTGATGGTGTGAGGGGGTTTGCGCTTTGGGATGACCACTTTGATTCGTCGCAGTCGCTTGCGGTTGTGGCGGCTCAGCAACCACCCTTTTATCTTTATCTAAGGCGGCGTGCGGGGATGGGCTTAGTGCCGGCTTACTTGTTGGCGTAGCGCTGCTGCTAGGCTTGGCAGTAGCATCGCTATGCGCGGCGGCCTTAGCGGTTGGCGACGGCAGCCCTAAATGCTCGGCCTCGATAATAGACGTTTCGGCCAAGGTTACGGCACGTTCTAAAATATTTCGCAGTTCACGCACATTGCCTTTGTATTGATGCGCCTGTAGATGCGTTAAAGACTCATCGCTTAGCTGCAATGCCTCGCTCATTTGCCAATCTTTGGCGATTTCTGCCAAAAAGAACTGAGCCAATTGGCCAATATCAGCGTCTCTATCATTGAGCGTGGGCAGCTTTAGCTGGATGACATTGATACGATAAAACAAATCTTGTCTAAATTCGCCGCTGTGTACCAATTGACTCAGGTTTTTATGGGTGGCGGATAATATTCGAATATCTACGGCATATTCTTTGGTATCCCCAATCGCTCTCACAGTTTTTTCTTGAATGGCGCGCAGTAGCTTCACTTGCATGGCCAGCGGTAGGTCGGCCACCTCATCTAAAAATAAGGTGCCGCCATCTGCTTGCTGAAAGAGGCCTTTTTTATCGGCAGTAGCACCCGTAAAACTGCCTTTTTTATGGCCAAAAAACTCTGATTCCATCAGCTCTGATGGAATAGCGCCGCAATTAATAGGCACAAAACTGCCTTCACGGCGTGGGCTTAAATCGTGAATTAACTTGGCGACAACCTCTTTTCCTGTTCCTGATTCGCCCCAAAGAAATACAGGCGCTTGTGAACGTGCCAGTTTAATAATCGTGCCTTTAAGTTGTTGCATCGTCGGCGATTGGCCAATTAGGCGCTCATCTAGCAACAACTGGGCGGGAGTTTTTTGCGCTTTATCGCTTTTGTTTTTAGAAGCGTTATCGCCTGCAATTTTTAAGGTGTGTTCAACCAGTTGACGCAGTCTTGGCAACTCTAAAGGCTTGTTGACAAAGTCAAAGGCGCCATACTTTAAAGCCTCAATAGCCAAATCCATATTGCCATGCGCAGTGATGACCGCAATAGGCATGGTACTGCCCGCCGCATTTAAGGTTTTAACCAGCTCTAGTCCAGAGCCATCTGGTAGCTGCAAATCGGTTAAGCAGAAGTCATAAGTGTTATTTTTTAACAAGTCATGCGCGGTGGCAAGATCATAGGCAATATCCGCAGTGATAGCCATTTTTTGCAGCGTAATTTGCATCAGTCTGCACAAGTCTACTTCATCATCAATGATTAGTGCCTTTGCTGTCATAGTTACACTCTTAGGTTAAAGGGCGATTCGCGGTTATAAAACTTTGGGAATCACCAGTCTAAAGCAGGTCTTGTCATGCTCGGGCACAAAAACCAGGCGAGAATGATTGGCCTCGGTAAAAGCTTGTGAAAGATATAAGCCTAAGCCCGTACCCTCAGGATTTGTGGTAAAAAACGGATTGAACAAATTGGCTTGATGCTTTTTTGCAACGCCCGCGCCTGTATCGAGAACATCAATTATAACATCGTTTTTTCGACAATCGATTTCAATCTCAACATAGGCATGGGGGTGACTCTGACTACTATAATGCAGTCCATTATTCACTAGATTGACCAATATTTGTTCTAACTGACGTGTATCAAAGTGGATTTTGGGCGTACAGCTGGCGTGCAAAAACAGGTCGTGTGAGCCGTAGTGTTCGTCAATAAATTGGGTTAACCAGGGCACCAAATAAAAGGTGGTTAGATTCGGCTCGCTTTGCCGAGATAAATTTAAAACATCCTCAATAATACGGTTGACCCGCTTGGTTTGCTTAAAAATCATCTCGTACAGCTCAATATTATCATCGTTCTTGTTAGCCGCCCAACTTGCAACAGGGTGAGCCCCATCAACTGCTCCCTCAATATCACTATCAATGACAATATCACTGTCAATATCACTGTCAATATCACTGTCAATATCACTGTCAATACCACTGTCAATATCACTGTCAATGTCACTATGAATGACAAGGTTACTGTCACTATCACTATCAGTACCAATACCACTGTCACCAATTTGGGTCAAACCCAATGCAATTGATGCATTGGCAGCATCGGTAAGGGCAGGCTTGTGGGCAGCAGAAGCTTGTGCTTGCAACGCTCTATGCAGCTGGGCGTCCTCGATAAGTAATTCGCTCGCTTGGGAAATGGCCGCTAAGGGATTGCGAATTTCGTGGGCAATACTGGCGGTCAGTTGGCCTAAAGCGGCTAGTTTTAATTGTTGGGCACTGCTTTGTTCGCGCCGGATATCTTCAATCACCACCAGTAAACTGCCGCCTTTTAGCGGCGTGGTATTAATACGCAACTTGCTAATCATAGCGTCGGTGTGGGCGGGGTCATAATTAAAGCTGTTCAGGGTGTGCTGCGATGCTTGCGCAATCAGCTTCAACAGTTTAGGGTGCTGCTGATGCAATTGGGCGATAAATTCGTCTGAGGCGTGAGTGCTATGGTTCAGATTCACAAGCACTTGCGATGGCAATTTTAAATCTAACAGATTAATGGTCGCAAGGTTGGTTAATTTTAGGCTTAACGTATCACTAATCACCATCACCCCATGGGTTATGGTACTAATAACTTGCTGATTAATGGTATTGAGTTTGGCCATCTCATTTGCTTGCTCTGTGGCAATTTTTTCAACCATCGCCAAGCGCTGTGACACAAACCAACTTAAAAAGCCCACGCATAAAAAGCTGAGCGATAACAAAATGGCATTGCCTAAATCAGCAATGCTCATGGTGTTATTAATGGCATAAAAAAACTGTTGATAAATGACAAAAATAATGGCTAGTAGGGTAATAATAAACGCTTGATAGGGCGCTAGCATCATAAAGCTGGCAGCCATGACCACCACATAGAGCATAATGAGTTGAATATCTGGAGTGCCCGATAAGTACAGTAAGAGGCTAATCACCAACACATCAAAAATCAAGCCAATACTCAATTGCCGACGCATATAGCGAGGAATAACAAAAAAAAGTGCCAGCAATAAAAAACTAAATACCCCATAAAACAATAACAAGGTTTGATGGAAAAAAGTGGGCATGCTCGCTAGTACTTTATCGCTTTGAAAAACGAGCGCATAGCTGGATAAAAATAAAAAGATACTGATAATAAAGCGGTAAACGCTATAAATAAGCCCCATTTTACGTAGCTGCTGATCGGGTAGCACTTGTTGTTTTAAGTTACTTTGAATTTTAGCGTAAAAATTAGGTAGCATGAGTCGTTGCCATTAAAGCCAAAATGAATAAAGAGAGTAGCCTAGGGATAATGGGTTATTGCGTCTAAGCCATTTAAACCGCCTAACCGTCGCTAAGCTAAGCTAAAATGTCGCTAAGCAAAAAAAAGCTGGATAACTTAAGGGCTAATTAAACCATGGCGCATGGCTAGATGGGTTAATTTAACATCACTATCCACGCCCACCTTTTCAAAAATTCTATAGCGATAGGTATTCACAGTTTTGACACTGACAAATAACTGGTCGGCAATTTGCTGGGGGCTTTGGCAGTTGACCACCATCATCGCCACCTGTTTTTCGCGCTCGCTTAGGCGCTCAAAAGGCGCAGCGTCGCTGTCGGTTAATAACATATCCGCTAACTGCTCTGCCACATCACTGCTAAAATACTTGCCCCCCGCATGGACTTTTCGAATGGCCTTTATCATCTCGTCTAACGGGGTGCCCTTGGTGATATAACCATTGACACCGGCTTTTAGGAGCATAGAGGGGTAAGGCTGGGTTGACACACTACTGACTGCCAGTATCTTGACGTTATCATTAAACTGACGAATGCGTTTTGTTGTTTCAACACCACCAATATTGGGCATATTGACATCCAATAAAATGACATCAGGGGCTTTTTGTTTCACAAGGTTGATAGCGGCCTCGCCACTGTTGGCCTCACCCACTACTTTTATATCAGCGCTATCGCCTAGCATACGGGTAATCCCCATTCTTACTAAATCGTGGTCGTCCACTACAACAACGTGAATCATTTACTGTGTCTCCTAGAAAAACGGGGTAGAAAAATGGTTTGCTATGGCGTATGGCTGCCTATTGGGTGGTGATTAGCGCCTAGCACTAGCATTAAGTCGTTATCTTTAGCTATCAATGCTTATAAGTCGCTATAACACAATAAGCGACGCTAAAGTTACAGCCTATAGCTGTCTTGCAGCCTGTCGCCAACCGAGGGCAGCAAAGCGCTCTATTATGTTGCTAGCTCGTAAAGGCTTTGTTTTAAATTGATTACGCCACCTTAATCGAAGCAAAAACTTGCAATTAATACTTAACGGCAGGTTTTATTGATGGTAGTATTAACAGTATACTGACAAAATCACTATTGTGGTGGTAAGTTCTTTACAATTATCAGCACGGTTTTATGCTGATTAACCATTTTATACCGACCTAGTCCTTGGCGCAGTGTGTAACTCTGAAGTTAAGCGCTTAGGTTCGGTGCTTAGGTTCAGTGTTTATTTAGGTTCTTAGGTTAAGCTAATATGCAGGCCAAACAAGCTTGTTAATAAACCTGGTGCTTGACTTAATAAAATAATAAGATGAGCACTTGCTAGATAAAATGTCGATGGTAACCTGCATCCCTACTTAAATGGCCCTTTTTTGTCGCTATCTCTCTTTGTTTGGCCGCCACTTAAATAGGGCTCTCTGTAGCAGGTCTTGTTGTCGGCTAAGCCAAATGGCTAAATAATTAGACTGACAATCCGTCTTTACTAGCCTATTTAATTGGGTGCAAATTTAAACATATATTTTATGATTCAGGTAGGATAATTCATGAGTATCAACCCCTTTTTTAAACAGACCCTAATATCAGCTTGTATTGTTATGGGCCTAAGTTCACTGGCGAGTGCCGGCTTAACGATTAACGAGCCAAGTTCAGCGAAGATTGCGTGGGGCAATAGCGATAGTTTATCGCAAGCTCGCACGATTATGTATGCCGATAATAGCGCCTCCAAACAACAAAGCGGCCAATCGGCAGATATTCGCCGAGTCGATAAAGGCGGTGTTACCACGCTGACGACGGTCAATAATGGCAATTATGGCTATCCCACCTCTCAAGTCCATAACGGCAATATTGGCGCCTCATTATCTAATGATACGTTACCTATCGCAACAGCATCAGAGGCGGTTTTAGTGATGGATGTGGCGTCCAATGCGCCACTGTATGAAAAAAATGCCAATATTGCTCGTCCTATTGCCTCGATATCAAAGCTGATGACCGCTATGGTGATATTGGACGCGGGTCAGGATATGCGCGAAGAGATTATGCTAGACCCTATAGATTTTGTTGGTCCAAAGCATGCCAGCTCTAGGCTCAAAGCCGGCGATCGTATGAACCGTGCCGAGCTGTTATTACTGATGCTGATGAAGTCAGAAAACCCGGCTGCCAAAACCTTAGCAAGAAGCTATCCGGGTGGCTATGATTCTTTTATGCTCGCAATGAATCGCAAGGCCCAGTCCTTAGGGATGACCAGCACCTTTTTTGGCGACCCTACCGGTTTGGACAAACGCAATGTTGCCTCGCCAATGGATTTGGTCAAAATGGTAAAAGCGGCAGGCAGCTATGAGGTCATTCGTCGTTTTTCAACCACCAAAAACTATGATTTTTTTGTGGCAAACTATAGCGCTGGCAATCGCACCCTACCTGCGACAAATACCAGTTATTTGGTACGCGATGGTGGTTACCCTATCGGAATTTCAAAAACCGGTTATATCAATGAGTCAGGTAAATGCGTGGTGATGGAAACCCGCATTAATAATCGCCCAGCCATTATCGTAATTTTAGGGGCAAAAAGTTCATCCAACCGTTGGGATGATGCAGAAACCATTTTAGATGGTCTATCCCTGCGCCGTACTATTTAGTAGATAACTATTTAATTAACTACTTAACTATATCCCACTACACCATTGTTATCATCTTACTGTTATCTAGGTTATAGCGCTACCCATAGACTGTCTCGCTAATAGTGAGTACAGTCTTTTTTAGTGCTTATCGTCAAGGCTGATGTCTGACTGTCAATAGCGTGTCCTCTCTGCTTGTTAACCGACATTTCTTGCTAACCTACACCGACAGCGCTGCCACCAAGCGAAACCTTAACCCTATCGCGATGCCATCAAATATGCCGCCTAAACTTGCCCCTAAATTATATTTGCTCACCAATGAGGCGCCCTTACCGCTATTGCTTGAAAAGTTAGACCTTATCTTTCAGCATGGGGTGGTGAGCCTTCTACAAATACGCCGCAAACAGCATGGCGACAATAACTATATTAACCCCAGCAATCACATTAATACCAGCAATCATAGCAACGATAATAAGTCTATTGGCCTGCATGGGGGTGATAGCGATGCCCTATGCCACGACATTGAGGCTATTATGACGGTCGCTCAGGCTTACAATGTGCCGATTATTATTAATGATGAAGTTAGCTTGGCCAAAAAATTTGCCACTGGCGTTCATCTTGGTAAGCAAGATACCGATTTGCAAACCGCAAGACGCCTTTTAGGGGCTCAGGCGATGATTGGTCAAACCTGTTATAACTCGTTAGCCCGCATCACGACCGCTATTGATAATCAAGCAAGCTATGTCGCCATGGGCGCTGTTTTTGCCTCATCGACTAAACCACTGGCGCAAAAGGTTTCTATTGACCAGCTAAAAAAAGGGGCGCTACTTTGCCAGCAAAGGCATAGCGAACTTTGTGTCATTGGGGGCATCACCGCAGATAATGCGGCTGTATTAAAAGGTATAGAGTTAGATTATATCGCTGTAACGGCTGATATTTTAGGACAACCGCTCGCCAACATTGACGCAAAATGTGAGCAATGGCGTCAGGTATTGACGACTTGGTAGCGAATCGCAATTAGCCAAGCTTAATCCTTAGGTAATAAAATAGGTAATAAAATAGGTAATAAAATAGGTAATAAAATAAGCATCTAAATACAGCGCAGCTTAATACTAAAAGGGGACGGTGCAAAAAAGCAATTAACCTAATTTAAAAATATGGTAGAATCCTTGAAAAACTGCCCTTAAATATTGACCCTAAATATCGACTCAAAGTTTTTAATCAAAGTATTCAACCTAAACAGTATTAACCCTAAGCTAAGCAAGGACACCCTTATGAATTTTGCGAGAATGGAGCATCAGGATTTAACTGGTAAGACGGTATTGATTCGTGAGGATTTAAATGCACCCATACAAAAGGGTGTCATAACCAACGATGCTAGGTTACAAGCCTGCTTGCCTACCATTCAGATGGCGCTGGATAAAGGGGCGGCTGTAGTGATTTGCTCTCATCTTGGCCGACCTAGCGAAGGGGTGTATAGTGATGAGTATTCGTTGCAACCTATTGCTGACTATTTAAGCCAAAAGCTCGCTTTGCCTGTGCGCTTAAATAAAGACTATGTGACCAACAGGGTAGACATTAAGCCCGGTGAGGTCGTATTACTAGAAAACGTGCGCTTTAACCAGGGCGAAAAGAGTAATAATGAGACGCTAGCTCAGCACTATGCCGATATGTGCGACGTATTTGTGATGGATGCGTTTGGCACAGCGCACAGAGCGCAGGCATCAACCGAAGGGGTTAGCCGAGCTGCGGCGCTTGATGGTAAAGTGGTTTGCGCCGGCCCCTTGTTGTCTGCAGAGCTAGATGCTTTGGATAAAGCGCTCACAAACCCCAAAAGCCCGTTAGTAGCCATAGTGGGCGGCTCAAAAGTGTCTACTAAATTGGACGTATTGACCAGCTTGGCAAAAATTTGCGAGCAAATTATCGTAGGCGGCGGTATTGCCAATACGTTTATTGCCGCAAAAGGTCACTCGGTCGGCGCCTCGCTCTATGAGCCTGATATGGTAGATACCGCCCGACGGATTATGGAAGATACGCAGGTTTTATTGCCAGAATATGTATTGGTTGCCAATAAGGGTGACATTGATTTTGATAACTTTATTAACTCACTCGAAACATGCGTGCCACATCGTCGCCACATCCATAACATAGCCGATGATGAGATGATTTTGGATATCGATGCTGATAGTGCCGCCCATATTTTTAGTGCGGTAGAGCAAGCAGCCACCATCCTATGGAATGGGCCGGTAGGGGTGTTTGAGGTCGAGGCTTTTGGTAGAGGCACGCAGCGCTTAGCCGAAGCTGTTAGCCGTAGTGAGGGTTTTTCTATTGCAGGGGGCGGCGATACCATAGCGGCGATTCATAAGTTTGGTATCGAAGACGGGGTCAGCTATATGTCCACAGGCGGCGGCGCTTTTTTAGAGTTTGTTGAGGGCAAGACGTTGCCTGCAGTTGCCGTGCTTATTGAGCACTATCCTAAGACACCGGCCTAACCTATACACGCTGTGTGCTTAGGTATCGCACTTACACTATGTCTTTAAACTTTGTAGCTTTATCTTGTAATCGTTTTGATTAAACATTACACTGCTGGGATTATTTAATGCTTTTTTACCCTGTTAAAACATCATTGGCAGTGTTGACAAGGTCAGCGAGGCTTGACTGAGCGCTGTTCAATACATTGTCTCAGGTAGCGGGATATGTTGTCAACAAACTAGGTCAACAGACTAGGCCTTAGTTTTTAAGAGGGTGTTACTTTATTAGAGAAGGAGTTTCTATGCTAAATCGAAATGTATGGGTTGCAGGTTTTGTGGTTGCGACATTGGCAGTGACAGGATGTGATCAAAAAAAAGAGGACCCAGCAGTTACTGATAATACAGAAACTACTGTGGGTGAAACTATCACCAATCAGGTAAACGAAGCCGGTGATGCTGCTATAGAAGGCGCGCAAACTGCCGGCAATGCGGTTGCCGATGGCGCAACGGCTACTGCCGATGGCGCGGTAGATGTGGTTAGCGATGGCGCTACTGCCGCATCTCAAGGGGCTAGCGAGCTGGTGGATGGTACTAAAAATACGCTCAATCCGGCTACTGAAGTAAAAGTGCCTGCGGATCAGCAGTATTAATCATCAAAGTGTGTGGGTGAGCGATACGGTATGGCGAGGGATGTTAGCTTAGGCATTGCTGATATCTGAAATCAGATATCAGATATCAGATATCAGATATTTTTACAATTATCCAATTATCCAATTATCCAATTAGCGACTATTCGGCCAATTCGCTAAATGTCACTCGAGTCACACTTGATGTTAAAGTTATAAATTAGCTAGTTATAAAAAGCAAGCCTTCGCACAAGTGACGGCTTGCTTTTTAATGAGCAGTAGTAGACTTGACTTAGTTTAAGAAGCTTAAGAGCAGATTTGCTGCCACGATTACAAACATGCATACCCATGATTTTTGCTATACTCTAGCTTAAATTTTAACGTCAGTAACACGATTATGATTGGAATTATTGAAGGCCAAGTGTGCCATTTATCTGCGCCTGTGGCGTGCGTGATGACCAGCACTGGGGTTGGCTACGAGGTCGAGTTACCGCTGCCCACGTTTTGCCATTTGCAATTGAATACACTGGCCACGTTATGGACTCACCTGCATGTGCGCGAGGATGCGCAATTACTGTATGGTTTTTTGCGCCGAGCAGATAGAGATATGTTTCGCCAGTTGATACGCATTAATGGCGTAGGCGCAAAAATGGCGTTGGCGATGATGTCGACGATGTCCGTCAGCGAGCTTAAGCAGTGTGTTGAGGGCGATAACGAATTGGCATTAACCCGAGTACCGGGGATTGGTAAAAAAACGGCGCAGCGGCTACTTATCGAGCTTAAAGGTAAGTTTGATGCCATAGCCGACGATGGACTGGCGCTAGATGGCGTGAGTCAAATTAGGCCTGCGCCGCTATCAAGTGACGTGGTCATTCTCGCTGAAGTTGAGGCCGCTTTAATCAGCCTCGGGTATCGAGATAAAGAAGCTCAAATGGCAATTAAAGCAGCAAGATTACTTGGGGATGATACTGACAGCTTAACTATCCAAAGCTTGCTTAAAATGAGTTTGCAGCAATTATCAACTTTTTAATACCAAGTGTTTAAAGTTATTAGGGCGTGTGCTCATTTTAGGTATTATCGTTTAGATTAAGGACACGCCCTAGTTAACCCGTCTTTACAATACAATTACTTAACGCCCAGGCAGTCGAGGCATTATTCATTCTTTGCCAATGTATGGCGCACAAGGCGAGTCAAGCGCTCAATAAGCTGATTAGTCTCGTTGCGAGCCATGTTTAAAGGGGGTAACAAGCGGATGACGTTGCTGCCGGTCACATTGATAATCAATTTTTCGTGATTGAGGGCATCGGTGACAAGAGTGCTACAATCGGTGCCCTCTGGCAAGACTACCCCAATCATCATGCCCTGACCACGAGTGCTAACACCAAAGTCTTTAAGCGCATTTTGCAGCGTGGTTTGAATATACTCGCCCTCAGTGGCGGCATTATTCATAATATCGCTGTTGCTTAAAATATCATAAACGGTATGCACCACCCGGCTACCCAGCGGCGTACCACCGTAGGTTGACCCATGGCTGCCAACGGTTAACAAGTCTTTAGCGCGTCCGCTTACCAGGCACGCTCCGATGGGAAATCCGTTACCAAGGCCTTTGGCAGTAGTTAACACATCTGGTTTGGCTTGGCTATGTTGGTAGGCAAAATATTTGCCCGTTCGGCCATTGCCCGTTTGTACCTCATCTAGCATAAATAGCCAGTCGTGTTGGTCGCACACTGCTTGCACTTGTTCAAGGTAGCCAAAACCATCTTTGGCAGTATTGAGTCCGCCTTCACCTTGAATAGGCTCTAACAATATGGCTGTGATGTCCTCATAATCTAATGCAGCCTGTTTAATAGCCGCAATATCACCAAAGGGCACTCGGATAAAATCATCATCAAGCGTATAAAATCCAGCTTTGGCTTTAGGGTTAGCGGTCGCAGAAACGGTTAATAAAGTACGGCCATGGAACGAATTTTGCATAACAATAACTTTAGGGTGTTTAAACTCTTTTTTAAAGCCATATAATCGTGCCATTTTTAAAGCCGCTTCGTTGGCTTCAGCACCACTATTGGCAAAGAACACGCTGTCCATGCCAGCCGCTTTACATATTGATTCGGCCGCTTTTTCTTGCCACTCAATCCGATACAAATTACTGGTATGCACTAAAGTGGCCGCTTGCTCGCTAATGGCTGTGGTAATTTTAGGATGGCAGTGCCCCAACCCACAAACGGCAATACCCGTTAGAGCATCAAGGTAAGCAGTATTATCGGCTGTATACAACCAACTGCCTGAACCGCGCGCAAAGCTAATCGGTTGCGGGGCGTAGGTGGGCATGATATAAGAGGATTGAGTTGGCATTAGGTGTCCTATAAAGCAAAAATAAAAGAGATTAAATGAGTGTTGTCTACGTTGTCGTGACTGAGAGGGAATACTGTCATAGTTATTAAAGTAGTTACTGAACTTACGCATATCAAGCAGATACGACGACTGGCAATCCTTTTTAAATCGTCTAAAGCGTGATCGTAGCCGCTCTAAAAATAATCACCAGTCGTCTATTACAGTGGTAAATTATATTTTTGCGTAAGTTCAGGTAATTATAAAAATAGCTATATAAACTGCTCTGAGAAAGGGGCGTCATCGGCAGGCATGCGATAGTCTTCATTGGCCCAAGCGCCTAAGTCAATCAGTTTACAGCGCTTGCTGCAAAAGGGTTTAAAGGCATTGTCCTGCCATGGGGCGGGTTTTTGACAAGTGGGGCAAGGGTATACCTTAACGGGTGGGGGATTGCTAGTTGTCATGTCAGGGCTACTCTTGAAATATTTAACCTATTATAGTGGGTTTACGAATACGATGCGACTATCGGCATAACCTATTAGATAGGGTTATAATTATAGCGGGTGTTAACTTTTATGGCTATTGGACTTTGAAACCCAAGTCAAAAAAACCAAAAAAAACTCAACCACAGTGGTCGAATAGGCTATATTTGAGCGTTTTGTGTCTCGGATTAAGCTAGAGAGAGTTCTAGTTTTGGCGAGTAATAGCCCAGTTAAGATAACATTACTCATGCTTATAATAACACTAGAACCATATGACAACTAGCGAGTCAAAAGTAGAAGGTACCCAGAACAAGTTTGTGCCCCATTTTAAGATAAAATAGGCACAAGGTAGCGAAAATTTTGCAAAATTGCAGGCGTAAAACCTGTTAATTAGCAGACTGATTTTGATAATTGGTCAGCTTCGACATACAAAATGTTGCACTATTAAATTCCGATATCGTAAATAGCGATTAGACCTATTAAAATCGCTATTGTAAACGAATAACTTGTAGGTTTAATACCCGTTTGAATCAACATGATTTATTTGTCTTCTGTAAAGTGACGTCAGGTAAAGCGACATCACCATCAAGCGACCTAATAATGACAAACTAAAATATGACAGTACCCTATTACCCTGATTGCCAGTAAACAGACGGAGGCGTTTAATGCTAGAGGCACCCTTTAATATCAAGCAACTGCTGCCCAGTCATCAGTGGTCTGTGGGTTTACGCTGGGTAGCAAAACCTATGTTATTGCCACGCTTGGGGGGCGTATATATCTTGTTGATGCATTTGCAAGAGTCAACGCACATTATCCTACCTAAGTTAGGGGCGACTACCCTTAAGTCAGGCTACTATTTTTATGTGGGTAGCGCCAATGGTGTCGCAGGGTTGGCTATCAAGGTAAGCAGACACTGGCTTAATAAGCAAGACGCAGGGCAAAAAACAACAGTTGATTATTTGCGTGAACACATGACGATGCAAGGGGCTTGGGTCATCCCCGATACGGCACATACAACTTTAGCCTGTGATGTGGCTTCAGCCTTTAGCCAGTCAAAATGCGAGGTGATAAAAGATTCAAATGGCGGCGACTGTCATTGCGACAGCCATATCTTTTATATCGAGGATAAATAAGTTACACAACCAGTAAGACATAAATTAGCAGGGTATGCTATTTCGGTTAGCCATCTACCTATCAATATAAACTATCCATACAAACTATCCATACAAACTATCCATACAAACTATCCATATAAACGAGAAACGTGTCATTTTATAACTGAACTTATAACTGGATGCCAAAGGCGAATACGGCGTTAACACCTATAAAAATCACGTTGTCTTCTAGCGCAGCGCAACAAATTTACTAAGCGTGTCATACGTATTCGTGCGAGCATCAAGCACCGTTAAAAAAGTATAAGCACCAATAAATTTGCGACTGATAAACATAAATTCTTTAGGCGGCAAGCTAAACTCTAAAGATTGCATGGCGCTGCCAGAGAGTTCCATAATTCTTTTGTGTAAATTGCTGCTTGACCAGCGATAATAACCCTCAGCATCTACATGGCTATTTGCCCCTTGCTCCGCCAAATTAGGGTCTCTAAAGGGCTCGGTTGCCAGCAGAAAAACATCTGCCAAATTGGATTTGACCGGCTCGCTCATTTTATCAAAAAAATCATAGCCACGCATAGAGTGCATCATCTGCGCTTTATTATGATGAAACCCTGCCAAAATTAAACCGCGCGCAATGGTTAATAAGTGAGCGTCAAATTGCCGCATCGCCCCAAAGTCTAATAAAATCAGTTTGTCTATTGCTACGTTTGGGGCAATGTCTGTGCCTAACGTCGTATCATGGGCATCCGCTGGTTGCAGTACTGGTTGTAGTATAGGACGAATAAGATAGTTGCCAAAGTTAGGGTCGGTTTGCATCTCACCCCACACAAAAATCTCATTAAGCATAATATCAATCGTGGCTTGACCCAGCGCATCACGGCGCTGTTGCGAGAGTTTTTTTAAGTCCAAGTTGGTGACGGGAACACCCGCCTCATAACTCATACACAACAGACGCTCGCTAGAATAAGCGTCGACAATTTCGGGCACAATATAACGATTGTCTGTTTGTAGACGAGCATGAAAACGTTTTGTGGTGGCCGCTTCGGCGACGTAATCTACCTCAACCTGCAGCAAATCTTGGATTTCATTAAACCAGTCATCAAGCGCTTTGGTTTGTGGTACCGCATTGGTCACCTTAAGCAGACGTTTAAACAGGCTTAAGTCAGATTCAATAGCGTCAGCAACCCCTGGGTATTGAATTTTTAACACCACTTGCTGCTGAGTGGCTTTAATAGTGGCTCGGTGGACTTGAGCCAACGAAGCGGTACCAATAGGGGTGGTTTCTACCTCTAGCTCGTCAAGTTTTGCCCCAAGCTGACGGCGCAGATTTGGCTCAACCACTGACCAAGGGAGGCTTGCGGTATTGTCATTAAGCCGCTGTAGGGCAGTGGTAATCTCGGGGGGTAAAAAATGCTCCCCATATAACGCCAGCATTTGCCCCACCTTGACCACAGAGCCTTTTAGCTTACCGAGTTCATCAACCAAATAAGTGGCTTGTTCCTCCATAAACGCCTGATTGCGCGCCAACTTGGCCTCTTTACTCAAAAAAAGCCCCCCCATACTGTTGCCCGCCCAACGTCTACCAATATTTAAAGAAGTTTTAGCAATAGACAACCTACGATCTAAACGCGAGGTTTTAAGCGACTCAATCTCATTGAGTGGCAACTTTTGAGCGGCTACAACAGCGTCGGCCTGGGCGTCAGGCAAGATAGATGAGTGGGATTCATGAGTCGAATGAGACGAATCGGACGCATTAGACAAACGAGTGTCTTTATTGTCTGAAGTAGGATGGGGGTTTGCCATGGTTAGCCTATGTAAAATATGCAAAGGTAATGAATGTAACTTGAGCAAAAAAGCGGCATCGTCTGCAATACAACAAATAACCAGCAGGTTATAACGACTCACGGGCAATAGCTTGATAGCCAATATCTCGTCGGTACTGCGCCCCATCAAAGCGAATAGCGGCGATACACTCAAGGGCAGATTGCTGCGCTGCAAAAATGCTATCCCCCAGCGCCGTTACACACAACACACGGCCACCGTTAGTCAAGATATGCTCATCTTTTAACTTGGTGCCCGCATGAAACACTTTTAGGGTAGCGCAATTAGCCGCATCACTGGGTGGCAATCCTGTAATGATGTCGCCTTTAGAAGAGGATTCAGGATAGCCTGCTGAGGCGAGTACAATACCTAGGGCGGCACGGTTATCCCACTTAGCGTCAGTAGGAAGGTTGCCGCTGATACCCTGTACGATTAACTTGACTAAGGAAGATTGCAAGCGCATCAAAATAGGCTGGGTTTCAGGGTCACCAAAGCGGCAATTAAACTCAATCACATACGGGTCTTGGTTGGCGTCAATCATCAATCCCGCGTATAAAAAACCGGTATAGGGATGACCTGCTTGTTGCATAGCACTAACAACCGGTGCAATCACTTGGGTCATCACTTTTTGATAGACCACATCGGTGACCACAGGCGCAGGGGAGTATGCCCCCATGCCGCCTGTATTGGGGCCCGTGTCCGCCTCCCCGATACGTTTATGATCCTGACTGGTGGCCATAGGCAAAATATTTTTGCCATCTATCATGCAGATAAAGCTTGCCTCTTCACCTTGCAAAAATTGTTCGATAACCACCCGGTGTCCGGCGTCACCAAACTTATTATCCGATAGCATATCTACAATCGCCGCCTGTGCCTGCGCAAGCGTCTCGGCAACAATCACCCCTTTACCCGCGGCCAGTCCATCCGCTTTAATCACAATAGGCATGCTTTGCTTGTCCACATAAGCACATGCCGCTTCAACCTCGGTAAAGGCTTGGTACTGAGCGGTGGGAATATGATGGGCGACCATGAACTCTTTGGCAAAGGTTTTAGAACCCTCAAGCTGGGCGCAGTATTTGGTCGGGCCCCAGATAGCGATGCCAGCATTGCGGCAATCATCCACCAGCCCTGCCACCAAGGGCGCCTCTGGGCCAACAATAACCAGTGCGATATGATTTTGTTGACAAAAGGCAATCACCGCAGCATGGTCGTTCGAATCTAAATCAATATTTTGACATTTGGCTTCTTGTGCTGTGCCTGCATTGCCGTTGGCTACAAACACGGTACTCACGTCATCATCTTTAGCACACTGCCACGCCATAGCATGTTCACGGCCGCCTGAACCAATAATTAAAATATGCATAGTTTTCCTATTAGTCGCTTTTTTTCATTATCTTACTAGTTGTCTAATTGGTTGTCTGGTCAATTGGCGGGTTGCTAAACTCTTAATGCGCCGCTTTGCCGCTTTCAGCTTTACCGCTTTGCCACTTTAATGATATTTAGTTTAATCAATCTTTAGCGGTCTATTCTAGCAAATTAAGCGCCATATAAGCAGGCTGATAGGTCAAACAAAGTAGCTTGACATTAGCCGTTTAAATGACAAGTAAACCTAGCAACCCATGCATTTATCTTAGTAAACCTTCGCCAAAACCGTACTGATTTGCGACGTTTAATGCCCTAAAACAGTCTATAATAAGCCGTATTTCTTTAAAACTCGAGGGTATTATGCCTAAATTTGTCATTTTAATCGGTATTATTTTAGTGATTGGCGGTTTGGTTTGGATGTTTTTCCCCAATGCGTTTTCTTGGTTTGGTAAATTGCCAGGCGATATCCGTTATCAGTCCAATAATACTCGAATCTATTTTCCCATTGTTACGATGATAATTGTTAGCATCGTCGTGAGTATTTTACTCAATGTGTTTCGCCGTTAGGCGCATAACGGTATAGCAAAGCATAGCATCCGCCGCTCGCTTGTTCTAATATCGGGTTAGTTTTTACCCAATTAGGCTGTATTGTTCAGCTTGATTGCACCCGTATGATTAATAATATACAAACCCTATCAAAAAGCCTAGACAGAGGCTACTGTCTAGGCTTTTTTGGGTTTTGATATTGGGCCAATTAGTTACTTAATTAGCTACTTAATTAAGGTCACATTACGGGTTCTTTGTGGCTGCACCGGGCGGTTATTGCCGTTATACAATGAGGTTAAGGTGACTAACTCGGCTTGGGATACCGCTAATGGGCGACTAGCGACATACCATTGCACTTTTTCGGAGCATGGCGGCGTGGTTAAAGAGCCGGCATAATGATAAAAGCTGCTATCAGATGGTATGAGTTTTGCAATATCTATAGTAGGAGCATTTATTGCAGTAGGATTGCCATGACTAGCAGCAACACTACTATCAGCAAGGCCCTGTAAAGCAGGGAGTGCCGCAGTAGGGTTTAGCATCACCCCGATAACGGCCAGATTGCCTGCTTTATTAGCGTGCACAAAATGCAGTTCGGCAGGATAGTTAATGCCAGATATTTGATGTTCGCTTGGGGTGTGATAATGAAATTGTTTGAGCGTATACACGTCGCCATCAATCAAGGTTGTGTTGTTATCATCTCTTGGGGTATACACAATAGTGTGTCCGTTATTGGTCACGTCAAGGGTGCTCACGCCAAAGGTCGATTTTGGTGCCTTATGTTGATCCAATAGCACGCTAGTAATATTGATGGGCGATTGCTCTTGGCCAATTTTACATTGTTCATTGCCGCTCACATTACCCCAAAAGTTAGGGCCCTTTGCACCATTATAGCCCCAAGTGGATGTGTGAGTATCGTCGCTGTGGTTGCTAGCGTCGGCAGCCTGTTTGGCCGTTATAATAGGTTTGGTGTTTATGTCATGCTGCTTAGGCAGGGTGTTATTACAGGCACTAAGACTGGTTAGGGTTGTAGCAGCTATTAGACCCGTTAACAATGAGAGTTTCATAAATATTTTCCTAAGATAAAACTGAAAAAGATAAAACTAAAAAGTACATCAAGGTTGGCAAGTAAAGATAGCCCATCATTTGCAAAGTTTCAGTTTATGATCAGTAATGTACAAACGATCATTTGGTTTTGCTAATCTTATAAAAACCATACTAAAGTGCAGAAAAATAGAAGCCATTGGCTTAACCATTTTGATGTTTGGATTAAAAAGTTTGTTTAATTAAATTTTCAACAAGATAATTTTCTAAAAATACATGATTTAATCAGCAGGCATTGCTAACTAAAACTTCTTAACAAAGCGTATTCAATATATTGTAATGAAGATGCTTTGGTTTAAAAAAGCCAATAATTATAAGCCAATTATATGTCAATGAAAATAACTTATTAGCATGGTTAACGGCACGTTAATAACTAAATTATCTTTCATCCACTAAACCGACAATATAATCATGGGGTAAAAAATGGCAGTAGCAAAACAGTAGCCGTTAAAACCATAAAATGATGATTGTTTTTAGCTATATTATTTTACTGCGCTGTTTGCTTTCATAGGCCTATAAAGCGAGACAATACCAACAAATCACTGGAGAATTTAATAGCATAAATGCTGCCTATGATAACAACCCAACTCAATCTTATCTCAATCTTATCTCAATCTAATAACCAATCCAATCTATCATGACGATTACTAATCATAGTCATCAGTTATCGATTAAAATAACTATTGAGCATGATGCAGTTAAAAAGGTCAGGTGATATCGCAAGTCAGGGTTTGTAAGGCCTCTGCTGGCAGTCACTTATTATCAAATCTTGAACCAGAAGCGTGACTACAAGATAGCCTAGTACAGGCTGTAGGGTACTGCCGCCAACGCAGCTGACAGTCTAGTCATTACCCAAGGCAAGTACTCGGATAACACTATCAGTGCTATGGCTTAGCTAGCAACTCTATAAAATAGCATAGGTTATCAATGCAGAGCTGTCAATGCGGCTAACCTAAAAACTAAATTACGGAAGACTGTTTTCTTAGAAGCAGACCAAAGTTTGCTATATTTTAATGGTGTAATTTTTTTCTAAATAACAAACTATTTTTCAACAATGGCGTTATCTACGACTATAAATTCATTAAAAAATAAAAGGGTAGTATTTAATAATTCGACCAATGTTCATTAATAAAATTATTCTGTTCCGAATCGGTGTATGTATATATGACCACGCAACCATAAGCAGATAATAGGTATAATTTGCTTGATTTATGAATAACATTTCATTACTAAGTAATCGAACAAAATTAAATACCTATACTTTAAATGTAGAAAAATTTATCGACAGGGAATGACCGATATTTGCAAAAACCCGATTAACGGCATAAGACAACGTATCAAAAGAAACATAA
>JAGLBE010000110.1 GCA_018260445.1 Psychrobacter sp.
TGGTGGGTGATGACGGGCTCGAACCGCCGACATTCTGCGTGTAAGGCAGACGCTCTACCAACTGAGCTAATCACCCTGAGCTCTCGCTCTGTGGGTGTGTATTATATACAGTTGAAAAAACTTGTCAAACCATTTATGAAAAAATATTAAAATGGTCGCCTGTGGCTGCAAACCCGTCATTTTCATTCCTCTCATGGTTAAAGGCAATGGGGGAGTGTGGTAAACTGAGCCCTATTAAGCGACATTTAATTATCGATAAATCTAAAAGAGACCGTCATGAATAACGCCAACAACCCCACCCGTGTCATGATTGATTTAGACGGCAGCTTAGATGAGGTAGAGGATGACGACATCACGCTACCAAGTTTACCGGTCATAGTAGACATCCCAATTATCGAAGCCCCGCAAAACCATGGCCAAACGGTCTCAACTCACAGCACCACAATGGCGTCAACGCCCGCCGTACCCGCTATAAGCCCTGACATCGCTGCTAACACCAACATAGTGGCTGACAGTGCAGCGCAACTGTCAATATTAGAAGCTGCGCCGACTACCCCAATGCCAGTGCCAGCACCAATCGCACCGCCGACAATGCCTAACCCGATAACGATAACCGCTGTTCAAGCAGCAGATAGCATTCACGCAAAACCCGATGCTAATTTCAATACCAGCAATACCAACACCAACACTAGTAACAACATCAATAGCAACAAAGACAAAGCGAGCGGTAGCTGGTTTAACCGTATGAAAACGGGACTCACCAAATCACGAAAAAACTTGGCAGAGGGTGTCGCCAATATCTTAATTGGTGGTAAAGAGATTGACGATGAGCTATTAGAACAAGTGGAAGACCAGTTGTTAGTCGCCGATATTG
>JAGLBE010000111.1 GCA_018260445.1 Psychrobacter sp.
ATCGCCAAAACGATATTGTTTAAACTTCTCAAATACTTGTACCGGCTTATTATTGATAATATAAATGCAAATATTAGGGCGTGTCCTCAATTTAACTTAGCATGAATAATAGAGCAAGCCAAGTAAAGCATCGATTTAAAATTACGAGCTAATTTCTCATAGCGAGTAGCAATACTACGAAACTGCTTTAATCGTGCAAATGCATTCTCGACTAAGTGGCGTAATTTATAAAGGTAGCTATCAAAATCAGGGTTAGGTTGCTTGGCATTTTTACGCTTTGGTATAATAGCTTTGATACCGTGTTCTATAGCTTTATCTCTGATTTCTTGCGAGTCATACCCTTTGTCAGCGATAAAATACTGGGCTTCTTGTATGACTTCTATCAAGTCGTTTGCAACTTGACTGTCGTGCACGTTACCCCCAGTGACTTTAAAATCGAGCGGATTTCCATGCGAGTCCACACATAGGTGTATTTTTGTCGTGTTTCCGCCACGGCTTTGTCCAATTGCTCTATCGAAACCACGCCGAGCTCCACTTGCATGTTGATGACACCGTACATAACTTCCGTCGATGAATACCCATTCTTTGTCAATTTCTTTTCGTAGGTCAAAAAAAAATTCTGCCACAGGCCTTTTTTAGACCATCGGTTAAAGCGGTTATAGGCGGTTTTCCATGACCCTAGCTCAATAGGTATGTCTCGCCATGGTGCACCTGTTCTTAGCTTCCATAGTATGGCTTCCATAACAGTACGGTCGTTCTTCCATTGATGACAGCCGTGCGCTTTCATGGTTGTTTGTAATTGTTCCCATATGTTGTCAGTTATTGCGGTTCTCGCCATTTTAATCCCCTATATTTTTCTGTTTTATAGGGT
>JAGLBE010000112.1 GCA_018260445.1 Psychrobacter sp.
TGATGCCAGATATCGGCCATGTGCCGATGCTCGAGGCAGTGGATCAAACCGCTAAGGATTATAAGGCGTTTCAGGCGGGGTTAAAAAAGTAGGGTAGGAGTTTTGAGATTAGAAGATATAGTCAAACTCAGATAATTTCGCTACGAGGCGGCCGACTGAAGATAGTACAGTGAGTACATCTGAGGCGGGCAACACCGTAGTGGATTTACCTGAGACAGACTATACTGCGAATTTGTTTATCCTAATTAGTAAATAAATAGTCATTTAAAAGTTAATCATAGGTAATGTATTTTAGTATGAATTCTGTATTAACGTGATGCTCATTACCTAAAACTATGTGCTCTTTACGGTAATTGTCTTGCACCATTTCTAGAGACTCTTCTTTGCTATTGGCTTCTATCCCTATCGTTAAAGATAGTACCTCGACTACTTCAATCATATATATAGCTCTCTTTGATCGCATGACTTAGGCCTTTTTTGTTTGTCGTTTCCCGTCATCCCCCAATGATATTATATTGTGCAAATGACCAATACATTAAAGCGTTCTAACATGAACACTTATCACTTAAATATACATTGAGCTTAAAGAGTTGATTATAGGGCTTTAAACAAAGGCTATTGATCGTTTTTTGTTGCCAACCATTGTGTCCTATTTGTTTTTGATCAATGATAGTTGTTGATTTAATTACAAGGGGCTTTGCAATGCGTGCCATTTATAAAGATAATAGGATTCCAGTTTTACTGCGGCGGACAATGATATTTAATGAACTATGTCATAAAGCCAAATTACAGCCAAACGAAATCGTTCATTTATCAACATTTACCCAGTTGGCAATAGGCGTTGTTTATTTAGCAGCTGTTAAG
>JAGLBE010000113.1 GCA_018260445.1 Psychrobacter sp.
TGCAAATATCGGTCATTCCCTGTCGATAAATTATTCTACTTTTAAAGCGTAGGTATTTAATTTTGTTCGATTACTTAACATATTTTGGAGCCATCTGCTTGAGTGCGTTAAACAGCTGAGGGTGATGGATATCTTTCGAAAATACCAACTTGACAACCTCAGCCCATGCCAGCATCTGAATATCTTGGATGCTTTCTGGTGTAATTAAGCATGGGTACTTATCTGAGCTACTTGATAACAATATGTTATCGACCCTAGCAAAATCGTTAACAAAATACAGTGTGCTGCCATTTCCCGCTATCAACCTTAGAGGTGGTCGATAGAATTTGTCTAAACCAAAAAAGTCTATTTCAGTATTTCTGGATCTAAACCGTTGCCATAGAGTGAGTGCATCCTCAGAGTGAGGATGGATAATAAACTTAGCTTTACTCAAATCAATAAGTTTCTGGCTTGGTTTTAAATTAATATTTTTCATCTTATTTTATATATAATGAATTTTATTCATGATATATAAGATATACCTAGGTGTCAATATCACAGATTTTACAGCTGCTAGACTTGCGAATTTAACCACTATTATGTTGACTACAGTTTTATCGCACCCACAAAAAAACGCGGAATCCATTGATACACTGGATTCCGCGTTTTAATATTTACTGTCATCTTATCTAGGTGACATGATTAAACTCAGGGTTTGTGACCCCTCATGAGCGCCATATGGGTGAGGATAAAGTCATTCTAGCAAAGCGTAAGCAGACGATAGAGAGTGCAAAAGCATTAAATCCTGCGCGCTGGGGCGGCCGAGAGGTGAGAGATTGTACACCTGTGCCGCCAACGACTTTAAACCCAGTAAAAGAGCC
>JAGLBE010000114.1 GCA_018260445.1 Psychrobacter sp.
GCGGCACCATTGGTCGGGGCTGTCACCACCCGCCCGCCATTGGCGTTTTCTTCATTGACGGCTAGGGCATATAAATCTACCCAATCCATCGCCATTAACTTATCGCTGTTTTTTTCGGGATGCTTGGCTCCCTCTATGTCTTCTTGCAGTAATTGCTGATGCAACATTTTAGCCCGTCGTTTCACGTTAAGGCCACCCGGCAAAATACCTTCGCTATAACAGCCATTGTTAACACACTGCTGCATAACGTCCCAAATTTTATCAAGGTAGGTGTTGATTGAACTTGCATCCCGTAGGCTTAACTCATTCGCCATCATGACCTGACTGATACTAAGTTGATGTTGCCGACAATGCGCTAAAAGCTCTTCACCGTTATCAAAAGGGTAAGGCACACTGCTATCAATAGCTTTTTGCGTGTTATCCAGCACTTCTTGACTGCTCTTATCACTATTATCAATTACCGCTGGGCTTGTGCTTGAATCAAAATCACTATGTTGACTCGTTGCTGCACTCAGCGACAGCATCACGTCAGATTCTTCTTCGGACACGACAAAACCGCCACCGATAGAATAATAGGTGCGCTCTAAGCACTCGCCATTGGCAGTAAATGCTGTAAAGCGTAATCCGTTAGGGTGATAAGGCAAACTGGTTTGAATATGCCAAACGATATCTTGTGCATAATTAAAATCAATAAGATGGATATGGTCAAGGTTGAGGCGTTGGTAATCGAGCACGGGTTTTAAGTACTGCGCCACCTTAGTGGTGTCAATCTTGTCGGCTTCAAAACCCAATAACCCCAATATGCAGGCAGTATCCGTAGCATGACCTCGCCCCGTTGTGGCAAGTGAGCCATATAAAT
>JAGLBE010000115.1 GCA_018260445.1 Psychrobacter sp.
ATAATAAGTATAAAAATTCGTTTAATAGAGTAATAAATATATTTTCATCCGTAAATGTGGCATCTGTGTTTGCTGTCAAATTATAATTATTATTATTACTACTACTAATTAATTAAATATTATGTTGTTATTGTTGTTATTGTGGTTGCTGCTACTGCTCCGACTGTTCTTCTTTTTCTACTACTACCACTGCATCATCTTCATGCGACCTTATAACCCAAAAAGTTTTTCAACACAGTCATTTAAATTGTGATCGATTTAAAATTATATTTCACGGTTCCATTATTGGTTATTTAAAGTTATTTTATTGTAGTTATTTATTAACTTTTCTCATTCTTGTGATTTTCCGTTTTTTTTTAATCGTCAACCTCGTCACCATTCTCATTAATGATATTAGAATTTTATTATTGAGTACTATTGCCATTGTTGTCGTTGTTGCTGCCATTAATACCATTCTTCTACTATCATTGAATTATCGTTGTAATCACTCAAATTGTTGTTTATTTATTTATTAAACTGCGTTATGTTTTTGCGAGGCTGTTATTGTTATTGTTATTGTTATTATTATTGTTATTATTTAATCATTAATAGTAATTAATATTACAATTAATTTATTTCTATTATTATTTGCTGTCGTTGTTGCTGCCATTAATACCATTCTTCTACTATCATTGAATTATCGTTGTCATCACTCAAATTGTTGTTTATTTGTTTATTAAACTGCGTTATATTTTTCCGAGGCTGTTGTTGTTGTTGTTATTATTGTTATTATTTATTCATTAATAATAATTAATAATATAATTAAATAAATATTATTATTATTTTTTATTCCGAGGGTGCTGTTGTTATTGTTATTAT
>JAGLBE010000116.1 GCA_018260445.1 Psychrobacter sp.
AATCTTATAGTGTGGTTTAGCACAACATACCCCACAAAAATCAGATTATATTTTAAATTTGTTCTGTTACTTATACTTATTTAAATACCAATCAATCGTTAAAATAATACCAGTATCAAAGTTTTCCTCAGCTTGCCAACCGAGATTTTGCTCTAATTTAGTTGCATCAATGGCATATCTTCTATCATGACCGGCTCTATCCTCAACAAAAGAAATAAGATCTGAATACGAAGACTGATTTTTTCTAGGTACTTTATGATCTAAATTAGCACAAATAGTATTAACAATTTGAAGGTTGGTTCGCTCGTTTCTACCGCCAATATTATAGACATGACCAGTTTTTCCAGAATGATAAACTAAGTCAATGCCTTTACAATGATCTAATACATATAGCCAGTCTCTAATGTTTTTACCATCACCATAAATAGGAATTGGCTGATTACTTAGTGCTTTCCTAATAATAGTAGGAATCAGTTTCTCATCGTGCTGTTTAGGACCATAGTTATTAGAGCAGTTGGTAATCACCGTATCCATACCATAAGTTTCCTGATACGAACGAACAATCATATCACTTGATGCTTTAGACGCAGAATAAGGAGAATTGGGTGCGTATGGTGTTTCTTCTGTAAATAAATCAGTTTCATTAAGCGTTCCATATACTTCATCCGTTGAAATATGGTGAAATCTACAGTTTTCATAACCCACTTTAAAACTAAAAGGCTTTTGCATCCAATATTTATAGGCGACATCTAATAATGTGAAAGTTCCATTCACATTAGTTTCAATGAATACACCTGGATTTCTGATACTATTGTCTACATGTGATTCAGCAGCAAAATGAATTACTCCCTGAAT
>JAGLBE010000117.1 GCA_018260445.1 Psychrobacter sp.
CTAATATAGTCAAAGAAGTCTAAAATGGTGACAAGGCAACCGAGTGCAAGTACTATTGGAGTAGGCTTAACCAGGTTAGCACCGTAACCGTTTAGTAGTTCGCTGACTATAGTTAGTGATATGGTTTTAAGGATATAGCAGTAAACAAAGGCTATAAATAATCTTTTATTAACAACATCACTACTAAGAGAGATAAGCAAAAGCTTAACCCCTGCCAAAAGCGTACCGGGTCGCGTTCTATTAATGCGGCCTTACGTAAGGGTGTGAAATCTTGACTGGGATGATTGAGTTCATATTCAAACTCTGCGACCTCTGCATAACGTCTTTTTGGGTCAATAGCCAAGGCTTTATTGATGCTATAGGCAGCCCAATCTGGGATGTTGACGCCATATTGTATGAGTGGACGAACTTTTAATTGTTGCAATGTTTTTTTGCTATTAGCATTAGATAGCTTTAAGCCAAAGGGTAGGTGCCCGCTTAACATTTGATAGGTGAGTACGCCAAGCGAAAACACATCGCTTTGGGCATTGCCTTGTTCTCCTAACAAATACTCTGGTGCAGCATACTGTAAACTGCCAGGTATTAAGGTATTCACGTCATCCGTATTTAACCCAGCGATGGACACTTCGCCAAAATCAATAATGGTAACGGTATCGTTGCTGTCAATCAGTATATTCTCAGGTCTTAAGTCTCGATGTATTATCTCGGCACGGTGCATGGCCTGCAACCCTTTGGCTATCTGTGACACGATTAAGCGCACTTGGTTTAAGCTGGGTATGGGATGCTCTGCCATCCACTGTGCCAAGCTTTGCACCTCGATATAATGACTTAAGGTGTATAACTTTGTTCTGTTAA
>JAGLBE010000118.1 GCA_018260445.1 Psychrobacter sp.
TATGTTATCGTCCTTTTTGGCGGCGCTGGTGATTCGTAATGGCCGTATCGAACGTCAGCAGCTCGATAGCATTGTTACCCAGCTTTACCCGTTTTTGCAAAGCGAGCTATTTTTGCATTATTCAGCGCGCGAGCTGCCGAGCATCATTGCGCAAAAACTCACTAATTTAATGGCCCAAGGCATAATGATTGACCTAGGCGATGGCGTATTAGGTGCACCCGACAACAACAGCGAACAACACCAGCAGCTTGAAATGCTGGCAGCGCCAGTGTCGCAAAGTTTAGAGCGCTACTTTATGACCTTAGCGTTGCTATCACAGCAAGGCTCGGGCAAGCTAAGTAGCGAACAGGTGGTTGATTTGTGCCATTTATTAGGCCAGCGTTTGTCGGTGTTGTATGCCGATGATATCCCCGACTTTTTTGACCGTGCGTTATTTACCAGCTTTTTACAGGCGCTAATGCGTTTGGACTATATTCATCAAGATGAGACTACAGGTACGCTTACCTTTGACAAACGGATAGATGATATTGCTGAGCATGCCCATTACGTGCTGAGCCCTGATGTCATGCAGATATTGCACCATGTAGCTAATTTAACCGACGAGGATATCGAGCATGCTATGGCAGAGATTAACCATAAAAAGTTGCGTAAGTTTAGCCGTAAACGTTAGCGTTAGCGTTTGACCGCTTTAGTTTGGCAGTATGACAAGGTTAAAAAAACCACTGCCATGCTGCGGATACTTCAGTATCTTGTGTGCCATCTGCTTGCGAATGGGCATAATCGATATGGGCACGGCTAGCCCCCACATCCAGTGCCCAGCGTTTATCCAGTGTTGACCCTATCTTATCCTGT
>JAGLBE010000119.1 GCA_018260445.1 Psychrobacter sp.
GTAAGCTAAACAAAGCGCCAAATTTCAAATCACCCTTCCCGTTTCGCCTTAAAGCCAATAAACAAGATGCCGATTCTCGAACGGCAAGGTTGGCGAGCGGGAAAATGGCGGCGGCGGGGCCGGAGGAGGGCGCCTTCCATTAATTCGATTCCGTGACGCAATCACCATGCGACCGCAATGGCCGAAGGGATGGGAGAAACGATATCTCGAATCGTATCGTATCGATTCGTTCGAGATTTATTTTTTGGTTCCCCTCCGCCGCTCCGAAAGTTTTCATTTTTATTTTTATTTTTATTTTTATTTTTTTTTTTTTTTACATTGAGAAGCCACAGGTGGTTCGCGCATGTAAATCGTGTGCGAATTCCTTTTCCAAGAAGACTCGTTTGTCTTCTACTCGCGAGGGGTTGTCTTCTTCCTAAGGCGCGATCGCTTTCCTTTCTCAGTCTCTCTCTCTCTCTCTCTCTCCCTCAACCTCTCTCACTCTTTCTACCTCTCTCTCTCTCTCTCTACCTCTCTCACTCTATCTATCTCTCTCACTCTCTCCATCTCTCTCTCTCACTCTCTCTCTCTCTACCTCTACCTTTCTCACTCTCTCTAACTCTATCACTCTCTCTATCTCTCTTACTCTCTCTCTATCTCTCTCTCTCTCTCTCTCTCTCTCTCTTTATCTCTCTCTCTCTCTCCTTCCTTGCTCTCTATTAATGCTCTCTCTATCACTCTTTATCTCCATTCTTCCTCTTTTTACCTAGCTCTTTCATAACTCTCTCGCTTTCTTTCTCTCTCTCTCTCTCTATCTCCTTCCTTGCTCTCTATCCATTCACTCTCCTCCCTATCACTCTTTATG
>JAGLBE010000011.1:0-51763 GCA_018260445.1 Psychrobacter sp.
CTCCGGCTCCAGCGCCTGCTCCAGCGCCTGCCCCGGCTCCAGCACCTGCTCCAGCCCCGGCACCTGCTCCGGCTCCAGCTCCGGCTCCTGCTCCGGCACCTGCTCCGGCACCTGCTCCGGCACCTGCTCCAGCACCGGCTCCAGCGCCTGCTCCAGCACCTGCTCCAGCGCCTGCGCCTGCGCCTGCCCCGGCTCCAGCACCTGCTCCAGCGCCTGCTCCAGCTCCGGCACCTGCTCCGGCACCGGCACCTGCTCCGGCTCCGGCACCTGCTCCAGCTCCGGCACCTGTTCCAGCACCTGCTCCGGCTCCAGCACCTGCTCCGGCACCTGCTCCAGCTCCGGCACCTGCTCCAGCACCGGCACCTGCTCCAGCACCGGCACCTGCTCCAGCACCTGTCCCAGCACCGGCTCCAGCACCTGCTCCGGCGCCTGCGCCTGCGCCTGCTCCAGCACCCGCGCCACCTGTTAATCCTGTAGCGCCTGCCGACACGGCTTTAACCGGTTATCAGATTAACACCTTGAGTAGTACGAAATATTTGACCATTGCTGATGCGGTCGGGTTTGCTGAGATTCGTAATGACAAGTCAGACTTTACCGCGACTGAAGTAAAAGACGGCGCGACCGTTCCTATTGATAATCAGTTAGGTGATAACTTCACCGCATACGGCAAGATTAAAATCCGTCCAGAGATGACCTCTCCCAACTCATTTAAGTCCACTTATAGAGGGTCGGACATTGTTGTTGCCGTAGCGGCAGATACTGATTATGGCAACGGCTTTAAGCAATATAAAGGTACTACGCAACTTCCTGCCGCTTTAGCATTAACTTATAATTATGATTCGGTGTATCGTAATTTTAATTCACAAATGCAAATCGGTCATGTTTATGGTGATGCCACTTTGTCAGGTAATGCACGCGCCCGGATATCGGATGTTTATGTACAGGGTAATGCCACCAGCGCAGCTGACATGGCCTATATGAAAGATCTGGCAAAGTACAATGTGGATAACAAGATTAACGATGGTATGGTTAAGTACAATGGGGTGGCCACCTATATTGAGCAAGTACATATGAAGGCAGGTCCTCGTACTATGGGTCCGGCGGTAGACGGCACATCGGCGTTTAATGTTGACTTTATCAACAATAAGCTTGACGGGACGCTTACCTTTAAGCCAGCCAGTTATACCTATATGCCAGCTGGAAACCAGATTAAAATTGCGGCCGACATCAGTGGAAGCACGTTTGCCAATCAAAATGAGCCAGGCGTTATCCATACGTCGGGCGGATTCTACGGTGATGATGCTCAGTTCTTAGGTGGGGTTTATGTAAACGCCATCCAACGTGGTGGGCAGGGCATAGAGCCGGGCGAAGGCACCACCTTCCAAGGTACCTTTGGCGCGCAAAAACAGTAGTCTTTACTTCACACGTTATTAGCCTAATTTATCAACAAAAAACGCCTTAGGGCGTTTTTTTTCTCGCATAAAGTGATAGATTCACTTAGCATATATATTTACCACAGATACTCATTGGCAAGGACGACCATGGCACATCATATTTCAAAAACAAGATTCGCGCACACCGTTATACTGATAGCCGCTACGTATACCTCAAGCGCCCTAGCAGAAAACGAAACCATAGTGATTGATGATTCAACGGATTTGGCATCGGAGCTGGTAAACCGAGAAGGCAAAACAACTTTATTGACAGACACGGTACCGACAGCAAAAGTTTCTGATGATGAGATTCGTGAGGCACTACAGCGCAAAGCTGTAGCAAACACTCAACAAACCTATGATTTAAAAACCCTACAGTCAGACCCTTTATTGTTCACCAAATTTTTAAATACGGCCATTGCGGCGCAGGATATGCAAACTGTTGAGCGTTTGTTGCCCTATTATAAACAACTCGATATAAAAGACCCGATGTTAATTAATTTTGCCGATGCGCTGGTCTATCGCAGCAATCAGCAAAATAAACAGGCTATCGCGATCTATAAAGCTATGTTGCTAGACAATCCAGATTTTCATCCTGTACGCTTAAATATGGCGCAGGCGCTATATGCGGATAAACAGTATATATCGGCAAAAAATCAATTGTTAAAACTACAAGCAGCAGGCCTACCTGCGCCTATTCAAGCACAAGTACAAGGGCTCATAACGGCCATTGATAGGCAAGAAGATTGGGCGTTTGATGCCTCAGCCAGCTATTTGCAGGATAATAACTTGAATGATGTGCCGTCGTCTAAAATGCAATCCGCCCTTTTTGGCAGCACGCTTGAACCCGAATCTGGACGCGGGTTACAAGTGTCGCTAAGTGCCAACAAACGCAAAAATTTACCCGAAAATTTTTATGCCAATTTTGGGGCTAATGCGTCACTAAAAGCCTACACTGGGGATGCAAGCGATTATAATGATTACTTGCTAACAACGTCGATCGGGGTGGGTTATGATGATGCCAAAAATGAGGTGTCCGTAACGCCGTTTGTTAGTAAACGCATTTATGCCGATAACCCCTATAGCTGGAATAAGGGCATTACTGTTAAAGGCTCGCGTTGGCTACAACCTAAATTAAAACTGACCGCTACAGGTATTTTATCTAACGAAACATTTGATGACGATAATAATAAAAAGCGTGAAACAGACGGTCGTTTTGTTGGTTTAAATGGGTTATATCTTAATAGTGCGGCTCAATATTTTTATGGCGGTATCGGCCACTATCGTAACGATGTGCCACAGGCTGCTGTTATCAGTTATGACCGTAACGCTATTGATTTGGGCTGGGGGCGAGAATGGACAAAAGGCGTGTCAACTTTGGCCACAGTCGGTTATGGGGTGAAAACATATGATGATGTGTCGGATATTTATGGCAAAGATAGCATTTATTACACAAACACCGGCGGCACATATGGCGTCGATAGGGAAGATAAAACCACCTCGTTAGGGCTGCAAGTGTGGAAGCGAGATTTAACCTGGTTAGGGTTGACCCCGCGCTTGGTATTAGATTATGATAAAACAAGCAGCAATTATAAGTACTATGACGACCGTGATGATAAGTCGGCTACCGTGATGTTGTCCAAAACTTTTTAATAGCCTAGATGCTATACCTTCTTATTGGTAAGCTGGTTTAGTGCTTGCAGCAATGTACTTGACTCAGTATAAAAACCATTAAAAACCCAGTAAAAAACCTCGCAACTGCTAAGGTCGCGAGGTTTTTGTCGTTTCGATAAGCAGCATCCTTAAGCAACACCCATTAAGCTTAGGCCGTAAACTATAAGTTTGCCTGCATCTCTTCAAACTTATCTTTAATACGGTCACTAGGTTCAGCCGTTGCTAGGCTCACCACAATAATAGCAAGAGTGCTTAAAATAAAGCCAGGAACAATAGCGTATAACCAATCTTTTGCTAGGGTATCCCCAATACTCAAGCCACCATAAATCCAGATGATAACGGTTAGCGCGCCCACAATCATGCCAGCAAGGGCGCCGTTACGATTCATGCGTTTCCACATGAGGCTGATGATAACCAATGGCCCAAAGGCGGCACCAAACCCAGCCCAAGCATTAGACACTAAAGATAGTACAGAGCTATCAGGGTCTGAAGCTAGAAAAATGGCCACAACAGCCACGAGTACGACAGAGATGCGCCCTACCAAAACTTGACGCCCCTCAGAGGCTTCTTGATCAAAAAACAGCTTATACACATCGCGGGTCAGCGAGCTTGATACCACCAACAGTTGCGAGGAGATGGTGCTCATAATGGCGGCTAAAATGGCGGCCAATAAAAACCCTGACACCAGAGGATGGAATAAAAAGTCGGTAAATACTAAAAAGATAGTTTCGGGGTCGTCCAACGTCATAGCGGTTTTTTGCACATAAGCACGGCCAGCAAAACCGGTCATTAACGCACCAATTAGGCTGACTATCATCCAGCTCATACCGATATTGCGAGCGGTCGGCACGTCTTTGACCGAGCGAATCGCCATAAAACGCACGATAATATGCGGTTGTCCAAAATAGCCCAAGCCCCATGCCATAAGCGATAAGATGCCTAAAAAGGTCATGCCATTAAAAATATTGAGCATCGATGGGTCTATATTGCGAATGGCATTGGTGGTAGCAGCCACCCCGCCTAAATCGGTAAAAGCAACGATAGGCACAATAATCATCGCAAACAGCATGATGACGCCCTGCACAAAATCGGTGGTCGACACGGCTAAAAAGCCACCAAACAACGTATAAGCAACCACCACCCCAGCGGTGACCCAAAGCCCAGTGTTATAGGATAAGCCAAGCGCGCTATCAAACAGCTTGCCGCCGCCCGCCAAACTTGCTGCGGTATAGACGGTGAAGAATAAGATAATCACAATGGCGGAGATGACCCTGAGCATATGTGATTTGTCTTCAAAACGGTTGGCAAAGTAATCGGGTAGGGTGATGGCATTGTCCGCTACTTCGGTATAGACACGTAGGCGGGGCGCCACAATAAGATAATTGGCTAAAGCACCTAAAGTTAAGCCTAGGGCAATCCAAATACTGACCAAACCCGAGCTGTACATATAGCCGGGTAGCCCCAACAGCAACCAGCCGGACATATCAGAGGCACCTGCAGATAAAGCGGCCACCCCAGGGCTTAGGTTACGCCCGCCTAACATATAGCCCTCGGAATCATTGCTGGATTTAAAATAAGCCCAAACACCAATCGCAATCATTAATAAAAAATATAACCCAAGCGATATCAGTACACCTGTCGAAACACCATTCATAATTAAATCCTCTTAAAAGTTTGCAAATTAATCGATTTTTTAATACAAATAAAAAAACCATTATGTCGTTATGGTGCATAATGGTTTAAAAGGTAATTGAGAATCATCAAGAGTGATAGCGGCAGCAACCTGACGCGTCATTACGACCATTGTCGGGCTGCTAAGTCATGGACGTCAATAACAGTCTATTGCAATAGCGAGGGTCAATCCTATAAAATTAAACAGACTATTGTTATGTTTTCTCATTGCTGTCAAGTAGTTGGATAAACGATGTTAGGCAGGCTAGCGCCATAAAACGCTTGCAAGTCAGTACCACTCTTTTACGGTCGCAGCCGTATATCGCTAAATATTACAGGTTATTTGCCGATATTTAAAGGGCTAATTGTAACGCGGCGATTGCCCTATTGTCTATAAACCTTATGAATAAGACCCTGTCCCCATAAACAAACAAATTCTGGTCAGGATAATTAATAAAATTTTGTTAGCTATTATCCTGCATTGGTAGGGTTTGTGCCCCGAGCTTTTGTATACAGTGGTAAGAGTAATAACGCCACGATAAAGCTACGATAAAGCCACTGTAAAACAGTCGGTTTATCCTGCTAGTCGATTGGCGCCAGTAGCTGGATTAAGGCATCAACGCTGGCAGAGCGGGTTAAGTTGGGATTAATGACCATACCCAAATACCGCTGCAACTCTAACTTATCGGCCATATCTATGGTCGCAAGCTCCTGATTAATTAGGGTTTGCGGCAGTACAGACCAGCCAAGGCCCACCGATACCAGCATACGAATGGACTCTAGCGGGTTGGTGGTCATGGTGGCGTAGGGTTTTAGGTTGTGTTTGGCAAATTCTGCTAGGGTAAACTGGCTAGTAAAAGTATTGGCCGCTGGCAAAATCGCAGGATAATGTGCCAACTGCTCTAGGGTCACATTGGTTTTGCGTGCCAGTGGCGATAAGGTGCCCGTGACAAAATAGAGCGGGTCGGACCATAAACTGTGATAGGTTAAGCGTTTGTCGTAAACTGGCGGCAGGGTCAAAAAGGCCATCGAAATATCGCCATCTAACACCGCTTTATGCGCTTTTTCGGAGTCGACAAAATGCACTTCTAACTGCACCGCAGGGTAGGTTTGGATGAACTGTTTCAGCACTGAGGGCAGATGATGCAAGCCAACGTGGTGGCTCGTGCCGATGACCAATTTACCCGATATGCTTTGCTGTGAGTTTTGAATATTGGTTTTAAAGTTATCGTAATCATCTAACCACTGTTTGGCATGTGGTAACAATTCGTTTGCAGCCGCAGTGGGCACAATGCCTCGGCCTAAGGTATCAAATAGGGTGACTTTAAACTCCTCCTCCAAATTTTTAATTCGTTTACTGACGGCAGGCTGGGTGATAAACAGCTTTTCGGCAGCACCCGAAATACTACCGGTTTTCATAACCATAATAAAGGTGGTTAAATTTGTGGTATTCATAATAGGCCTTATTGGCTGATACGCAGAGAAATAGCATGAAAAAATTAGAAAGCTAAGGTAGACGTCAATATATAAATAAAAGTTTTATATATTATAAAAATCATCAATTATTATTATAGTAGTATGCTGGTATAATAACAACATTGCTTTATAGACACCATTAGCCCTTAATTCTTCTAAGAGACCTTACCCCTATTTAGCCAGCAAGGATACGTTCTATGCCAGTTATGCCAGCCACTCCTCAGTTAGCAACTGCTCCCGATACAGTTACAGTTCACAATCAGCCCTCTGCAACCACCTTGTATGACAAGTTGTGGGAGGCGCATTTGGTCAGCCAGCGTGATGATGGCTCCAGCCTGATTTATATCGACCGCCATTTATTACACGAAGTGACGAGCCCGCAAGCGTTTGAAGGCTTAGCCCTTGCCAATCGTCACCCGTGGCGTCTATCGGCCAATATTGCCACACCTGACCACAATGTGCCCACCGTTCGTCACGAGCGATTAGCGGGTGTGAGCGGTATTAAAGATGAGGTGTCGCGGTTGCAGGTAAAAACGCTTGATGATAATTGTGACAAATTTGACATTGCCGAGTTTACCATTAACGATGCGCGCCAAGGTATCGTCCATGTGGTGGGGCCCGAGCAGGGCTTGGTGTTGCCGGGCATGACCGTGGTTTGTGGCGATTCGCACACCGCAACCCATGGCGCATTAGGCTGTTTGGCGCATGGTATTGGCACCTCCGAGGTTGAACATGTACTTGCCACCCAGTGTTTGATCCAAAAAAAGTCGAAAAATATGCTGATACGGGTGGATGGCACGCTTGGCGTCGGGGTCACCCCAAAAGATGTGGTGTTGGCGATTATTGCTAAAATTGGCACCGCCGGCGGCACAGGTCATGCCATTGAGTTTGCGGGCGAGGTGTTTGAGGCGATGAGCATGGAGGGGCGCATGACGGTGTGCAACATGGCGATTGAAGCCGGCGCGCGGGTGGGCATGGTGGCGGTGGATGATACAACGATTAACTATGTTAAGGGTCGCCCTTATGCCCCAACAGGCGATGAGTGGGACGCAGCGGTGGCGTACTGGCGCACGCTGCGCTCGGATGCGGGTGCGCATTTTGATAGCGTGGTCACGCTTGATGGCAACACGATTGCGCCGCAAGTGTCTTGGGGCACCTCGCCCGAAATGGTGGTGGATGTGACCCAAAACGTGCCAACATTGGCCGAGGCGCAAGATGAGGTGCAGCAAGAGGCCTGGGCACGAGCTTACGAGTATATGGGGCTGAGTGAGGGGCAAGCGATTACCGATATTCAGCTGGATCGTATCTTTATTGGCTCATGCACCAATTCACGCATTGAGGATTTACGCTCGGCGGCAGCGGTGATTAAGGGTCGTAAAGTTGCCGCTACTGTGAAAGAGGCGATTGTGGTGGCAGGCTCGGGGCAAGTTAAACAGCAAGCCGAAGCCGAAGGTTTAGATAAGCTGTTTACCGCCGCAGGGTTTGAATGGCGTGAGCCGGGCTGCTCGATGTGTTTGGCAATGAATGCCGATAAGCTAGAACCGCAGGAACACTGTGCCTCGACCTCAAATCGTAACTTTGAGGGGCGTCAAGGCAATGGCGGCCGCACTCATTTGGTCAGCCCAGCGATGGCTGCGGCGGCGGCTTTGGCGGGGCATTTTGTGGATGTGCGTGGGTTTTAGTTTTGAAATAATTTTTTAGGAGAACGTTATGACAGCAAGACCACCATCAAAAGAGCAGTATTTGGAAGTATTACGGCAATGTGAAGAAACTACGAAACATGTCAGAAATTTGCAGGACATTGTGCAATAAACAATGTGTCAGGGGTTGACAGTTGACATGAAAAAATACTCGGATGACCTAGTAAATTGGATTGAGGAAATTGAGTTCACCATAGTAGAAATGCATTTATGAGTTTAATTAGCTATCAATTTTTCCCACGCTCTCACGGTATTACGTTTGGTATACAACAGGTGGTTGATTGCTTTGTTAACGTTGAGAGTATGATAACCTCGGAGAAATTCAATCTTAATAGTAATCAAGTATTGGATACCGTTAGATTAGAGTTAGAGTCTTTGGGGTATAGAGTTGAAACTAGTAAAGCAAAGAGTGACAAAATAGACGTTCCTGTCCTTTTTGGTGTTGATAATAATATTGACAAATCTTTCAATGCCGATGCTTTGAGTGCTGATGGTAAAATAGTGATAGAGGTTGAAGCAGGTAGGGCAACAGAGAACAATCAATTTTTAAAAGATATTTTTCAAGCCTGCATGATGTACGATGTTGAATATCTAGTAATTGCGGTGCGAAAAATATATCGAGGTCATAACGACTTTCAAATTATTTATACTTTTCTAGAAACATTGTATATCTCAAACCGTTTACATTTACCTTTGAAAGGTATTCTATTGATTGGTTATTAATTGAACAGTTAAGCCCCTTAGACTTAATTTGTATAGTAAATAGTCATAATGACTATCAATTATTTAGGTGCATTGGCTATTGCCTGTCTTTAACGACATAAAAAATAGATTGTCAACAGTTGCCTAAACGCCCCTGGGTTATATTGAACCCTTTTAAAAAATGCATTGAATGCTTTAAATCATAAATGTATCTTGTCAGTAATCAACTTCAAAGGAACCCTCATGCAAGCCTATAACACCCAAACCGGCATCGTTTGCCCACTTGACCGCTCCAATGTCGACACCGACCAAATTATTGCCAAACAGTTTTTAAAGTCCATAAAACGTACAGGTTTTGGGGTGAATTTATTTGATGATTGGCGTTATTTGGATGAAGGCGTGCCTTCTTTAGATGGGGATCAAGATAGCAGCACCCGAGTTATTAACCCCGATTTTGTGCTTAATCAACCTAGATATCAAGGTGCGACCATTTTGCTCACCCGCAAAAACTTTGGTTGTGGATCCAGTCGTGAGCATGCACCTTGGGCCTTGTCCGAATATGGTTTTCGTACCATCATTGCGCCAAGTTTTGCCGATATTTTTTATAATAATTGCTTTAAAAATGGGATGTTGCCGATTATATTATCAGAAGACATTGTTGATAAATTGTTCGAAGATTGTTTTACCAATGAAGGCTATACACTAACCGCCGACCTTGAGCGGCAAGTTGTCACTACGCCTGAAGGAAATGAGTATCCTTTTGCAGTGGATGAGTTTCGTAAGCATTGTTTATTAAATGGGCTTGATGATATTGGCTTAACCTTGCAGCAAAGCGATGCGATTAAAGCCTATGAGGCTAAAGCAAAGCAGCAAACACCATGGATTTTTAAAGAGGTGCGGGCTTGAGTTAGGGAAAACGTAAGGTGCGTATTTTCAAGTCATCTGCTATATTTTCGTTTTAGGTGTAGGGTGCGTTCCACGCACCATTAAAATAACGATATTTGCATATAAAACACGAATTTTAATCTGACGATGCGGGCTTTAGGGTCAGTACCGTTGGCGCAGACGGTGATACTTTTAGTGCCTGCGCCCGTGTCAGCCAAGATAGTAGCGCGAAGCGGGATTAGCTACCATAATAAAATCTCTAAAAGTTGCGAGTGATTTTAAAACAGATATTTACCATGAATAATAGGACACACTATGAACGTTTTAACCCTAGCCGGCGATGGCATTGGCCCAGAAATTATGATTCAAGCCGTTAATGTGCTACAAGCGGCAAGTAACAAGTTCGAATTAGGCGTAATGCTTGAAGAGGGTGATTTGGGCGGTGCCGCAATTGATAGAACCGGTTTACCATTGCCCGATGACACACTGGCAAAAGCCCGTGCTGCTGATGCGGTGTTGTTGGGCGCAGTGGGCGGCCCTAAATGGGACACTATTGAGCGTAGCATCCGCCCAGAGCGAGGGTTACTAAAAATCCGTAGCGAGCTTGGGCTATTTGCCAACTTGCGGGTGGCCAAACTCTATCCGCAATTGGTCAATGCCTCAAGCATCAAGCCCGAGATTATTCAAGGCTTAGACTTGTTAATTGTACGCGAGCTTACAGGCGGCATCTATTTTGGCGAACCGCGCGGTATTCGCACCTTAGACAATGGCGAGCAGCAAGGTTATAACACCATGGTGTATAAAACCTCTGAGATTGAGCGTATTGGTAAAGTGGCGTTTGATTTGGCAAGAGTGCGGGCCAAAGCCAGCGGCAAAGCGGCCAAGGTGTGCTCAGTTGACAAAGCGAATGTGTTAGAGGTCACCGAGCTGTGGAAACAAACCATGATTCAGTTGCAAGAGTCTGACTATACCGATGTGGGGTTAAGTCATATGTATGCCGACAATGCCTGTATGCAGCTGATTAAAAACCCCAAGCAGTTTGATGTGATGGTGACTGGCAATCTGTTTGGCGATATTTTATCTGACGAAGCCGCCATGCTAACGGGGTCGATTGGCATGTTGCCATCGGCAAGTTTGGATGAGCATGGCAAAGGCTTGTATGAGCCTTGTCACGGCAGTGCGCCAGACATTGCCGGCCAAGATAAAGCCAATCCACTCGCCACTATTTTGTCGGTGGCAATGATGCTGCGTTATACGTTTCAGCACGAAGAGTCTGCTGCGGCGATTGAGCAAGCGGTGAGCGAGGTGTTGGACGATGGGCTACGCACCGGCGACATCATGGATACGGACAGCAGCGGCTTAACCTTGGTCGGCTGTCAACAGATGGGCGAGGCGGTATTGGCAAAGTTGGGTTAATTATTCGCCAATCATAAACGGTTAGCCATAAAAAAACCGCTAAATTATTTTAGCGGTTTTTTATTGCGGACTGATGCATCATTCGGCTTTTAATCGTCACTTAGCCTCTCAAAAAAAACAAAGAAAAACCAAGCATCAACTAAAAAATCAAACTTAAACTAGGTCTTACCACGATAGGTAATACGACCTTTTGACAAATCATAAGGCGTCATTTCAACCTTCACCTTATCACCCGTTAAAATGCGGATATAATGCTTACGCATTTTGCCCGAGATATGCGCAATAATTTCGTGACCATTCTCTAGGCGTACTTTAAACAAGGTATTTGGAAGGGTATCGATAACTTCGCCTTCAAATTCAAGAATTTCGTCGTTTTTTGCCATAACTATTGGGTCAGCCCGTTTTAATAAATTTGTAAGCGCACATTATACGTTAATTGTTTGACGACTGCAAATCATCCATCAACGATAGCAGTGATAAGGCGGTGCGGTGCATCTGGCATAAACCCCAGCATAAACCCTGGCATAGGACATCCATAGGACTTCAAACATCTGGCAAATTAAGCCACAACGGCGCTGCTGCCACACTAGGCAACTGTTTTTGCCAGGGTTCTGGATAATAAGCATTGATAAAATACAGCCCATTTGGCGAGGCGGTGGCGGGCGCCAGAGTGCGGTCTTGCGCCTGCAAAATGCGCAGATAGTCCTCAGGTTGCAGTTTTCCAGTACCAATGGCAAACAAGGTGCCCATAAGGTTGCGCACCATATGCTGCAAAAAGCCGTCCGCCTTGATATCGAAGACGATAAATTGACCGTGTTGCAATAGGGTGGCATGGTGCACATGGCGTACAGGTTGATTGGACTGACAAGCGGCGGCTCTAAAACTGCTAAAGTTGTGCACGCCCACAATGTGTTTGGCAGCCGTCTGCATCTGGGCGAAGTCTAAAGGCTCGTGGATATGAGTCACATGCTGCTTGAGCATGGCAGGGCGCTGCGGCTGGTTTAGGGTAATGTAGCGGTAGCGGCGGGCAATGGCGCCAAACCGAGCATGAAAATCAGCGGGCATCGGCATCACCCAGCGCAGCGCGATATCATCGGGCAACAGGCTGTTAGCGCCACGCAGCCAGTTAACAACCGTACGCTTGGCGGTGGATGTAAAATGGGCAACCATATTGCCGCCATGCACGCCCGCATCGGTACGCCCTGCGGCAACCACTTCGATAGGCTCATTGGCAATGGTGCTTAACGCGGTCTCTAACACCTCTTGCACGCACAACACTTCTTCTTGGCGTTGCCAGCCGTGATATTGGGTGCCCACAAATTCGATGCCGATGGCGTAGGTTTGAGCACAAATTTGAGTAGGGGTTTGAGACGTTGCGGCAGCAGTTGGGTAAGAAAACATAGTTGACGGTTGACCATAGTCGTAGGGTGCGCCGAGCGCACCATTGAGTTGCGTTATGTTATTTTCGAGCAAGGTTAACACAACACCGTGACGGCATTAAAGGTAAAAGGGCGTGTTGGATATTACATTTAGGTTTGCCGTAGCATATAAGCCCAGCGTTGCCGCCGCCGTGCTGGCGTGTCATAAGCCAAGTGCAACCAAAGCAAGCGGGCGTAAATAGCAGAAATGGTCAGCCGCCCTGCCGAAATGACTTGATGCGCATACTGCCAGCTTCCTGCTGCATAAGCCTCACTCACGCCGCCATAAGGACATTGGGTAGTGCAAACCACCAGATGACCCTGCTGATAAAGCTGGTCTAAAAGCGTGGCTAATGGCGCACTATACGGCACATTGCCTGCGCCATAGCCGATAAGCATAATCCCCATGGGCGCTAAGCTTAATAGCGAGCGTAGTTGCATCACCAGCCAATCGCTATTATTGGGCACGCAATAAACCGTAGCGACAACAACCAAGTGGGCAGCGCTATCGATGACAGGTTGCTGCGCCAAGCGGTCGTCTATCCAGTTTTGTCGGCGTGCTTTGGGCAATGTTTTGACATAGCTATTGGCCGGATAGCCCGCGCGGCTATGACCAGTAAACGCCATCAAATCGTGACTGTGAATTTTTTGCACCGTTTGCGCCGGCCAGTGCTCACCGCCAAAAGCAACATAAACGCCTGCGTCTGCATAGGCAGCTAGTGCAATGGCATCCGTTAGGTTTCCCCACGCATCGCTTTGCGCATCAATCACATGCTCATGCAGGTTATCCGCGTCCAATAGCGGGCGCATACTGGCCGTCAACACAATACAGATATCCGAGCCGGCAAACGCCTCTGCCAAAAAAGCCCCTAAATAGCTGAGCGTATCGGTGCCGGTAATGAGCACAAACGCTCTATGGTCTGGGCATTTTGAGCTAGCTTGGCTGTAGTGCTGCAAGATTAATTGATAGAAAGAAACAAGGTCGCTAATAGACAACTGGCTGCTGTCTTTGATAACGCTATTGTCTATCACAACGCTCGGCTGTTGCTGCTGCTGTAAACTGGCGGTCAGTAGCGGTAAAAACACTGAGGCAGGTAGAGTGGCTAATGGCTTGCCATAACTGCCGAAAGTGCCGCCAGCATAAATTAGATGGGGGATGGCGGCTGCTAACGATTTGCTATGGCGTGTCGAGGCTGCAGCGCTTAAAGGGTTTGCAGCGGTGAGAGGGGTTTTAGAGGGCATATAAGATATAGACGGTTGTAAAGACATGGTAATCTGCCAGTATTGCTAAAAAAGGAGACGAAAAGCGAGTGATAGAAAAAGGTACATGGCAGAAGCGATGTACCTTTAATGGTTTGAGCAATTGTTTGAGCAATTGTTTGAGCGATTGATAGACTGGTAGACTGATTCAGCCAATAATGCGGCAATGGCGCTTAATTCATCCGCATTAAGATATCGCGCGCCACTGTTTTTTGCGCATCGCTGCTGTCGCCGTCCATCACTTCGGTTACCAAGCGTTTGGCACTGTCGTATTCGCCAAGCTCCAAGTACTGTTGCGCCAAATCGAGGGTAATTTGTGAGTTGTCCAAGCCTTGCAAAAAGCCAAACGACTGCATAAATTCGCTATCATCGATAACAGGTGCGGCAACGCTTTCTGTTGGCAACACGGCAGCGTCGCTTGTATCGATTACAGCGTTCGTGGCAGCTAGTGGCTCAATCTCATTAACCTTTGGCGTCTGTGCGGTCGTTGCGCCCAGCATATTTGTTGCAGATAGGGCGTCAAGCTGAGAGAAGGTGTCATCATACTCGGTAGTGGCTGTGGGTGCCTCTGCTGAGAGGGCACTCTCTGTAGGCGCATCAATGGACGTTGTTTCCATGATGGTCTGGATTGGCTGGGTTGTCTCGTCAATGCTTAAATCATTAATGACCAACTCAGCATTGTCTAGTTCATTTGTGCTAGGCGCTTCAACAACAGGCGCTTCAACAACAGGCTCTTCAACAACAGGCTCTTCAACAACAGGCTCTTCAACAACAGGCTGGTCGATAATCGAGTCTTCAAAAACGGGTGCTGCAATCAGTGAATCATCCACCCCATGCGTAGAGATATCGGCTTCTACGAGTGTCTCATTTGTATCATCAAGAGCTTCTGGCACAACCGGTTGAATGTCGATAACGCTGTCAACAAGCGGCTCATCCCAACTTAACTCAATCTCATCATTAGCGTCTTCTGCTAAATCACTATCAGCGTGAGTAGGGCTGTCAGCGGTGTGAGTGCTGAGCGCCTCGGTGTCTAGCTCAAGCTCCGCCTCTAATGGCTCAACGCTCAAGACGTTGTCGTCAATACTGGCGTCTTCAACGTGAAGTGCTTGCGTCGGCGTCGCTGCCGTTAATTCAGCAGCAGTGTCAACAGGCTTTACATTATCAATATCAGTATCAAAGGAGAGTTCAAACGCATCGCTTGTCGATTCGGCCACAGATGGCGTCGTTGGTGCACTGTCAGAGGCTGTCGGTAACTCTAAGTCAGCACTAAACTCAAGGACAGAATCGTCCGCTGTGTTGGTCGTCCCATCCGCCAACAATTGGCTTTCCAAATCGTCAAACGATAGACTTGCCTCGTTATCAGACTGAGGGCGCACTGGCGCATCAGTACTTAAGCCATCTGTAGCGGCATCATCCGTACTAAAATCTTCCATATCACCAAAATCTAGTGACATATCTGACATATCATCGTCAGTAGTCGGGGCGGCAGCTTCCGCGTGCACGGGGCTTGCGGCAGTGATAGGCTCTGGTGGATTTTTTAGAGTCGCCTCTTCATCTAGCATCGACTTTAAGTCTTGGGCTTGCTTGACGGTTGCGGTGTCAGTATTGGCGTCTATGTCGCGAAACAGGCTATCAAATTCGTCACGGCGATTGGTTATCGCAAAGACATTTAATAGCTTTAACATGATTGCACTATTGTTGGGCTTCTTTTTTAAACCCTGTTTAAGCTCCGAGATGGCATCATCATAACGTTGCTGATTAATGTAATCTTGTGCATTTAAAATATAATCCGTCTCTGGCACTGCGGCAGGGACGCGCACAGATTTAGCCTGCTCTAAAGGTTTTGGCGCTGGCGTAGGTTGTGATGGGGTTTTGTTTTTACCACCGCGCATCAAAAATACGGCGATAGCGGCCACAATAATTACAGCAATAAGGATATAAACCATGGAATTCATATGCACTCCCTCGTCTTATTTAGTTGGGCTACTACAAAATAGCAGCCAACAATGGTTTTAGTATAATGATTCTATTCAGCCGTTTTATCCGTGCTAAGATAACTCTTATAATATATAGATTATAGTAGCCCAGATAGCAGCCCAAAATAGTATATGCGATGGACTATACTACAATATAAGTCAGCCAATATATAGTAGTCAATGCTAGGGCAGGGCGTCATTGCCAATGAATGATAAGCTATCGGACAAAAATAGCGTTATTAGCGCTAAGCGGTGTCTGCCGTGTAGTATTTTGTAGCCTTTTACGGCTTATGGCAGATTTGCCCTCTAGCCAGTTGCCTTGTAGCCAGTTGCCCTATAGTCAGTATTGCCCGTATAGCTATCTTAACGACCAAGTGCCCCATTGTCAGCACAGCGCTCACTTTAGGGGTATTGGGTTTATTTGCCTCTAAGCTTTTTTAAACGCCGCTCTAAATTGGCCAGTCTTTGGTTTTGTAATTGTAAGGTTCGGGTACGCTCGGATAATTCTTGGTTCAAGGCGCCTACTCGCTGCGCTTGGGTGGCCGTTTTCTGCCGCGACGATTTCAAGGTGGCCACCAGTTCAGGGTTTAGGCCACTACCGCCGCTGCCAGCCGTTGGCGATGTTCCAGCGGTACGGCCGTTTTTATGCGGTGTGACTAAGGTTAAACTGGGGCGGGCAGGGGCTGGTTTGTTGTTTGGCAGAACATTGGAAGCTGAGCCGTTTTTAGCGACGGTTGGCTTAGGCTTATTGGCAGTCGGCTTGGGTGCTACTGGCTTGGTCGGCGCAGGTGGTACTTGCTGTGCCTCTGTTTTGGTGGCTGGGCGTGCCTGTGCCTGGGTTTGGGTTTGGTCATTGACCTGTTTTGTGGCTTGTTTTGCCGTTTGTCTGGCCTCTTTAGCGGCTTGTACACCTAGCCTTGAGGGAATGACCTCATAAGCGGGCAGGGCAAGCGGCACACTGGCCAATAATTTGCTTTTTTCGCCGCCGATAAAAGCGTCGGGGTTATAAGCCTGTATTTCATCCATGACTTGAGCAACACTCATCTTGTTTTTAGTGGCAATTTGCTGAGCTATTGTCCATAAATTGTCATTTTTTTGCACCGTGTAGGTGACCTCGCCTAAGGGTATAGCCGATGTAGCCGCCATAGCAGGATTGGCGTCCACACTTGCCTGCGCCGGCTTTGTTGCTGCACCATTATCAGTGACGGGCGCGGCGCTGGACTCTAAGGTTGTCGCTTGCAGCGTGTCTGCTGCGGCACGGTCAGTCTTAGCATCGGTTTTAGTAGCGGTTTTAGTAGCGGTCTTGGCGTCAATGTTATTGTTAATGTTATTGTCGATACTGTTGTCAATTTTAGTGTTGTCTACGTTATTGGCTACGTTATTGGCTACGTTGTCATTAACTTTGTTATCGACGTTATCGACGCGGTCAATGCCATTACTGTCGATAGCGCTTGGTATGCCTAAAGGCTGTGCTTGATTCGCCGCTACAGGCGCTGCAGCCGGTTTTACAGCATCAGGCGGTATGACCGAGTAACGACGGGTAATGGTCGTTGTGACCATATCGAGTTGCGTGTTCATGGCACTCACGGTCGGGGCAACAGCAGGGGTATTGGCCGGCGCTGGTGCCGGTGCTAAGTTGTTAGATACGGGAGCGGATACGTTTGGCTGCGCTTGATTCGCCGCTGTAGAGGTAGCTGCTTGATTTTGGGCTTGTGGCTTATCTAACGTCGATAGAGCAGGCCGCGTAGCCTGTTGATTTGCTGCTGCGGGCATTGGCGCATTCTGATAGTCTTTTAATAACTTGGTCAACATGGGGGTGCTAGGTTGACTTAAGCGATTGGGTTGCATGCTAATTGGTGTTACGGTGTCAGGTATAGGCGGGATAATCAGCGCAGGCGAGGCGGTTGCGACTTGCGGTTTGGCAGCTATCGTCAAGGTAGGTTGCGCCGTTGCGCTATTTTGTGCGGGTGGCGCTGGGGTCGCAAGCGTTCCTTGAGCTTGACTAGGCGGCTTAGCTTGACTGGGCAGCAGTGGCGGTGGCGCTTGACGTTTAATCGCTAAAGGCTTGCCCATCGTCGTTACCGGTGGCAGTGCATTGCTAACCGTCGTATTAGAAATTTGTGGTAAATTGGGTCTTGGGGTGGTGCCAATAACCTTGCTTGTTGTTTGACCTGCTCGCCGCGCCCCACTCAATGGTAACAGTAAGGTTTTGGGTACGGTTTGCTGACGGCCCTTATCATTAACGGTTAATACCACATCGGCAAACGGGTCGGACACCGGCTGCGCGGAGGTCAAAATAATTTTACCGGTGCTGCTTGAGGTTTTTACAAAACGCACATCAATCGCCACATCGGCATTCATATTCATTTGTTGATACACAGAATTTGGCGCAATGGCGGCAGAAAAACTATCTGGGTCGATATCGCGCACTTCAATAGTGGCGGATATGGGCTCATGTTGGGCGGAGTCAATCTGCGTTGTCCCGATAGTGGCCGCAGTGGCCGTCGTCGCAAATAGCAAGGCCGACACCGCTAATGGCAACAGGGCCAAACGGGCGTGAGCGTCAGATAGTAGAACTTGAACCATACGAAACCCTTAAATTTTAAAGCGATTTACTAACCTGCGAAAAATCAGCTGCCTTTATGACAATAGCAAACTATATTTTTTAATGACCAGTGTAAGTCAAAAGCGGCGCATTGTGTAGCCATTAATCGATTTTCTTCTTAGCGATTTTTGGCAAAACAAGCCATTTATCACACCGTAATTTGCTTAGTCGGGTGTTTAGTTATAGGTTTAGTGATCGGTTTAGTTATAGGTTTAGTTATTAAGGATAGGAGGTTGCGAGCCTGCGCTTTTGGGTGGCGGGTTGGTAAAGTTTAGGAGCGCCCGCTACACCCTAGCAATGCTATAATTCACCCCAGATACTGCCGGCTTTCAACTCAGTCCTTGTGACGCAACTTTCTACCAATACCTTTTGACCTGAGTTAACTTATGCAATTTACCCTTCACAAAACCAGTAATGGCGAATCGCGCGCCCGCCGCGGCACCCTCACACTTGCGCATGGCAAGGTGCAAACCCCGGTGTTTATGCCGGTGGGCACTTATGGCACCGTTAAAGCGATGACCCCGCGTGATATCACTGAAATTGGTGCGGACATCATTTTAGGCAACACGTTTCATTTATGGCTGCGCCCCGGCAGCGATGTTATCGATAAGTTTGGCGGCCTGCACCAATTTATGCACTGGGACAAGCCTATTTTGACCGATTCGGGCGGTTTTCAAGTGTTTAGCCTCGGGGCGATGCGCAAAATCACCGAAGAGGGCGTCGCCTTTCGCTCGCCCATTGATGGCGCTAAGGTGTTTTTATCGCCCGAAAAATCGATGCAAATTCAATATGCGTTAAACTCAGATATTGTTATGCAGTTTGATGAATGTACCCCGTATCCAGCCACGGTGCAAGAGGCCAAAGATTCGCTTGAACTGTCCTTACGCTGGGGGCAACGCTGCGTCGATGAGCATCAAAAACTTGGCAATACCAATGCCTTATTTGCCATTGTGCAAGGCAGTATGTATCCAGATTTGCGCCGGCAATCGATTGAAGGCTTACTGAACATTGGGGCAAATGGCGACTTTGATGGCTATGCCATTGGCGGGCTGTCTGTCGGTGAGCCAAAAGATGAGATGATTAAAGTACTCAACTATATGCCAGCGCTTATGCCAGCAGACAAACCTCGCTACCTGATGGGGGTGGGCAAACCCGAGGATATTTTAGAGGCGGTGCGCCGCGGCGTCGATATGTTTGACTGCGTGATGCCCACCCGTAACGCCCGCAATGGCCATTATTTTGTAACAGGCGATGCCGAGAACCAAGGCGTGGTGCGAATTCGTAACGCTAAATACCGTGATGATGTCGGCCCCTTAGACCCTGAGTGCGATTGCTATACCTGCCAAAACTTTAGCCGTGCCTATCTGTATCATCTTAATAAATGCAAAGAGATATTAGGGTCGCAACTTGCCACTATTCATAATTTGCGTTATTACCAACGTTTGATGCAAGGCATTCGCGATGCGCTAGACAACGATACCTTTGATGCGTTTGTTATTGAGTTTTATCGTAAACGCGGGCAAGACGTACCAGACTTAACCCTAAACTGAATGTGATGACATAACATAAGTCATTATAAATTTCAATAGGTTATTGCTTTTATTATCGGGATAGACTATCTTAGCGCTACCGCAAATTTCAGTCACGACTAGATTTTAGTTACTGAAATTTCAGTCACTGCAAATTCAGTCACTGCACGCCCTAACGCTATAAGAATATATGATGACTTGTCAAACCCATGCTAACCATCCCCATGTACACGGTGACAACTGTGGACATACTGCTATTAAACACGATGGTCACATTGATTATTTGCACGATGGCCATTTACATCACGAGCATAACGGTCATTATGACGAGCACACCTTGGCGGTAAACGATACCAACCCCGAGCAATGTCAACCTTTACAAGGCTGTAATGACCATGTGCATGGTGAGGATTGTGGCCACGAAGCCGTACCGCATGGCAATCATGTTGATTATGTTGTCGACGGGCGTTTGCATCATCCTCACAGCGATCATTGCGATGACCATGGTCCTGTGCAAGTGATTGTTGCATAAAACGGCGATTGTATTCAATGGCGTGTTGCCAATTTGGCTGGCTGAACAAAAAGGTCGTTTTGCTAAAACGATGCGGGTGTCTTAGGCCATATAAGACGAAAATCCATTTAATAACATCTGCACGGCAATAGAAATCAAAATCATTCCCATCAAACGCTCGATCGCTTTTAGGCCGCGTTTGCCGAGCACCTTGTATAACTTAGTCGAAAAAAACAGAATAATTGCGGATATGCTCCAAGCCAATAGTAATGCGAGCACGGCTTTCATCAGGCTTTGCGGGTTTTTTTCGGTGATTAAAATCAGGGTGGCTAAAATAGAGGGGCCTGCAATCAAGGGAATGGCGAGCGGCACAATAAAAGGCTCATCATCGATATCTTCATCACTCATAATGCCCCCGCTTGACGGAAAAATCATCCGGATAGCAATAATCATCATCACCAAACCGCCGCCAATCGCCACCGCTTCGGTGCTTAACCCCAGCGTGGTCAAAATGCTGCTCCCAGCAAACAAAAACAGCAACATGAGCCCGAGGGCAATAAACACCTCACGTACGATAATGGGCTTACGCCGCTTTTCGGGCACATTGTTGAGCACCGACAAAAATATGGGGATATTGCCTAGCGGGTCCATAATCAAAAATAGGGTGAGTGCGGTTGCGAAAATATCCATAGCCCTGAATCTTCCTATTTATAGTTTTTATAGTTTGTCTCAACCTTGCCGCTCAAGCCGCTCAAGGCGCTCAAGCCGCTCAAGCAACATGGCATCGCCATAGCTAAAAAAACGGTATTTTTGCGCAATAGCCTGTTGATATGCCGTTTCGATATTGTCTTTTCCGGCAAACGCCGCTACCAGCATCAATAAGGTGGATTTTGGCAAATGAAAATTGGTCAATAAAGTATCCACCACCCCAAATTTAAACCCGGGATAAATAAAAATATCAGTATCGCCCGCCCAAGCGGCAATAGTGCCGCTGTCATCTGCTGTTTTTAGATAAGCCGTCTCTAACACCCGAGTCACCGTGGTGCCAATCGCAATCACTTTGTTGCCACGTTGATGGGTTTGATTGATTAACGCTGCTGTCGTTAGGGGCAGATTGGCATATTCACTGTGCATGGTGTGATTGAGCAAGTTGTCCGTTTTCACCGGCGCAAAGGTGCCGGCGCCGACGTGCAGGGTCACAAATGCCGTGTTAATCCCTTTGTCCGCCAAGCGATTTAAGATAGCGTCATCAAAGTGCAGGCTGGCGGTCGGGGCGGCCACGCTAGCAAGCTTAGCAGGGTCGTGAAACACAGTTTGATAGCGGCTGTTGTCGGTCTCATCGGCATGGCGCTCAAAGTAGGGCGGAATCGGCAACTCGCCATATTGTTCTAAATCCGCCAAAACAGGGTTTTTAAAACTTAAGATAAATAAGTTGTCATGGCGACCAATCACCACACCTTCTATATGCGTATCAGCAAGGTATAAGCGTTGCCCCACTTTAGGCGCTTTGCTGGCACGCACATGGCATAGCGCCACGTTCTCAAAAGGCTGCCCATCCCTATTTGTTGTAAACGTGGCATCCTCGGTTAAGCGCTCCACCAACACTTCAACCTTGCCGCCGCTGTCCTTTTGCCCAAATAGGCGCGCTTTCATCACCTTGGTGTCGTTAAACACCATCAAATCGCCTGCGTCCAATAAGTCGGGCAACTGCTCAAATTGCATGTCTTGGGCGGGGGTGTTTGCCGCTAGATAGAGCAAGCGGGAGGCGCTACGGGTGGCCAGCGGATAACGGGCGATTAGCTCGTTTGGCAGGTCATAGTCATAGTCGTTAACGCTAAGATAGGGGGCAGGATTAGGGTGTTGATGGGCGCAATGTAAAAGGTTGGCGCTACTAACAGATGAGGTCATAAGCAGTCTTTTATGGGTTAACATGACAGGGTTTACATTAAGTAGGCGCTAGTGTAGCAGACCCGTACTCAGATGTAAGCCTTTGTAAGCCTTAAGCATGCAGTAGATTTTAGGTTGGGTATCAGCCTCTAGGGTCTGTCTAGCATCTGTCTAGCATCTGTCTAACCTAGTCACATATGGTTACAACCCAAACAAATCGGGCTGACTATTGACCGCATCCACCGCTACCAAATTCGAATAAGTAACCCCCACCAAACGAATCGGCAGGTGACGGGGCACATCAGCGAGTAGTTTCTCTAACCAATAATGAGCAGAGTCGGCAGTTGGAAAGGGTGTGTTTAGGGTGTGCGAGCGGGTAATTTGCTGAAAATCGGCATACTTTATTTTTAAGGTAAGCGTATGGCCTAGGCGTCCTTTTTTGCGCAATTGCGCAAACGCATCGGCATTTTGAGCAAATATTTCTACCAGCAAACGCTCAGTTTGAATCAGGTTGTCTTTAAACGTGGTTTCTGACCCTACCGATTTATGTTGTCGCTGCGGTTTAACCGGGCGGTTATCGCGCCCATGCGCAATTTCGGAATAAAAATGTCCCCGTTTACCAAACAGATGCTCAAGGGTGGCCACGGGCGTCTTTTTTAAATCTGCCCCGGTATGGATACCCATATCATGCAAACGTTTTGCCGTTGCCTTGCCAATGCCGTGAAAACGCTCGATGGGTAAGGCGCTGATAAAGGCATCGGCTTGCTCGGGGGTAATCACCGCAATGCCATTGGGTTTATGAATGTCCGAGGCAATTTTAGCAAGCATTTTGTTAAAGGACACGCCAGCAGAAGCGGTAAGCTGGGTTTGCGCATAAATCTGTGCCCGTAAATGATTTGCCATTAACGTCGCCGAGCCTTGATAATCGCTAATACCCGTCACATCAAGGTAGGCCTCATCCAAGGATAGCGGCTCGACAAGGTCGGTTAAACCCCGCATCACTTGGCGGATTTGCTGGCTCACACTGCGATACACCTCAAAACGCGGGCGCACAAACACCGCATCGGGGCAACGTTTTTTGGCCTCATAGCACGACATCGCAGAGCGCACCCCAAACTTGCGAATCTCATAGCTTGCGGCGGCGACCACGCCACGGCCGCTAGGGTCGCCGCCCACCACCAAAGGCTTGCCGCGCAATTCGGGGAAATCGCGCTGCTCAACACTGGCATAAAACGCATCCATATCAATATGAATGATTTTTCGCTGCGGTGCAATGTGGTCATTAGCCGCTGCCGAGCCTATTGCGGTGTTTTGAGAGGTTGGGTTCATTGCTTAATTGTCGCTTAGATGGTCGCTTAGATGGTCGCTTAGATTGCAAAGCACTTGCTAAATGCGGTGTGTGATAGCAGATGCGATAACCATCTAAACAAAATTTGACTGTAGTAGGGGCTAATAGCTTTTAGCACTGGCATGGCAGTGACTTTGAATAAATCAGCAGTCTTCAATGTACAAAAAGTTTGGGTCATTAAGCATAAGTTTAAAAAGTTTAATGAGCTATCGCTCTTGAACCACGTTGCTAAGCCCTATACTATAGATGATATTAGGCTGACAAAATACTCGGGTGCCTCCCCTCCCGCCAAGGACAGGCTATTTGCATACGATAAAGCACGCCTTCTACAGTACGTCTAAGATTTACTTTGTCTTACATCTGAAGTTCAAGTAGTATAGCGTTTAGTCTTCTCCAGGGTTCCTCTTTGAGCATGGTGCAAAGCATAGCAAACCACTGCTTTTTTGGGTGAGAACTTAAAGGATAATCGTTTGCTATTTTTTCTCACCTCTGCTATCTACCACTGTTTTACACGCCCCATACTCTCCTTGAATACTCTCCTTGAATACTATGATTTCTCTTACTATTGTTCGACTATTTACTTAAATTTAGGCTCTTTAATGTTTAGCTATCTGTCAGTGGGTAATAATGAGAAATAAGCCGATTCGATTAAACTGGCAATGGATATTTGCGGTTATTGCTATAGTAGTATTTGGATTTGCATCCAAGTCATTGTATCAATTGATTCATACGCTAGATATGGCGCGATTGTGGTCAACTCTTATCTCAACACCGCCAATAATTTTAATAAAAGCGGTAGCAGTAGTGGCTATCGCTTATGTTTTATTAAGCGTATATGACGTGATTGCAGTAAGATCTTTAAAGACGACGATACCCTATCCCAAGATTTTAAACACCTCTTTCACTGCTTTTTCTATTGGCCATACCCTTGGAGTATCGATGTTATCCGCTGGCGCGGTTCGATTTCGATATTATGGACAAGAGGGCATCTCTAAAGATAAAATTGCCAATATTATCATTATGGTATCCTCTGCCTTTAGTTTAGGAATTACCACCGTTATCGGGTTGTCATTAGTGATAAATCCGGCAATATTCTTTAGACTAACAAGCCAAATATCTTGGCTAAGTACACTATCACCAATACTATTTCGAGTGATTGGCTTTATCATTTTATCTTTACTTACTGCTGCCATTATATTTGCGGGACGAGAAGGACGTAATTTCTCAGTCAGACATTGGCAATTTCATTTGCCGCCAGCGTCAATTTTAATCAAGCTTGTAGGCGTTGCAGTGGTCGATATTGGTTTAGTCGTTTATATCGTGTATTTATTAATTCCGCCAAGCGTAAATGTGACCTACATTGAGGTTTTTTCAGCTTATGTCCTAGCAGTAACCTTAGGTATTATCAGTCATGTGCCAGCTGGGCTCGGCGTCTTTGAGCTAGCAATGGTAGCGTCACTGCCTAAAGTCGATAAGACGACTCTTTTATCTGTCCTTTTATTATTTCGTATCTTATATTATATCATTCCCTTTTTGCTTGGCATTTTATCCTTTATATTGCATGAAGCGTATATCCGTTCTGGTAAAAATGCTTATCGCCAGTTGCATCTCAAAAAAGAACCAACTGTTCCAGAAATTTTGACCAACTCTGATATCCAGCCTCCTCATATATCTGCGGTAGACTGGCTACCACAAATGATGGCTTTAATTATTGCTATTATTGGGTTGTCAATGCTTGTCGTGAGTATTTTACCGCCCAATCAAGACAGAGAATTACTTTTAAATGAGTTACTACCTTTTTCTATTGTGGAGGCATCTTACTTATTAAATACCTTAATGGGATTTGCTCTAATGATATTGGCACGTGGCTTATATCAACGTTTGAACGGTGCATGGCTACTGACAATGTGGCTGTTAGCAGTATCAAGTGTCACATTGCTCATTAAGCATCTTGAATATGAAACAGCTTGCGTGGCTATATTGGCGTTCATGGTGCTCTATATAAAAAGAGGGCTTTTTAATAGACAGTCCTCAATAATGAGCTTACGTCTTAATTTACCAACAATATCCCTGTTATCTATCCTTCTTATTAGTCTATTTTGGGTGGGCATGTTTGTTCATCGTCATGAATCTTATACGCCAAGTTTATGGTGGAATTCTACAGGGGATAGCGGCGCTCGTTTTATGCGTTCTTATGCCGTTCTCACTATTTTTTCTATCAGCTATGTCATGTTCAGCTTAATCAGATTTCAAAAACCAAAACCAGTAAAGGCGTTTTTTGAGGACCTAATAAAAGCCCAAAGAGTTATTGAAATGTCAACCAAGGCTATTGCAAATTTAAGCTTATTAGGGGACAAACAGCTTCTTTTTAGTAAAACTGCTAACAGCTTCATTATGTATCAAGTGCATGGTAGAAGCTGGATTGCGATGTCTGATCCTATAGGCGACGAAAGCGAGTTTTTTGAGTTAATTGATAAATTTATTGCATTAGCACAAGGATTTGGCGGTGCTTATGTTTTTTATGAGGTTAGCAATCAATACCGCTATCTTTTTAACAGAAACGGCATTCAGTTATTAAAAATAGGTGAAGAAGCGATTGTAGATTTGGATGAATTTAGTTTGCAAGGCAGTAAGAATGCTAAGTATCGACAAATTATCAGTCGCGGTAATAAAGATGGACTGACGTTTGAGGTTGTGCCACGCGAGCAAGTGGCAAATATTTTAGGCGAATTAAAAGTGGTTTCTGATATTTGGTTGAATGACAAAGGCTCTATTGAAAAGGGATTCTCACTTGGGTATTTTGACGAAAACTATTTAAAACATTTTGACTGTGCCATTATTCAATATAACAATACTATTGTCGCCTTTTCGAATATATGGAAAAGCGGCGGCTATCATGAGTTATCAGTCGATCTTATGCGCTACCGAGTCGTCACTAACGAGGAAGGTAAAGAGATTAAGAGCATTATGGACTATTTGTTTGTGAATCTATTTGTCTGGGGCAAAGAGCAAGGCTATCATAATTTTAGTTTAGGCGGTGCACCCTTTACGGGCATTGTACCTAGCACTGTATGTAGTAATGTACCAAGCAAGGTACTAAACAATGCACCTAGCAACTTGCCATTCAATGCACCGCGTAATTTAGCAAAGAATACATCTAGCAGCACTTCATCTAGCAACGCTCCCATCGATAATAATGCATCAAATGGGGTTAAAACAGCACGTTCAGGCTCGCATCAATTGGTCAATACAACCACAAACATAAATACTATCAGCCCTTATAAGACTACCGATATGGACATTGGCACAGGTCGCACATGGCGCTTTGTTACCCAAACTGTCACTAAATATGGGAAGGATTATTACAATTTTGAAGGTTTAAGACAATTTAAAGAAAAGTATCATCCCCGCTGGGAGCCACGATATATTGGTATTGAAACCGGTCTTAGGGCAGGGGTTAAGCCCATTCAAGGATTAACGGATACCACGCTACTTATTTCAGGTGGTTTAAGTAGCTTTATCAAAAAGTAGTCTTGCTACTGATGCTGAAATAAATATACATTGAGATAAGCCGATACTATGACACTATTGGACGACATTTTAACCACGCATTGGCGCGCAATAAGCAGTTTTTATATGAAGTCTATACCGTCATTCATAATATCAGCGCCTGTCTTTTTTTAATCAACACCTTTCTCATTTGTTACCTTTTTGATGCTTATTACTGTATATATCAAGTTGCTTATCATATATAGCACTGGTTAAATTAAAGGCTCCCATAACGCTATGAAAAATATTAGCCTGTGAATAAGCCGAATCTTGACTAATATCTTGAGGCGATACGTGATGCTCTTTCATGAACAATGGCGACATCCATACTAAAAATGGCACGTCTTTTTGTTCTTTCGGAGCCACAGAATAGGGCGTTCCATGTAAATATACGTTATGTTCGCCTAGCGATTCACCATGGTCTGACATATACATAAGAACAGAAGAGGTATTTTCTAAACCTTTGAGTATGTTGACCGTATTGTTAAGAAAATAATCAGTATAAAGTATGGTATTGTCATAAGCGTTAATTAGACTCTGGTTATCGCATTGACGCAATTCAACAGTGTCACAAACGGGCTTAAATTTTTCAAAAGATTTTGGATATTTTTTAGAGTATGACGGTCCATGACTACCGCTTTGATGCAATACTACCAGAATGTTTTGGCTATGTGATGAAGCAATCCTGTCTTTAAGCTCTGTTAATAGCACGCCGTCATACGCACAATCATCAGCCGTACATTTATTTCGTAAATCTTCTGCTTTCTCGTAACTATCCACCTTGATAGGTGGCTCACCCCAATTGTGTGTCCGCCAGATAACCTCTACCCCGTGTCGCTTTAAATAAGAGGGTAGTGGCTCATATTGCGCCGAAAACATTGAATTGTCTGATTTGTGCGACAACATGCATCCTACTGATGCGGTCGTATAGGTTGAGCATGACACCGTATTTTTTAAGGTAATGATATCGCTTTTCTTTAATAGCGGGTTGGTATCACGCTCATAGCCATACAATGAAAAGTTTTGAGCACGAGCAGACTCTCCAATGACCAATATAACGACATTTTTATTGATGCTGCCGTTATTAATGGCGAGATTTTTTTGAGTAGGGTCGTTAGTAACAAAGGTAGCTGGGGGCAATAAGACTCTATTTCGCGTTGCTTCGTATTCAGAGACTTGATAGCGTATAGCATTAATAGTATACGACCAGGGCATAATTCTGGCGCCTAATTGTTTGGCGTTTTTGTCAAACCATAGCCATGTACTCGATGATAGATAAATAAAAATTGAACTAAATACTAAAATTATCAGCATATGCATACTTAATTTTAGGCGTTTAGTAGGCGTAATAGTTGTTTTGACAATCAGCCAAGCAGGTAACAGACCTAAAATAATAATATATAACAGCAGACGCCAACCAAAAAAATCCGATGCTTCGGTATATCGAGTGTTAAAAATATTACCCATCATAGTGCGATCAAGGATAACTTGATAATTAACGGTAAAGTATAGCGCTATAGAATTACCTAAAACCATGACCATACAAAACAGCTTAGCCAAACGACGAGACAACATCATTAATAAATACAAAAAAAACGTGGTAAACACAAATAGAACGACCGTCATCCCAATTAAAATATGCAAGCTGCCTATCGATAACGTCTGCATATTATCAACAGCATAAGAAAATAGAGGAATGTTGTATAAAGCAATGTTTACAAGCGCTATGATAGCGATAAACATTGTGGGAGTAAGGGTAATTTTCATGAATAATCACATTTAAATAAAAAAGTATATAACTAAAGTTACGCTGGCAAAGACAATATCAGGTTATTTTACTAAAAGAATATGTTTTCTAAAGGTTTGAATCAATGCAATAACGGATATGGTATACATTAAGGGAAGCGCCATTTTATAATCGTTGCCATCAATATAAACAATGAAGCATGAGAGAATTAATATGAATAAAATAAACGGGTGAACGTAAACACTTAATCCTGCCCGCCACCTTGATGTCACCATCATCGCGACAACGGCTATCATAATCCCTAAAGCGCCTCCAACCAAAACATCTATAAACCAATGTACGCCATTGAGCACTCTACTAAATCCCACTAATATTGCCATTATTAAAAACAGATATTTTAAGGTTTTATTTTTAACCATACAAAAACAGATACTAGCCATAGCAAACGCTGTCATCGCGTGACCTGAGGGGAAGCTACCCGCTTTGTAGGCAGGTCCGACAATATGTATTAATTCTGGAGCCAACACGTCGGCGGGACGGGAAAAGCCAAAGTAATTTTTAAGCGTTCTTGAGAGTATCGCACACAGTATGGCACCGACAAATACTATCCAATGCATTTGAATGTGCCGTGTAAAAAACAGTAACATCAGAGGCATAAGTAAGGCCCCATCACCAAATACGGTGATATTTTGCAGAATAAACTCGGGGATATATGGGGTTAAGCTGTTAAGAAGTATAAAACCTGCATGATAGCCACCTGTTAAATAGCTGACTAACGCTATCAGTAATAAAATAGCGGCGACGCTACATAGTATTGTTATATCCTTTGTGTCTACATTGGAGGGATGCTCTTTGTGATAGTGCAGTAAGTTTAAATAACGATTACGAATCTGCTTCCATTTAGGCTCAATAGGGGGTATTAGGTCGATAGAGGTTTCAATTGGATTATCAGCCGAGCCTATTGATAAACTTTGGAGCTTAGGTTGAATGAGAATTGGATTATCGTCATAAGAGGTGCGGCGGTCGTCTTTCATGGGTAATAGCCATCAGCTGCCTTGTTTAACCTTCTAGTTTAGAAAATATGGGGTTAAGAAAGTGTGAAGATAGTATAAATTAATTATTTTTTATTCTCTATTTTTTAAATTCTTTATATTGTGCAGTAATATAGGTGTTCTATAATGGATGAGTTTGCTTCGCTATGTTTGGGATCGTTGTATAACTCATAAACAGGGTATTCGCTACTACGAGCCGTGAATCAATAAAGGTGTCAATTTATCAAGATAGTAGCAAGATAGTGGCAAGATAGTTTCAAAAGTTGAATGAGACTATTGCTATGCAATGAATGAATGTAAGTTTTTACCAGACAATAAAAAACCCCTACAAGCGGTAACCTGTAAGGGTTTTTGTGTTGGTACCAGTGGTCGGACTCGAACCGACACGCTTTATAGGCAATGGATTTTGAATCCATCGTGTCTACCAATTCCACCACACTGGCATGTAGGGTTAGCTAATTTTATGTTATCAATCTAAAACGAATACATAAAATGGGTAGTAAGCTAGGAGGCGTATTATAGCAACTTATCACGCTTCGTCAAGCGGTTAACTAAAATATTTAACTAAAATAGCTAACTAAAATAGCTAACTAAAAAAGATAAACCCTAACCCACAAACGCCCGTTCGACAAGATAATCGGCTGGTACGCCCATGCGTGGTGATACTGTCATGCCATAGCCGTCCAAAATTTTTGAGATATCGGCATTAAACGGCATACTGCCACAAATCATCGCCCGGTCATCGTCTTTATTCATGGGTGGCAATCCGATATCCTCATATAACTTACCACTGGTCATTAAATCAGTGATACGGCCAGTGTACCGAAACTCATCACGGGTCACGGTTGGGTAGTAAATAAACTTCTCGTTATACCAGTCGCCAAACAACTCGTCATTGGGTAGGGTCGCCTCAAACATGTCACGGTAGGCCAAGTCTTCAACTTTGCGCACCCCATGGCATAAAATAATCTTGTCAAAAGCCTCATATACGTCAGGGTCACGCGATAACGATAAAAACGGTGCAAGGCCAGTGCCTGTCGATAGCATGTATAAATGTTTGCCGGGCAATAGGTCATCTAACACAAGGGTGCCCGTGGGCTTTTTGCTTACCATCAGCTCATCGCCTACTTGTATATGCTGTAAGCGTGAGGTGAGTGGCCCGTCTTGAACCTTGATAGAAAAGAATTCTAAATGTTCTTCATAATTGGGGCTGGCTATCGAGTAGGCGCGCATTAAGGGTTTGCCATCCACCATAATGCCAATCATAGCAAACTCACCATTGCGAAAACGAAGACCTGCGTCACGGGTGGTTTTAATGCTAAATAACGAATCATTCCAATGATGGACGTGAGTGACGGTTTCGGTGTGGAATTTTGACATACAAGCCTCAATAAAATATTAATGGTGATAACGCCAAATGGATTGAATGTCATCCATTCGACTTAATTTGAATAGGGTAAAGCATAGGTTATGGCTAATCCGTTGCAGTCAAGCAAACGATAAGGGTTCTCAACTTAAATTAGGGCATATCATAACAAATTTGTGCGGATGATTGTCTATAATAGTGGCAAACTGGAAAAAAATGCAGCAAAGGCTCATAATAAAATGGAATAAGCCGAAAAACAATGACCATAAGCCGATAGCCCAACATATCGAAAGAGATAACAAGAGACATAACGAGAAAGATAACAAGAGACAAACGCAACTTATCATAGCCAATGGCAGTAACCTTACAGATGCAAGAAACTAAAGACCCCGTATCTAAAGACTCAGTATCTAAAAACCCAGTAAGCATGCCAATTATTGGCTATCATCGCTCGCCATTAACCCAAAAGTTCGGGATTCCGCGCCAACCCAATTTGGTGGCAGTGACCAGCCATATTGTGATGCAGCCGCCTTACGCTACCCCTGATGCGTTTGTCGGCATTGAGGCTTTTAGTCATTTATGGATTAGCTGGCAGACCCATCATAACAAAACACCTAACAATGTAGACGCTGCAGAATTTAAGCCCAAAGTGCGCCCACCACGTTTGGGCGGCAATGCTAAACTCGGCGTATTTGCCACCCGCAGTACCTATCGACCGTCACAACTAGGGCTGTCGGTAGTGAAGTTGCTGGCGGTCGAGGTGGAGGATGGCGCAGTCGTGCTGCAGATTACTGGCGCCGATATGGTCGATGGTACCCCCATCATCGATATCAAACCCTATCTTGGCTATAGCGATGCCATAACCGATGCCGTTTGTGGCTATGCACCGGCTAAACCCGTATCCAAAACGGTGCAGATGAGCGAGGTTGCCCAGCAGCAGTTGCAGGCGTTGCAGCAAAATCAGTTTCTACATACAGCTAAGACGGATACCTTACTGCCCGAAGATATTGATATTATCTGTGCGCTCATCGCCCAAGACCCTAGGCCTGCTTATCGCCAAGGCGATACCAAACGAGTATTTATCATGCGTTATAAGCAGTATGATATTCACTTTATGATGACTAAAGATGGCAATATGCATATTGTTAGCGTTATTGCGATAGCAGAAATAAATAACCCGTAGCCCTTTGATTAAGAAGCCCTGCCTATGTCTATTCCCGATTTTTCGATGACCGTTGACTTGCGCTGGTGTTTGGATGAGCTGTTAAGCGAGCAGGTTATTGACCAGCGTGACTATAATTTAGTCATGACCAGCCGCCGTGATAAAGGTCAGCATCCGCTACAAATTATTAGTGAGTTCTCACTAAAAAGTCATCAAGACGCCACCCAAAAGCTGGATTTAGCGTGGCTCAATAAATGGCTCGCCGCCAAGGCCAATATGCCCGTGGTGCGTGTCGACCCTTTAAAAGTGGATGTGCCGCAAATCACCAAAATTATGGCGTTTGAATACGCGCGTAGCCACTATATTTTGCCCATTGCAGTGCTTGAAGCCGCAGCGGCAAACATAGACGGCACTGACACCAGTGAGGGGCAATATGGCGAGGTCGTTATCGGCACCGACCAACCCTTTTATAGCGATTGGCATACCAATATTGCCCATATTCTTAAACCCAAAACCTTTCGCACCGTGTATATCAGCCCCGCCCAAATCAACCGTTTACGCCAAGAGTTTTATCAGGTGACCCGCGCCATTGCTGGCGCAAACATGGCCAATAAGCAAAATGCCCCAATCCTGCTCAATGTGGAAGCGTTACTGCAACTGGGCGATAACAGCAACCCGGATGCCAATGATCAGCATATTGTTAAAGTGGTCGATTGGTTGTTGCAATATGCCTTTGAGCAGCGCGCCAGTGATATCCATTTAGAGCCCCGCCGAGAGAGCAGTAAGGTGCGGTTTCGCATCGATGGGGTGTTGCATACCGTTTATGAGATGCCAGCTGCTATTATGACCGCCGTGGTGGCACGCATTAAGATTTTGGGGCGGCTCAACGTCGCCGAAAAACGCAAGCCGCAAGATGGGCGCTTAAAAACCCGTACCCTAAAAGGGCTTGAGACCGAGCTGCGCTTGTCCACCTTGCCCACCGCTTTTGGCGAAAAACTGGTGATGCGGGTATTTGACCCCGAAGTGTTGGTGCGCTCTTTTGCCCAGCTTGGTCTATCTGGCAAACAGCTAGACACTTGGCACAGCATGACCAGCAGCTCCAATGGCATTGTTTTGGTGACTGGCCCCACGGGGTCGGGTAAAACCACCACGCTTTATAGTACTCTAAAACAGTTGGCGACCGAGCAGGTCAACGTTTGCACTATTGAAGACCCCATTGAGATGATGGAGCCGTCTTTTAATCAGATGCAAATTAATGCGGGCGTTGACTTGCATTTTGCCGATGGCATCCGCTCCTTAATGCGCCAAGACCCCGATATTATCATGGTGGGCGAAATTCGCGATAGCGAGACTGCCAACATGACGGTGCAAGCCTCGTTAACCGGTCATTTGGTGCTATCCACCTTGCACACCAACGATGCGCCCAGTGCCATTACTCGCTTGCACGACTTGGGGGTGCAGCCGTTTTTGACCTCGGCCACTATTTTGGGCGTGGTCGCCCAGCGTTTGGTGCGCACCCTGTGCCCGCATTGCAAAAGCAGTGAGGCGGTGAGCGAGGATAGTGAGTTTGCGCTGCAGTGGCGAGAGCTTGTGCGCCCGTGGAAAGCAGAAATGCCCGAGCAGGTTATGGTGGCGGTAGGCTGTGAGCACTGCCGAAATACGGGCTATCAAGGCCGGGTCGGCTTGTATGAGATAATGACCCTGAGCCGTGCGCTTAAAAAGTTGGTGGCAGAGGAGGCCAAGCTTGACGAGCTTAAAAAGCAAGCCTATAGCGAGGGCGTACAACCGCTACGCTTGGCAGGAGCAAAGCGGGTGTTTGAAGGCTTGACCACCATTGATGAGGTGATGCGGGTAGTGCCGTTAAACTAATCTGTTAAACCACCTGTTCTAATTTATACCCGCCCATCCTTTCTTCCATCATACATTTTAAGTAGAGCCTTTATGTTTACAGACAGTCATTGCCACCTGAATCGTTTGGATTTAACCCCCTATGACGGCCACCTTGGTGGGGCGATAGCCGCCATGAAAACGGCACAAGTGACCCGAGCGATGGCCATTATGTGTGACTTTGCAGAATATGACGCCATCTATGACATCGTCACCCAATATACAGATGAGGCGCTGCAATTGGGCATGAGCGTCGGGGTGCATCCATGTGAGGAGGTAGCCGTGTTGCAGTCGGCCAGCACGCAGCGTTTAATTGAGATGGCAACGCCCGACCATGTTTGGGCCATTGGCGAGACGGGGCTCGACTACTATTGGAGCAACGACAATAAACGTGAGCAGCAAGCCAGTTTGGTGCGCCATATTCAGGCCAGTCAACGCCTAAAAAAACCATTAATTATCCATACCCGAGAAGCCAAGCAGGACACGCTGGATATCTTAAGCACCGAGCACGCTGAACATGGCATTATTCATTGTTTTACCGAAGATTGGTCGACCGCAAAACAGGCGCTAGATTTAGGCTTTTATATCTCGTTTTCGGGCATTGTGAGTTTTAAAAACGCCCAAAGTTTGCGCGATGTGGCGCTTAAAGTACCTAAAGATAGGCTATTGATTGAAACCGATAGCCCCTACTTAGCACCCGTACCCAAGCGTGGCAAATCTAATGAGCCTGCTTATGTGCCCTATGTGGCGAGTTGTTTGGCCGACTTATATCAAATGAGCGTTACAGAAGTGGCAACACTTACCACAAAAAACTTTGAGGAATTACTAGCACAAACCCAATAAACTAGGTATCCTATACAACCATGACTAAGCAGTCATTAGGCAAATGTATTGAAATGTATAAAATATGAACATAAATCGACTATATAGTGTGTATAGTCTAATGACAGCAATAACACTAGGTTGGGAGTTTGCATGAGCAGGCAGCAGCAATTCAAGAACCGTGAAGAGAACATACTAGCCACCGCCGAGCAACTTCTATTAGAGGCGGGCAGTGGTGACATCACGTTAGACAGTTTGGCCGATCAATTAGATTTGGCAAAAGGGACTTTATACAAACATTTTTCGAGTAAAGATGAGCTATATTTGCGCATTATTATTCGCTATGAAGAGCAGCTTTTTGATATCAATAAAATTGATGACGGGGTGGCAGCCGGGGTAGTGCGTATGATTTTGCAGCAGTTGCTCAATCCGCAAAAAGCATTGTTGCTCAATCAGATTGAGGAGCGTCTGGCCGCGTCTGCTACTGGGCTAAACCGTATGTTTGGCGAGCTGTATGAGATTAGACGCGCCCGTATGAAACGGCTACTTAATACGGTCAGTCAGTATCTCAGCAGTCAAAACAGTGGGTTGTCATCTAGAGACTATTTATCGACCATTTGGGCGATAGGACAAGGCGGCGCAAGCTTACTAAACTCCAGTTTTTATCAGCGTTATCTAGGGCGGCGTGATACATTACGGGCCGCTTTGATTCAGCAAGCGCTTGATTTGCCCAAGCAATATCCAAACTCCAATAATAAGGTGGATGATGATATGGCCAATTTGGTGCAGCAAATTGATTCTGAAACAGAAGCGCATCTAAAAACCAAACAGTCGTGACCAATTGGGTGTCGTATTAAGGTTTGTTTGCGAAGGTTTACTTGTGCCAAAGGTTTACCGCTAATGTTACTTCCAGCCTCAAGTTATAATAAATCGCAACGACTGCAACACTCGCAAGGTATGCTCGACGCGGCTAATCGCAGTCAGGGTTTTACCTTGGTCGAGATGATGGTTGTGATTGTGATTATGGGCATTTTTGCGGGCATGATAACCTTATCGGTTGGCAGTACCGATGCGCGTAAAAATCGTGCCTTTTATGAGCATTTATTAGACAGTTTGGAGTATGTGCGCTTGGTGTCCGCCGAGCGGATGCAACCAATGGGTCTGGTTTTGCAAGCGGACAAACAGGGGCAAGTCAAACCCGTTATCATGAGTTTGCAAAACCCTTATGCCCACTTTGAGGCCACGGCAAATAGCGCAGGCGATAACGCTAAAAATAGCATGGAGCTATCGGCGATGACTACCCAAGACGCACAGATGCCTAAGCCGCATTGGGCGGTAGTTGCGGATTTAGAACTGCCCGAACTGCCAACCGATGTCGATATTACGATTACGCCTGTCGCATCGTCCGTATCCTCATCAAGCAGCTTTGCTACCCAGCAGCAACCTTTGCAGCCTTGGTTTGTGGGCACTGAGGTGCCCGAAGTGCTATGGTTTGGCACAGGAGAGGCCGCCCCTGCCCGTATCGAAATTCGCTATAACCAACGCTTGGTGGGCGATGCTATCTTGTTGTTGCCCGATGGCCGCGTTATGGTGGATAAATAATGGCGAAGCTGCTGCTTTTTTCGACAAAGCCCGTCTCACCGCGGCGCACACCTAGGTTAAGCTTAACAGAAGACGGCTTTACCCTAATTGAAGTGGTGGTCGCATTGGCTATCTTGGCGGCAGTCGCTGTGGTGGCCAGTCAAGCCAGTAGTACCTATTTGCGCTCGGTCGACAATTTAAAGGTGCGTACCTTGGCGCATTTTGTGGCCCAAAACACGGCAGCTAACCTACAAATTGCCCCGCAGTGGTTACAAAGCCCGCAAGTAAGTCAAGTGAGCAGTCAAGGGCGCACATGGCAAGTGACTTTGACGCCGCTGCCGCTAAATGAAGCGCTGGGCGGCAATGGCAACGTGGCTTTGCAAGACGCCTTATTGCCGGTCTCTATCCAAATAGCGCCTATTAGCAGTGACAGCACCAGTGACGGCACCAGTGACAGTACTAATAACAATCATAGTAATAATAATGGTGCGGTTCAACATGTTATCACCGATTTAACCGTTATGGTGGGTAAGCCCAGTGGTAAGTGAGCGTGGGTCAAATCATCCCCACCCATCAGGCAAGCTTGCTGGTGAGGTAGATTGGCATTGGCAAGGGGGCTTTACCCTACTTGAATTAATTGTGGCGATGGCTATTTTTGCCATGCTCGCAGTGGCAGGTTGGCAAGTGTTTGACAGCATCAATCGCAGCAAGGAGCGGGCGCAATTGCAGTCAGCGGTGTTGACCGATTTGCAATATGGTTATCAGCAAATTCAGCGCGATATGCTGCAAACCGTGGCGTATCAGTTGCCAAAAAGTGGTGGGCAGAGTGACACTACGGCGAGTAATGGCGGCAGTGGTTTGAATGTTAATAATCATGATGGCAGTTTTGCCGCAAGTCAGCAGCCTTCTGCCGAGCCGGCATTCACCAGCGGCTTTAGTTTACAGTCCAATCAACTCAGTTTTATCCGGTATGCCGACCCCGACCCTCGCTATCAGCAGGCGGCGAATTTAGAAAAGATTGTGTATACGTTTAACGATGGTAACCTAATCCGCCAACGTTATACGTCCTTGAGCAGTAATAGCAATGAGCGGCCGTTAACCAGTGTGATTATCAGCGGTGTGGATGCAGGTCAGTTTCAAGTATTGCTGCCTGAGCCCAGTGGTGTTTTTCCTGCTACGGACAGTGCTGCAAAAAATAGCGCCGTCAACGCCCCATTTGCCGCCGCATTAACCGCACAAAACGGCGGCCAGCTTGAACCAACATCGATGTTACCTCGTGGTGTCAGTGTGGCGTTTACCCTGCCCATGGGCAACATCGTTATCCCTATTTCTTGGGTGTATGCCTTGGCGAAAGCACCGCCCACACCCAGCGCGGCTGGTCTAAACCCACAATCAGACTCATAACCAAATCCACAACCAAATCCACAACCAGACGCAGCACCAAACCCGCAACCAGACTTACCACCTCAATAAAACGGCTGAATAGTGAATAAGGCGCCGGTGAATATCGATTGGTTGACTAATGATTGGTTGACTAATGATTGGTTAACTAATGATTGGTTGCTTGCTGGCTTTATCGTTATTGGCCTAGTCTGTGTTTGTTATACGCACGCAGCAAAGTTGACTACTTATATGCCATATGACTTTAGTGACCCCCATGTCAATAGCTATCCATATAGCCACCCTCAAAGAGGCGTGGCACTGCTCACGGTTTTGTTATTGGTGGTGGCGATAACGGTGCTAGCCGGCTCCATGCTGGCCAGTCAAAAAATGTTGCTACGTCAATATGAGTTGCTACTCACCCAAGACCAAATTTTGCAAGATGTGCGCAGTGGCGAACAACTGGCGATTGCCCTGATTGCCGCTGATGCCAAAGTCAATGATGTAGACAGCCGACAAGATGCTTGGGCAAACCCCAATACGCCTACGTTGCAGGGCACTCATCAAATTACGCTCAGCATAAAAGATGAGAGCGCAAAATTTAACATTAACAACTTATATCATGATGGGGCAAGGGATGACGCGGCGATTGCGGTCTTGCAACGGCTGCTAAAGCAGGCGGGTTTAGAGGCCAATTTGGCCTATGCGGTGCTAGATTGGCAAGATCCAGATTCGCAAACCTCGCCTGAGGGCGGTGCAGAAGCAGACGTATATAGCAGTAACGGCGCTGTGGCTACGAATACGAAAGGGCCCAGTACCTTGTCTAGCATTGGTAATCAGGCGTTTATTAGTGTCGATGAATTGATGTCGGTGCGTGGGTTTAGCGCCGATGCGGTGGCAAAATTGCGCCCTTTTATTACCGCAGTGCCTTATTATTTACCCATCAACCTTAATACGGCAGACAGCACCGTACTCGCTGCTTTAACCGAAACAGGAACGGCGCAGCAGTTTGCCGCCTTTAGCGAGCAGCGCAAGACGACGCCTATTGCGACCGTGGACGAGGCGCTGACGCAGCCGCCGTGGTCAACATTGCCCGATAAGACGCTAAAGGCGATTAAACCTTTAATTGGTGTGGAGAGCCAAGCGTTTGGGGTGCTGATTGATGTCAGTGTGCCAGCAGAAGCGGGGGAGGGCGCTACACAAGGGGAGGCACTAAAACACCGCTATGCCACAAGTTTTATTAGCAAAACAGCCGCTAATGCCAGTCAAACATTACCACAGGCGCCTAATACTGCAACGGCGACGCCCAATAGTGCGTCTAACGCCAGCAGCGACAAAGACAACGATATTCAAGCCTTTGGTACGCATTTATGGAGCTATCGTCCTGTTTTTTAAGCTCGTTTTTTAAGCTCGTTTTATACGCATTTAAAGCAAAGGTTAACGTCAGTCTTTTAAGTTCACCCATGGCAGGCGTGTTGCCATCTTGCTAGTCATCTAATCGTGTCTCTTCGCTTGAGCGCCAGTTTTCCGCCCCATAAAACAGCATCTGAGCTTGTCTGGCACTGTTGGTCACCATGCGTTGTTTTTTAGCGTGCAAGCTCGCCATGTCATTATCAGCATCAAAAGTTTGCATATACGTCATATCCAGCCAGTCCATCGTCCACGATAAAAACAAATTCAACCCAGCTTGAGCCAGTAAGCGTCTGTCGTAAGCGTTAATATGCTGAAAAGCAGGCTGGATGCCCAAGTCCTCGCTCATAATTTGGGCAAATAACTTAATTTGAGCCTCAATAGCCCGGCGTACCGACTCAGACCCGCCAAAGCGCTCACTGACCAAAAACTGCCAGTAGCGAGGGTGGGCATCGATAGCGGCAAAATACAGTTGCACACTGGTGATAATTTGGCGCTCAAAGCTACGGGTACGCCCCATTTGCAAGTGTTCTCGCAGCGTTGATAAGGCGGCACCAAGCTCTTCCTCAATCAAGCAGCGGCCTAGCGTTTCCATGTCATCAAAATGGCGATAAAAAGCGGTAGGCACGACCCCCACTTCACGGGTCACTTGGCGCAAACTAATCGACCCAAACGATTGTCCGAGCATACATAAATCAAGAATCGCATTAAAAAAAGCTTGACGAGTTTGGCGTTTTTGGCAGGCGCGGGTAGTCATAAAAGCACTCGAAATCCTATGAATTAAAGAAAAGATAAGCAATATATACCATAAGGCTACCATAAGACAGTATCAGGGGTCTGTTAGGAGAGTCTAAGGTGAGGTCGACCACTCAGCAAAACTTTGGCCTACACCCTACCAATTGCCATCGCCGACCCCGTTTAAATCTTGCGCTAAGCGGTAGGCTTCGTGGTCGTTCATACCTGTAATAAAGTCGAGAATATTGAGCGCATTGTTATACACATCAGTATCAAGGCTGCGGTGCAGGGTTTGCAGATGTTGATTTAATAACTGCATCAGGTGCTTTTGCTCAAAATGGGGTGGTTGCCCCGTCAGTGGCAATAACGCCAGCGGCATAAACGCATCGAGCAGCGTTTGTAGGCAGCGGTTTGCCATCAGCTCCATACGCACCTTACTGGGGTGGGAGAATATTTGTTCGGACGCCAAGGTTTTGGCATAAATAATGCCCTCGCAAATACTTGGTTCGCAGTGGTCAAACAGGCTACCTTGTAACTCGCCTGCCAACATCGCATTGGCGTGGGTAACAAATGCGTTGGTTACTTTGTCCACCAAGCGCATCATGGCACGGCCGCGTAAGGCCGCAAGTTTTTGGGCAATAGGCGCACCATATTTTAGCTCTGGCGGTGCACCGCGCTCGCCAATCAAACTTAGTAACAAGGGTTCGACCTCGTGATAGTCCAGCATATTGAGGTGTATACCATCTTCTAAATCAATCAACGCATAACAAATATCATCCGCCGCCTCTAGCAAATACGCTAAGGGGTGGCGGGCATAGCCATCGTGATTGGGCGAATAAGGCAGTTTTAACTGACCGGCGAGCTTATCTAAAAGGTTGGCATCATCATAAAAACAGCCGTATTTTTTGATGGTTAAGGCATTTATCGGTAGCGAGGGCGGGATAAAAACCGCTGCTTTCGGTTCTGCTGCCGATGCCGATGTTGCTGCCGATGTTGATGTTGATGCTGATGTCGATGCTGATGTTGGTGTCGATGCTGATGTTGATGCTGATGTCAATATAGTGGCTGGGCTGTATAGAGGGGTATCTAGCGCATGCTTGGGCATACGGCTATCTGGGTTGTCCGCAGCGGTGGCCAAGCTTTGCGCAGCATTGCTGTGCGCGGCCAACCAAGGGTATTTCATAAAGGCGCCGAGCGTGGCACAGGTTAGGCGCATACCGCCTCTATCGGGATGGTGCTCGTTGCGGGTGAGCAGTCTAAAGCCTTGCGCATTGCCCTCATAGCCTTGCAAATCAAAGCGTTGATAAGGGTGCATATGTTTGAGGATGAGCTGCTGTTTGGGCTGATTAAACCAGTCCCGAATAGCATATTCGCCCGCATGACCAAATGGCGGATTGCCAATATCATGCGCCAGACAAGCGGCTTGCACGATAACGCCCACGTCAGCGGCACTCACCCCGATAGGCAAGCCACTCGCTAACGAGCTTTGCAGTTTTTCTGCCGCCATCATGCCTAAGGAGCGCCCAATGCACGACACCTCCAAAGAGTGGGTTAAACGGGTGTGGATGCCCATTTTGTTAATCAGCGGGTGCACTTGTGTTTTTTGATTAAGCTGGCGAAATGATTGCGAGAAAATCAGCCGGTCATAGTCTTTATGAAACGGGGTACGCGAGCGCTCATGTGTTTGTTTTTTGTTGGGACTGCCTAAACGGCGGTTGGTCAGCAAATAAGACCAGTGTTTATTCACCGATAGGGTCGGCGTATTATTGTCGATAAAGCTATCTATCGGCATATTAGATTGCATCATAAAGCACCAAATCAAGAGGAATGAGTGTTTTTATGAGCATAACATACAACCTATCTGCAATATATACAGTGTATACAGCAGCAATGCGGGCTAACTCTGTTTTTGTATTCTGTTTTGCCGCTTAAAAGAGGCGCAGGAACAAAAAAAAATCACCCGATGTTAACTTTTTTGCTGGCAGGTATACAGCGTTTGGCTATTTTTTAAATCAACGGCTGTAGGCGTACCAGCAACCTCATCAATGTTGGCTACCGGAAATCCAAATAATACGGCTTTGCTGTCCTCAACTTGCCACAAGATACCCTGCGTGTCATCCAGTCCCATATTGCTGGCAAAGCGTTGGGAGTTAGCACCAGTCGCCTGGGTTTGCGTCAAGTCATACTCAATCCCATCAATCAACAAGTGCGCCGTTTTTGGGGTCGCATCGTTGTGGTAGAACACTGAAATGGTTTTATTGGGCTGACAGTCAAACACAGTACGGTTAACACCATGATCGTGTCCGGCATGATCCTCGTGATGGTCGTCATGGTCGTCGTGCGCTTCTTCTTCATGGTCATGGTCGTCGTGCTCCTCATGTTCAGCGTGTTCGTCACCCTCAGCGTGTTCGTCACCTTCAGCGTGCGCTCCTTCGTGATGATGTTCCTCGTTATCATGCTCATTGTGTTCAGTTTCAGCATGTTCCGTCTCGACGGCCTCATGATCACTATGCTCATGTGAGTCACTCTGTGCTACCGTGTCACTATGTTCTTGAGGCTGACAACCTAATAACGTCAGTACAACGCTTGTGCCCAATATAAGAGCTAAAGGGCGCAATCTTGTGATTGATTTTATAAAAGGGGTGGTGACGATAGAATATGTCATAAGCAAACCTTGCAAAAAAAAGTTATGTTATAGTATAACAAATAGCTGAAATAAGAAAGGTCGACACTATAAATTGTCGACCTTTGTTTTTATCACGCCTTATGTCTTTTTTAACGAGCTAAACCGCATAAGCCCGAGTTAAGCGTCATTCACCTTTAATTTATTAATAAACAAGGCTAGACGTTGAAACGAAAATGCATCACATCGCCGTCTTGGACGATATAGGTTTTACCCTCTAGGCGAGATTTACCCGCTGCAGCGGCGCCTTTTTCACCACCATAGGCAATAAAATCGTCATAGGCAATCACCTCAGCGCGAATAAAACCCCGCTCAAAATCGGTGTGAATTACGCCAGCGGCTTGCGGCGCTGTTGCCCCAACTTTAACCGGCCAAGCTCGTACTTCTTTGACGCCTGCGGTAAAATAGGTCTGCATGTCTAATAAATCGTAGCCTAAGCGAATCACTTGATCCAGCCCAGCCTCTGTCATATCCATCGCTTCTAAAAAGTCGGCTTTATCCGCCTCATCCAATTGCGATATCTCGGCCTCAATTTGATTGCACAGCGGCAATACGATGGCGTTTTCGGCTTTGGCATACTCTCTAACCGCATCTAAATAAGGGTTGTTCTCAAAGCCATCTTCACTGACGTTGGCAATATACATGGTGGGTTTGAGGGTAATGAGGCCATAACTTTTGATGGTATGTTTTTCGTCATCGCTTAGATTGGCAGCACGGGCGGCGGTGCCCTCAACCACAAAAGGCTCAATCTTTTTAAACACCTCTAAAGCGGCTTGGGCGTCTTTATCGCCACCCTTGGCTTTTTTGCTAAGGTTTACTATCGCCCGCTCAACCGCTTCTAAATCGGCAAGCGCCAGCTCGGTATTGATGGTTTCGATGTCATCAATAGGACTCACCCGGCCGTCCACGTGCACCACGTTATCATCATCAAAACAGCGCACCACGTGAGCAATCGCATCGGTTTCACGAATATTGGCCAAAAACTGGTTGCCCATACCTTCGCCTTGGGACGCCCCTGCCACCAGACCCGCAATGTCCACAAATTCCATGGTGGTCGGCAATACCCGTTCAGGCTTAACGATAGCAGCAAGTTTGGTCAAGCGCGGGTCGGGCACGGGTACAATGCCGACGTTGGGGTCTTTGGTACAAAACGGAAAGTTTTCAGCGGCGATACCCGCTTTGGTTAGCGCATTAAATAGGGTGGATTTGCCCACATTGGGTAAACCGACGATGCCGCAATTAAAGCCCATGTTTGTCTCTCTTAACTTAGTTTAAGGATAAGGTTTGACTATACTATACTCACTCTCAACACTATACTCATTCTCAACTCTTAACGTAGGCTGTGGCTTTAGCCCAGCATGTTTGATTAAAGGTCTTGGTTTGTTGGGCTAAAAGCACCAGCCTACAGTGAATGGTAATAAGTTGAGAACGGGGTATGCTATAGAGGTCACAAAGCAAGTGTGTGTCTTTTTTGAATAAAAAATCTTGTCATAATTATCGCTCAACCGACACTTGGCGATAGAAGATGGCGCACATTGTAGCAAATTACTAGGGACTGTATAGAATGAATCATCAAAAGGCTAGCTATAGGGCTTATCAATCATTTTCTACCAAACCGACCATAACACCCATATTTTTAGCGTCATCAATGCCGATATCGGGTGCATACAATGCCGAGGCAATACCGCCGTCTAAAAACAAGGCATTAGGACACTTTAATTCTGTTTTAAACAAGCTGGCAAACTGATAAAAGTTGACGGGTTCTTGGCTGTTCACAAACTTGATGTTGCCATCGTCACAAACGCCGACACCGTTACGAAACTTTTTCGAGGCGCTATCTGGCACAAATTTAGGATGAATCTTGCCATCGATAACCAGCATCGGGCCAGATTGAGTAGCAAACCAAGGTTTTGCGGCCCCATCAGCTAGCATAGACTGAAATTTTTGCGTCTCGGTAATATGCACATTGCCCGCTTTATTCCACCACAGTACCCCATTGGGCATTAAATGAAAGTTGCCTGCACCTGTATTGATATTCAGCGACAATACTTCTTTGCCCTGCATGACGGTATAGCCAATCGGTGCAAACTCACTATTGTACATGCCGGCATTGGTCGCAAATTTCAGCTTACTATGTTTGGGCAAGTCTGCCAGCAAGGCCGTAAAGGTATATAAGGGCTTTGGGGCTTCCACTTCGGTTGCCGCATTGGTTGCCATATTGGTTGCCACATCGGCGCTTGCTGCAGGGGCAGGCGTTGGCCGCCAAAAAAGTTGTAGCGATAGTGGGCTGCCGGCTTCGGTAAGGCTGTTTTGCGCCACTGAGCATAAGCTATGCGCAAACGGCACCGGATGCGACTGACAATACGCAGTGCTCGTTGCCGGGTCATTTTCATCGGTCATCTGTGCTAACTTATCAAGGTCGATGTCATCACAAGCGCTTAAGCTGCTCAAGGCGAGCACCGTAATAAGTGCGGTGCGTGCTCGCAATGGCCAAGGTGTTAGACTGTCAAGCAATTTGGGCAGCAGATTTTTAGCCAGCGATATTAAATAACGGTTATATATCATAGTGGGTGTCTTTAATAGGACGAGTACGAGCATCAAAATTATCACAAAGCGAATGTTGCGAATAAGAAGCCGCAGAAAAAGAGTCAGGCGCATGCCCGTCATGAGCAAGAGGGTTTTGAGAATGGCGAGCCACAGAGCGAGAGTCCTTGTTGGCGGCAATATCTATCTCGCTGCGGGCATTAAAGCTATCGGGGTTGGCCATCAGCCACATCTGATTATAAATGTCCGCACGGGCTGCTGCGGTTAACAAAGCGCCATTATCCATAAAATAAAAATAGCGTGATAGCAGTTTAATGGTGCCATCGCTCATGCGCCGTGCCAAGTGATGCGGATGCAACTCATCAGGGTGCGACAGCCCGACAGCGCCTACAATACTGGCCAACGCTTTAAGCGTATTTTTATGATAATGGGCCACCCGCTGCGATTTGTCCACCACATCTAACGCTTCTTGACGGTAGGGGTCTTGCGTTGCAACGCCAGTGGGGCAGGTATTGGTATGGCATGTGCGTGATTGAATACAGCCCACGGCAAACATAAAGCCCCGCCCCGAATTGCACCAGTCTGCCCCCAAAGCCAGCATTTTAGCCACGTCAAAGCCAGACACTATCTTACCGGCTACGCCTACTTTTATTTTATCACGAATGCCTGCGCCGACTAATGTATTGTGTACCAACAAAAAACCATCCAATAGCGGCATACCGACACTGTCCATAAACTCAACAGGCGCCGCCCCCGTGCCGCCCTCCGCCCCGTCAACGACAATAAAGTCTGGATAGTTATCCTCCGCAATCATCGCTTTCACAATCGCCATAAACTGCCACGGCTGACCGATGCACAGCTTAAACCCCACAGGCTTACCGCCCGATAACTCACGCAGGGTTTGCCAAAACTGTACCAATTCACGCGGGGTGCTAAAGGCAGAATGGCCGGCGGGCGACATACAGTCTTCACCCATCGGAATGCGCCGAGTGTCCGCAATCTCTTGGGTAATTTTGGCGGCTGGTAATACGCCACCTTTGCCCGGCTTCGCCCCTTGCGATAGCTTAATCTCAATCATTTTGACTTGCTTATCCGTGGCTTGCTGCTGAAATAAATCTGGGTCAAAATGGCCTTGGTCATCGCGGCAGCCAAAATAGCCTGTGCCTAGCTCCCACGTTAAGTCGCCGCCAAATTTTCGGTGGTAGGGGCTGATAGCGCCCTCACCGGTATCGTGGGTAAAACCGCCAATTTTTGCGCCGTGATTGAGAGCGGCGATGGCATTGCCCGACAAGCTGCCAAAACTCATGGCGGAGATATTAAACACCGACAGCGAATGCGGCTGACGGCAATGCACGCCGCCCACCCGAATGCGAAAATCGGTATCGGTTAAGGTATGACTGGTTTGCGACTGTAAAAACCACTCTTTCCCCGGACTATATAGGTCATCCAAGGTGCCAAACGCATTGGTATCGCCAATATCCTTGGCACGCTGATACACTAAGGCGCGCTGCTGACGGGAAAAAGGCACCTGCTCTTTGTCATCTTCGATAAAATATTGACGAATTTCGGGACGATAGTTTTCAAACAAGTACCGTATATGCCCTGCAATGGGATAATTAGAAAGCACCGAATGCTTGTTTTGCAGCACATCATAAACGCCTACTGCCACCAAAAAGCCACAAATAAGCACCAGCCACCACTGCAGTAGCAGCAAACCGACAAGCAGCCCGATAACCATCCCAATAAGCAAACCATAACGTCTGACAACCCCCCATTGATAGTCACGCTGGTTGCTCATTTCGCTATCATTATCAGGGTTTAAATCTGTTCGAGATTGGGGCATAAAGCATCCTTATTAAGGCTTATTGCTGGCGGTCGGCTGGCGATACTATACGATGACCCGTTATGGCTCAGGTATCAGGCATGGGTTCAGTGAGGCAGGCGCCTACAGTAATGATGATCGCTTAGTCATTGACCTATCAATGCTGACAGCCAATTATACCGAACAATCCTTGTGAAACCTACCGATTAAGCTTGTCTATTCACGCGAACGATTCAGTCAAGCTTGGGCGATGTTGCATAAAAAACCTGCAATAAGCACTCGCTTTTGTGTATCTAACACATTTTGCGCTATCATTTATACTATGAATGGTTATAATAAGCCTAGCTTAAAAGGTGGGTGGTTACGTTTTATCATAAGGCTATGTTGGATAGTTTGACGTAGAGTAGTTTGACTAGGATGGTTTGACGCGAGTTTCTACCCCATCACGCTTTAAGTCATGCGGCTGAATTTATAACAAGATGAGTCACACTTACTGTATTTTTTATTTCATTGAATAGGTTACTAACTAGGAGTTTATCATGGCTATTGAACGTACGTTATCGATTATCAAACCTGACGCGGTTGCTGGCAACCACATTGGCGAGATTTATAGCCGTTTTGAAAAAGCGGGTTTGCAAATTGTGGCCGCTAAAATGATGCAGTTGAACGACGTCAAGGCGGGCGGTTTTTATGCCGAACATAGCGAACGTCCTTTTTATAATGATCTAAAAGCGTTTATGACCTCTGGTCCTGTTTTAGTGTCTGTTTTAGAGGGTGACAATGCGGTTGCCAAACATCGTGATTTGATGGGCGCCACCAACCCTGCCGAAGCGGCTGATGGCACTATTCGTAAAGATTTTGCTACTAGCATTGACGAAAATGCAGTACATGGTTCAGACTCTACCCAATCAGCTGAACGTGAAATTGCGTATTTCTTTAGTGCCGATGAAGTGGTAGACCGCAAGCGTTAATCTTTAATGCGGGCATGTTACGGTTGGTTCGCTTAAAGGGTTAGAATGTTAAAATGTTAAAATCGGCTTAGCAGTTGCTTGGCCGATTTTTTATGGCCGCTAATGTAGCGAAAAACCGCTCAGAAGGCTGATTAAAAGGGTCGAAGGGTAGACGAGGCGCCCAAAAATTGATTTCATTGCACCGTTTGACCGATATTGCAAAAACTGGCAACATAATGCTTACCGATTTACGATATAATACGACGATAAACAGATAAACAGTGGCTAAATTGTCGCAAGGCAGTTCACCAACAGCTTAACGACATATTAACGACATATCAACGATAGGACGACCATTCATTGCACGATTTGCTAAGTTAGACGGTTGACTATGAACAAAATACCCATGCACCCCATAAGCTATGATGTGGAGGGCGGTTGCCATGACAGTACGAGTGACCGTACTGCAGCCGCCGCCAGCACATTGCGCCAAGTGGCAACGGCATTACCCGAAGCGGCCTTAGGGGCAGATAAAGAGCGGTCATCGGCATTGCCGCAAAAAACCAACCTGCTAGGCATGAGCCAAGCGCAGTTGGGTGCTTATTTTAAAACCCTGGGCGAAAAACCATTTCGTGCCACCCAAGTGATGAAATGGATATATCAACATGGCGTAACGGATTTTGCCGTTATGAGTAATTTATCCATGGGTCTGCGCGAAAAATTATTGGCGCAGGCCTGTGTATTACCGCCCGAAGTGGTCCACAAAGACTATAGCGAAGATGGTACCCGTAAATGGCTATTTAAAGTGGCGGGTGGCTCATTAGTAGAAACGGTGTTAATCCCTGCAGACGACAGCAAGGTAAATGGACGTAAAACCTTATGTGTATCGTCGCAAGTAGGCTGCGCCCTAGATTGTAGCTTTTGTAGCACCGGCAAGCAAGGTTTTGAGCGTGATTTAAGCACCAGCGAAATTATTGGTCAGCTTTGGGTCGCTAATGCCTCTTATATGGAGGGGGTGGGGCTTGAGGCGTGGCAGAATAATGTGACCAATGTGGTGATGATGGGCATGGGTGAGCCCCTGCTCAATTACCAACCCGTGGTGACGGCCATGAGCTTGATGCTCTGTGACCATGCTTATGGGTTGTCCAAAAGGCGGGTGACCTTATCCACCTCGGGCGTTGTGCCAAAAATGTATGACCTGTATCAGGATATCGATGTGGCTTTGGCCATCTCCTTACATGCGCCAAACGATGCGCTACGTAATGAGCTGGTGCCCATCAACAAAAAATATCCGCTCAGTGAGCTGATACAGGCGGCCAAATCCTATGTGCATGACCACAACCCCCGCCATAAAAAACACGTTACCATTGAGTATGTGATGCTAGCCGGGGTCAATGATGCCGATGCGCACGCTTATCAACTGGTGGACTTATTACAAGGCTTACCCAGTAAAATAAATTTAATTCCGTTTAACCCTTTTCCGCATTCGGGGTACGAGCGCTCTAGCAATAATCGTATCCATGCGTTTAGCAATATCTTAAATCAAGCCGGCTTTGTGTGTACCATTCGCCAAACCCGCGGCGAGGATATTGATGCCGCTTGTGGCCAGTTGGTGGGGCAGGTGGCGGATAGGACTCGGCGTTCGGCAACATGGCAACAAAGTATTGCAAAGCGCCAACAGCATCAGCTTGACAGCGAAAAGTCGTAGCTTCTGTTTAAGGAGCAAGGTGCAAGGTGCAAATTAGCAAGTAAGCGATTGGCAGTAAAGCGGCCTTGGCTTTGCCGAATTAGCAGTCGAATTAGTAGTCGAACTGGATTAACTTTTGTACGCAACCGCCATCATGCCACCTGGCAATGGTTTAATATTGGGTTTAGCTGTGGTATAAAGACAAAGAGGTAGCAAACAGTTGTGGTTAATCCATGACCTAGGCACAATAACTCGGCGTGACTCAGATTATTGACTATTCACATGATTCAGACTGTCGAGATGAAAACTGTCGAGATGGCCAGAATTATCGAGTTTTAAAGGCGCTTAATCCTTTGTTGCTCTTTATGGTTGCTCTTTATAGGTTGCTCTATATTGTAGCCCTTGATTAAGCCCCTATCAACCAAATGCGAGACTATGTTTTGGATACCTTAGCAGTGACGACAGCCTTTATCGACTCAGCGGTGACTAAACTATCCAAACGTGCGTTGAAAAGCTTTGGCATGGCGCTAGGCCTGATGGTCTTATCGGCGGCGATAACCGCTTGTCAAACCACGCCGGCACAAAATGTGACGGACAGAAATCGTTACGCCACAGCCGGCGACGATGATGCCAGCTTTACCGCCACCGACCCACAAAAGATTGCTGAAGTACGCACCCGAATGGCCGCCGAGCACATCCGTGATAACCAACTTGACGCCGCTCAGCGCCAATTGGAAAAAGCCTTTGCTGCCAATAAACGCTATGCCCCCGCCTATGATATGATGGGCGTCTTGCTGCAGCGTGAGGGCAGCCGCTCTAACTTGGAAAAAGCAGATACATTCTTTAAACAAGCTATTGAGATTGAACCCGATTTTATTCAAGCGCGTAATAATTATGGGGTGTATTTGTCGCAGATGGGGCGTTATCAACAGGCAATTGAGCAATTTAAAATTGCAGGGGCAGCGCTAGGCTATGAGGGCCGAATTGGCGCCTTAGAAAACTTGGGTCGAACAGCGCTAAAACTTGGCGATACTGAGTTAGCCAGTCAAACTTTTGTGCGGGTGCTAGACAGTGACCGTAACAATATTATTGCCCATATTGAGCTGGTAGATATTTTAATTAACGGCAAGCGCACTGCCCAAGCACAAAACCTATATGAAGAAATGAAAGTACTAATGGGCGATGATGCCTATAAAGTACCGCGTATTTTATTGCAAGGCGCTACCCTTGCCCATGTTCAAAATAACCTAACCCTTCAAGAAGATTTGTCAAGACAGCTTTTGGCCAACTTTCCGCTTAGCGAGGAAGCACAAAAACTTAAAGGCTGGCTTCGTCATTCAGAGGCATCATGGAAATAGAGGATCGATCATTGTCATCACCGCAACCACAATCGGATAACAGCAATACTGGCGCAGGCTCTTTTGGGCATCGTTTTAAGCAGGCACGGGTGTCGCAAGGGCTAAGCTTACAAGATGCTGCTGCAGAGCTGTTTATCTTATGCCGCCATTTAGAGGCGATTGAAAATGAGGATTTTAAGCAATTGCCGCAAATTGCGTTTGCACGTGGTTTTGTCATCAATTATGCCAAATATTTAAAGCTTGACCCGGTGCAAATGGCCGAAAGCTTTAACCGAGCTTATCCAGACGAGCTGAAGCAGAGCAGTGTTCAGCACATAGAGTCGCCGCTTCGGCCCATGGGCACGTTGCAGCGCGAAGGTCAGCGCTCGTGGCGTATTAATCCGCTGCTGCTGCTTGGCATCATTGGGCTGATTGCATTGGCGGTTATTTTGCTGCGGCTGGTGTCCAATGCGCAAGATAGCAACAAGACTGAAAGCGTCACTCCGGTTGAGGAACTATCGGACAGCGAGCAATCGGCAGGCGCCGCGCTTGGTAGTA
>JAGLBE010000011.1:51859-86765 GCA_018260445.1 Psychrobacter sp.
ACCTTCACTATTTAGCTAACTGAGAAGCCTCATGTCAACGCCTGCTTATATCAAACGTCGTCTTACCAAAAAAATCTTTGTCGGCGATGTGGCCGTCGGTGGTGATGCGCCCATTAGTGTGCAAAGTATGACCAATACCGACACTTGCGATGTCGCTGCAACCGTGGCTCAAATCGAGCGTTGTGCGGATGCGGGCGCCGATATGATGCGCGTATCTACCCCGACCATGGATACCGTAGCCGCATTTGCCGAAATTAAAAAACGTAGCAGCGTGCCCTTGATTGCCGACATTCATTTTGATTATAAAATTGCCCTAGCCGCGGCCAAAGCAGGCGCGGATTGTTTACGGATTAACCCCGGCAATATTGGTAGTGACGCCAAAGTACGTGAAGTGGTCGCTTGTGCTCGCGATTATAATATTCCCATCCGTATTGGGGTAAATGCCGGCTCGTTAGAAAAAGACATTCAGCGCAAATATAGCGAACCCACGGGTGAGGCGATGGTCGAATCTGCCATGCGTCATATTGATATTTTAGAGCGCCTCAATTTTGATCAATATAAAGTCTCGGTCAAGGCCAGTAATGTATTTTTAACCTTGGATGCCTATCGATTATTGGCTGATAAAATTGACAACCCTTTGCATTTAGGGGTGACCGAAGCGGGTATATTTCGAACCGGAACGGTCAAGTCTGCTATTGCTTTAGGCGGGCTATTATTAGACGGTATTGGCGATACGATTCGAATTTCGTTAGCCGCCGAGCCCGAAGATGAGATAAAAGTAGGCTTTGATGTTCTAAAATCGCTGAATATTCGCGCCAATGGCATAAACTTTATTGCTTGCCCAAGTTGTTCACGCCAAGAGTTTGATGTGATACGGGTGATGAATGCGCTTGAAGCACGGCTTGAGGATGTGCGGGTGCCCATGGATGTGTCGGTGATTGGCTGCAAAGTGAATGGCCCGGGCGAAGCCAAAGAGGCCGATATCGGCGTGGTAGGCGCCTCGCCAAACTCGCTAGTGTATTTAGAGGGCGAAAAAAGCCATTTGATTGATACCGCTACCTTGGTGGATAGCATCGAGAAAATGGTGCGAGAGCGGGTAGCCAAAGCAGAGGCCAAGGCGGCCAATGAGATTTTGCGCGTGGATGGCGATAGTTTAGGCAGTCAAGACACTCTAGGCAGTCAAAACAGTCCAGAAAAGCAAAGCAGTCTCAATAATCAAAGCAGTCTCAATAATCAAAGCAGCCCCAATAATCAAAGCAGTACCAATAATCAAAATAGTACGGTATAACAAAGATAGCCTTTTAGGTTAGGGTTAGGCACCGCCTTCTTTGAGTCAAACTTAGACACGAGATAGGCCAGTATTGAGTCCATCACTAGCCATCTATCACTAGCCATCTATCACTAGCCATCTGTCACTAGCCATCTATCACTAGCCAATAGTATTGACATTTATAAGATAAGCATTTAACAGGCAATATGTATGATAAAGTCGATTAAAGGGTTCAATGACATTTTACACATTGAAACCGCCAACAGCCGTCCTAGCAGTGAATGGCGGCGCCTAGAGCTTCAGTTGCAGGGCGTATTGGATCAATTTGGCTATGAGCAGGTGCGCTTGCCATTGGTCGAGGAGACGCAATTGTTTGCTCGCGGCATCGGCGAAGCCACCGATATCGTCGAAAAAGAGATGTTTGGCTTTACCGATAAGTCTGACCCACCGACGCCAATAAGCTTGCGTCCCGAAGGTACCGCCGGGGCAGTGCGGGCGGTTATCGAGCATAATTTACTGCGGGGTGACCACCCAAAGCTTTGGTACATTGGGCCGATGTTTCGCTACGAGCAGCCACAAAAAGGGCGTTATCGCCAATTTCATCAATTTGGCGTCGAGGCGTTTGGCAGCGACATGGCGGATGTGGAAGCCGAGCTCATTGCGATGACGTCTACGATATGGCAGCGCTTAGGCATTGACCACGAGCTGACCCTACAAATTAACAGTTTGGGCGAGAGTGATGAGCGGCTGGCATATCGTACGGCGTTGGTGGGCTATCTTGAGGCGCATAAAACGGCGCTAGATAGTGACAGTTTACGCCGTCTTAGCACCAATCCTTTACGTATTTTGGACAGCAAAGACGCTGCCACGCAAGCTTTGCTGCAAGATGCGCCGCGTTTGGCGGATTTTTTGGGTGCAGACAGTCAAGCCCATTTTGCCCAGTTGCAGCGCTACCTTGATGAACTTGGCATCAAGTATGAGATTAACCCCAAATTGGTACGCGGCTTGGACTATTATAATAAAACCGTCTTTGAGTGGGTGACCGATAAGCTAGGTGCTCAAGCCACCGTTTGTGCGGGCGGACGCTATGATGGGCTAATTGGGCTGTTAAAATCAGCAGGGCAGACGCCAGCAGATAAGGCTAAACCGGTTACTTCGGCGCCAGCAGCGGGTTTTGCTATTGGTCTTGAACGCTTGCTGTTACTTATCCAACTACTCAATCCGATGCTAGCGCTGCCAGCTTGTGAGGTGTTTGTGGTGGCGCACCCTGATGTGTATGCTGAGGGCTTGCACTATGCCCAGTCTTTAAGAGGGGCGCGCGTAGATTTACGGGTTAAAATGGCCAGTGCCACCAGTATGAAGACACAAATGAAAAAAGCAGACAAATCTGGGGCTAAAATTACGGTTATTTTGGCGCAGGATGAAATCGACACCCAGCAAATTAGCGTCAAGATGATGGAGACAGGTGCGCAAAGTCGCCATGATAAAACCTGGCTACATCACAGCGATAATTTTGCGTTGTAAGCGCTTATCCGCATCAAACCTGACAAGCAAACCGCATCCTCAGTTGTTAACAATTAGGTAGATTTATGGCCAACACGCCCACCCCAAAACGACAAACTAAAAAGGCGCCCCAGATAACGCTAAAGACACCACCCCAGACACCACCACAGACAGCAACACAGACAGCACCACAGACAGCAACAGACTCGCCAAAGCGTGGCACTATTGACCCGCAATCGGCGCAAACGTTAAAACAAAGCCTCGGCTATATCGTTGCTACTATCTTGTTGGCGCTAGCGGGTTATTTTGGGTGGACGTATTGGCAGACGACGGGCAAGGGGCCAGACACGGTTGCGGCCGATAAATACGCCGTGATTGAAGAGAAGAACCAAGCGCTGCAATTATCCGAGGATGAGGCAACACGGCAACAACTAAACGCAGATATCGATGCCTTGGTGACAGCGCACGGCGACACAATATTTGCATGGCAAGCCTTGATGATTAAAGCCAACAATGCCGCCTATCGTCAAGATTATGCCACAGCAGGGGATGCGCTCGCAAAAGCCACGTCTATTAAGCTGCAGGATGCGGGCCTAATGGCGCTGGCGCAACTGCGCTATGCGACGGTTTTGTTGGCAAAAGGCGAGGTCGATGAGGCGATGACCCATGCGTCAAAGGATGTGCCGATGTCGTTTGAGGCCAGTCAACAAGAACTGCTTGGCGATATATATATGGCAAAAAAAGATAACGATAGCGCCATACGCTCGTATAATAATGCTTGGGCTATGCTGGTGAAGCGCGAAGAGCCACGGCCAATATTACGCCTAAAACTTGAGAGTTTGGGTATTCATCCTGCGCCAGTAGCACCAGCGCCGCAAGTGGTGAGCGAGGCGGCCATCCAAACCAAGATTGGTAATATGGACACCAATAGCACGGCGACGGCAAATGAGGCGGATAGCGATAGTCAGCAAGATGGCAATGATGACAATGATGACAACAAAGATGTGACTCACGATAACAATCCACCAGCGCAGTCGCTAACGACGGATAGTACGGTTACTGACCGCTCTTCTCAAAACCACAACGAGACGCCTGCCATTCAACAACCGGATACCGCCTCGAAGGCAACGACTACCGATGCAGGCAGTGAGAACGTTGCCGATAGTCAGCGTAATAATAGTTCGCCATAATCAAGCCCTTTTTAGGACATCTAGGACATCAAGCCTGTTTTAAGAATCCAGTAGACCAATTAGAATTAGGATGGACAAATCAGGCGCTTAGACCTTTATAACCTTATACGTTCAGAACCCTATACCTCTAGACCATAAAAGTAAACCGAGCCGACTATGAATACAGTTCAAACCACGACCGATACTGCTAAACGTACCCCAATACCATTACCAGTGCCAGCGCAAAAAAAATCTCTAAAACAAGCTATAACGATAGGCTGTATCTGTGCCCTAACGGTCGCCTCTGGCATATCGGGTTGCTCAAAAAGCATCAAACCTGAGAGTCATGAGCCCAGCAAGCTGGTGCAATTGGCGCAAAACCCCAGCGTGGTGACGCCCGTTTTTGCAGCGTCGCTATCGGGTCAATCCAAGCTGGCTGCCGTCGATCGCTTTGAGGTCGGTTTTGATGGTACCCAAGTGGTGGCGGCCTCCAGCGGTGGTCAGGTCGCAGGCTTTAATCTGCAAGGGGAGTCGCTATGGTCGCTGAACCTCGGCGATGCCATTGTCGGCGGGGTTAGTTTCGATGGTGGTAGTCAAACGGCAGTAGTCACCACAAAATCAGCACAGGCCGTCGCCATTGATACCAAGCGCGGCACCGTGAAATGGCAAGCGAAGCTGTCAGGTACTGTTTTGGCGCCCGCATTGATACACAACAATCGCGTCATCTTGGTTGGCAATGATGGCGCCGTGCATGGCTTATCGCTGCAAACGGGCGAATCAATTTGGCAGTTTGTGACCCAAACCCCAAGCATTAGCGTGCGTGGTGGGGCGAAGCCTACCTTGCTAGATGCGACGACGGCGCTGATTGCCACTGCAGATGGGCGCTTGCATGCGGTGGATATCGAAACCGGCATCCCCAAGTGGTCGCGCCGGGTTGGCGTGCCCACGGGTGCGAGCGAAATACAGCGTATGACCGATGTGGACGGCGCCCCTGTCGTTGATAACGAGCAGCTATTTGCAGTGAGCTATAGCGGCCAGTTGATTGGGGTGGATTTAAGCCGTGGGCAGATTTTATTTTTGCAAGAAGCCGCCAGTAAAAATAGCCTAGCGGTTGTGGGTAATGCCGTAATTACCACCACGCTTGATGGTCTTGTTAAAGCTTACGATCGGCAGACAGGCGACTTGTTATGGGAAAATAACGCTCTAGCCTATCGTGAACTAAGTAATCCCGTGGTTATTGGCGATTATATTGCCATTGGTGATTTAGAGGGGGTGGTGCACCTATTGTCTCCGCTTGATGGTCATATTGTGAGCCGAGTGCAAAGCAAAGGTCGTATCAATCAGCTGCAAGCCCAAGCGGGGTACTTGTTAACCCAAACCCAATCAGGGCAAGTGAACGTATGGCGTTTGGCCCGCTAACGATAACAACGCAGATAAGACGAACGCAGATAAGACGAACGCAGATAAGACGGATGGGTGGCTTGTTTTTATATCAGTGCATCGTTAACTGGGTTTAGCCCCTTTATTAACGACCAAAATCACCGGCTCTCCATCGTTCATATATAAATTGGTCTCCAATTGCGCAAAGCTTAACGGCGTTAGTAACTGTTTTTTTAAGGCGTTACCTTGTTTAGTTGCTTGAGCACCAAGACCCTGAGCCAAAAATCCAGCATCATAAAACGGGCGGTAGGTGAAGCGCTCGATATAATGGGCGGGCCTTAATGTCCCCATCAGACTTGCTGTTTGAGCCGATTGGTTGAATGGCTGCAAGTCCAGCTCATTATTCACGCTATACCATTGATGTAACGGAAAGTCCGCATTTAACCAAACGGGTCGTGGCTTGGGCGATTGAGGCGAGGATGGCAATGGCGAGGATGGCGAGGGCGACACTAATCCGGCATCAGTTGTTGCTTTTGTGGTTACACCGTATGGTTGGCTGGCACATTCAAAAAAGCGTCCTTTAATCACCACATAGCGTTTGTCGATATCGACCTCATGATAGCCATCCAAATCAACCTTGGTCGCCCGAAACTGCTGGTCTTGCATGTGCTGCATTTTGCGGGCAAAATTATCTTTACGGTTCATACCGACCCAGTTTTTTAACTGATAGGGCGGTGAGCCTAGATAAAACTTTATGGCGACCTCCCAATGTTCGACCGCATCGGTTTCGGTATCGCGCAAAATAAAGTCGAGCTCCCCTGTGGTTTGTTTACCTTGATACAGTTGCACATTGTGCGCCAGTACCTCATAAGGGTGTAGGCCCAAGCGATAGCCATCTTCTAGCCAAAAATGTATCAACCCCTCAAAGTGAAAACCCAAGCGATAGGGGCTAGGTCGCTGCATGAGATATTTAGTCAGCTGCTGATAATGCGGGCTGCTGTCCAATACCTGCAACCGGGGCCTATAATGGTGATATTGCCTGCGCCAAAAATCGTTATCGTGAACCAAGATGTTGGGCGGCGCTGCTTTATCTGCCAAGTTTAAATCGTTTGTTAGGCTGATTTTTGACGCTAACTCTGTCGCTGCTACATGCGGCAAGACCCAGTGCGTTAATGCGTCCGGACAAGCCAGTGCAAACGCCAAATCGCGCACAAACGGGCGTTTATAGTGGTGCCAAGGTTGGTAAAGTTGCTGAGGTTCGCTTATCGTCACAGGTTGCACGCCTTGTAGGTTGCTTGTCATTGGCTGTACAGGGTCTGCACAGGGTCTTAACAGGGTCTTTATCAAAATCTTGGTTAAAAACCGCTAAAGTATAGCAACTGGTGAGGCTATAAGAACAGTTTTTAAGGTATGGGTAGCCCCTGCTTAGCCTAGATTAGACTGACTGCCTCAATCCTATTGATGCCTATTTACGGATCACGCCTTATTCAAACCCTTTAAAAGACTGCAAAACATGATGACAAACCCGATACCGCGTGCGCTTATTATAGATACCGAAACCGACCAAGGCAAAGACCCAAGGCCCATTCAAGTCGCCACTATCGATGTGACCACTGGCAAAGAGTGGATGGCCTATTTTAACAGTGGGCGGCCGATATCTGCTTTTGTCACCAGCATTCATGGCATTACCGATGCCGATGTGGCCGGGCTTGCGCGTTTTGAGTTGACCAAGTTTAGGGTGAGTGAGTATCTGATTGGTCATAATGTGCGTTTTGATTGGCGGGTAATCGGCAAGCCTGCGGCCAAACTGATTTGCACGGTGCAGCTGGCAAGGTTGGCGTTTCCCGAATGGGATCGCTACGGACAGTCTCGCTGCATCGAGCAGCTTATTGGCACCAGCGCAGCGGCAAAGATGACGGCCAGCGCGCACGATGCCCTAGGCGATGCGCGTATGTGCTACTTGTTATATCAGGCTTGTTGCGAGCGCCTCACACTCAACCCGACCGATTTTGAGGCCGTATACAAGCAGGTAACCACCACCCGACCCGTCACCAAAATGCCCTTTGGTAAGCATAAAGGGCTGTTAATCGACGCAGTACCACTAAGCTATATCAAATGGATGCTAGCCAACATCCCTGATTTGACGCCCTCGCTCCAGTCGGCTTTACAAAAGCGCGTGGCAGATGTGGAAGACGCCAAACAGAAAAAGCGCAATGAATAACGCTTATCGTATCGTTGTTCAATCGTCAGTTTAATCGTCGCTAGTGGTTTATTGCTAAACGCTAGTGTCGGCAGACTATTTTGACGCTTAACTGGCATGCTTGCTAATCCAATCAGTCGCCATCTGCCAAAGCTTGGGGGCTTTTGCATGGGTTTTTTGCCGAAAATAAGCCATATGGCCGATGTGTTTTAGCCCAAAGTCGCCAGGCACCAGCATTTGTTTTGTCACGGGCAGTTTGGTAAATACCCGTAGCATATCCTCCACATTTTTAGCGTTGGCAATGTCGTCATCGCTAAAATTAAGCCACAGCGATGGCGTCGCAATTGCATCATAAAAATGGGTATAAATGGTGTGGTTAAAGGCGGTTTTCACATAGCCTGCCCCATTACACCAGTCGCGCCACTGCGCTGCCACCCCACTTGGCAGCGGCTCGCCCATCCCAAATTTATCCGATGGGGTATAGCCTAACACTAAATTGCCAAGTGGAATGGCGGCATCCATAAAGAACATCGCTTGCGCCTTAAAGGGCAGCTGCATATTTTTGATGCGCCCGGATGAGCAGGCCACATTGACCACAGACGACAGGTCTTGATAATTGGGCATGAGGCCAATCAGCTGGCCACCTGCGCTATGCCCCACCAAATGATAATTGGCGTTTGCAAACGTATCTTGCAAAGCGTCTAAAACCGCTGTCAAGTCGTGCCGTCCCCAACTGATTAAAGAGGCATCACATTTTGGCAACGGGCAGGTTAAAGAGTCGCCAATGCCTTCATTGTCAAAAGTAATCACCCCAAAACCTTGCGCACAAAGATAGGTCGCAAAGCTGTTATAAAACTGGCGCTTAATACCAGTGGCGGGGGCGAGCATGACCGCATGTTGAACGCTGTTTGCCGCTTGAGTGAGCGCATCAACATCAACCCTGCTGTTGGCCATAGGCGTGTAGAGGGTGGCGGTTAAAGGCTGATTGCGTTCGTTCAAAATAGTAAGCGTACTTTTATCGACTGTAAAAACAGCAGTATTATCGGTTGAATTATGGATATATTGTAGGCTTTTGCTAGGGGTAAGGGTCATCGGTCAAACTCCAAAAACGACATAGCGTTAAAATGGTAACGCGGCAAAGTAATACAGCGCGCTGATTTAGATGGCCGACTTGTACTATCTTCAGTCGGCCGCCTTGTAGTAACAGTATCTGAGTTTGGCTATATGACAATAAAAGGCGTTTAGGTCGCAAACGGTCATTTTAATAGCCCTGAATTCATATTCCAAGCCTCAAGCCACTAGTCAAAATCGTTCTTTAGCACAATACGGTAGCGTGCTTTGCCAGCACGCATATGCGCAATAGCCTCATTAATTTTCGACATAGGGTAGGTTTCGGTAATCGGTTCAACCCCCACTCTAGCCGCAAACTGTATCATCTGACGCAGCTCACTGGCAGACCCTGTGGGCGAGCCTGCGACTGATTTTGCCCCAGCAATCAAACTAAACGCCTGAATATCCAACGGGCTCAGCACAGCGCCTACATAATGTAACTTGCCCTCCGGCTTTAGAATAGTCAGGTAGTTGTTCCAATCTAGCGCCACATTAACGGTGGATATAATAAGATCCAGCGAATTGGCAGCAGCGGCCAATGCAGTTTGATCTTTTGAATCAATAATGTGATGAGCACCCATCGCCCGTATTTCCTCGTATTTTTCGGGGCTACTGCTAAAAGCGGTCACCTCACAGCCCCAAGCATTTAAAAAGTCGAGTGCCATGTGCCCAAGCCCGCCAATACCAATCACGCCGACTTTTTTAGACGCATCCAATTGGTGCTGGATGATGGGGCGATACACGGTGATACCGCCACACAATAACGGCCCTGCTTTAGATTCGTCCAGCTCGGCAGGTAGCGGAATCACCCATTGCCATTGTGCCCGTACTTTATCAGCAAAACCGCCAGAATGGCCTATAATCGTGGGGACAACTTGCGAGCACACATTACCTTTACCAGCAATGCATAAATCGCAATATTGACAAGAGGCAGCTGTCCAGCCCACACCGACACTTTGACCGACTTCTAGCCCTTTTACCGCCGCACCCATGCGTATAATGGTGCCTGCAATTTCGTGTCCTGCAACAACGGGATAGTCGCTCATGCCCCAGTCATTATCGATAATAGATAAGTCGGAATGGCAAACCCCGCAATAGCTCACCGCAATTTCTACTTCATCCAGCCCAAGCTCCCCAGCGTCAAAATCATACCGTTCTAGCGGCGCGCCTGCTTGTTTTACGGCATAAGCTCGAATCGTATTATCTAGGGTAGGGGTATTGATTAAATTGGTCATCTTTTAGCATCCTAATATTTGTCAGGTTTGAGGTGGTTTTAAATGTCATAAAGGTCGCTAACATAGTCACATGCCTATGTTATTATAATTCTAAGCTTAAACAAACTACCCTATTAAGGCGATTTACAATATGACTCAACCATCAAAAATAAGTGATCATACTCATTCAACCCGTACTCAATCAAACAACATAGAAAAATACGCCATCATCCGTAGTAAGGATTATGAAAACGTGGCGGATGTGGTGGATAGGGCATCCATCCCCCAGCCTTTGGTGGCGGTATATTGTGGCTCGCGATTGGGCAATAATGACGTTTACGCACAAGCAGCAACAGCCCTTGGCAAAGCCCTAGCAGACAATGGCATGGGGCTGGTGTATGGCGGTGCCAGTATCGGCTTAATGGGGGCAGTGGCCGATGGCATTATTGCAGCGGGCGCGGCTGCCATTGGGGTGATTCCTAACTTTATGCTCGATCACGAAGTGGCGCATCATGGCTTAACAAGGTTGCACCTAACCGACACCATGCACACCCGTAAAGCCATTATGGCCGAGTATGCCGATGCGTTTATCACCTTACCGGGCGGGTTTGGCACGCTTGAGGAAATCATGGAAATCGCCACATGGCGGCAGCTGTACCAACACGAAAAACCAATGATTATCTTAAACATCAATGGCTTTTATGACCATTTAATAGAGCACCTTAAACACACCGCCGAGCAAGGGTTTATGAAGCCCGAGGATTTAGAGCGTTTGGTAGTATGCCATGATATTGACGCCGCCATTAACTTATTAAACTCGGTGGTTAGCATTCGTGATTCACTCGACACCAATAAGATCTAGTCTCTACGCCAATCTTCATGTTTAGTGGCTTTAATAGGGTAGCTAGTCCCGCTTTTCGCGACTATCTTGGCAGGCACGGCGGCGGGCACTAATAGCTAATGTCGTTCCTGTTGCCTCGATAACGCCATTAGCTAAGTGCCCACAACGCCGTGCTGTGCCAAGTATATCCGCTGCAATCGGGGCTAAACAGCACCCCAACGTTTAGCTTGGCGTAATACATTGAAAGTGAGGCATCAAGTCTGCTATTGCGTCACTTCTAAACCTTATTGGGTATGTGCAGGCTATACCTGATAGGGGGTCACAACACCTGCCATGGGTGTGGGGAAACGGCGCATCAAGGTTAGTGTCTTGGCAATAGCATCAATATCTTGCTTGGTGGTATGGGCAAGATACGGCCATTGCTGCTGCTGGCGCTGTTGCTGCAGCTGTGGCGTTATGCTCAGCAACCCCTGCGCCTGCAGCTGCTGCACAATCTCATCAGCGGCAGCAAGGGCTGATGACGCCTTAACGCTCTCGGCGCGTGCATAAAATATATCGGCGTATAGACTCACATCAGCGACACGGCGGCTGTCATTCACCCCAGGTATTTGCTGCCCGCCATACAGGGCGTTATTGGTTGGCCGTGCAGAGGCAAAACGGGGCACAAACTCACTCACTTGCTCAATCGCCCGTTGACTCCGCCGCTGCAAGGACTGCTTGTCCCAACCATGGTCAATATAGTTGAGATACACGGGTTTAAGGTTAGGTTGGGCGCTGTTTGGGGTGGCGGTCACCAAGCCATCGCTAAACAAGGTCACCTGCTTGCTCATACTGTGAATTTGGTAAAAACCATCCGGATAAGGGGTCAATTGCACCATGCCCTGCGGCGTACCGCGTTCGCCATGAATGATGATTTCGGGCAGTTTTATAGGCGGGTTGCCACTAGGCATCGTAGCTGTTTTAGGCGTATCACCCCCAGACGCTAAATCCCAATGGGCAATATATGACGCTTTAAACTCCACCATTTTTTTTGCGGTGACACCCACCATATCATCAATAATGCCCGTTCTAAAACCACCGGCATTAATCAAGTAGTCTACCGCAAGCGTGTTTTCGCTAGCGTTATCTTGGGTCACATAATGGATGTGCCAAGGCGTCTGGTTGACACCTGCCGCTACCGCTTGTATGGAGGGCTTATCCTCATTATTGCTAGTATTAGCGTTAGTTTTGTCATCGTTAGTTTTGTCATCGCTAGTATTACCATCGCTAGTATTACCATCGTTAGTTTTGTCATTGCTAATTGTTGCAGGGTTGATTGTGCCGCCATCTTCTTTATCGGTGGCATGTTGAGCGATACTGACATCCTTGACGGTGGTATTTAATAACACCTGCACATTGGGATAACCCTGTAACGCTTGCTGGGCACTGGCTGCCAAACGAAAAATATTCCAGCCATACTCCATCACCGCAACCAGTGGATATTTGAGTTTGTCCAAATCCAAATATTCGGCCGCAGCGGCGACCCAAGCATCGGTATCGCTATCATCAAACGCATGACTGGGCGCAGCTTGTTTTTTTAGCAATGTTTCTAAGTCACTACGGCTATACAAGCGGTAATACTCTTTGGCGTCACCCAACACTTTATTGCCCTTATCGGCGGCTATCATCTCGCTATACACTTGCGTCAGTAGTTCTAGGCGTGGCAATAAGTCAGCGGGGTCGCCCTTATCGCGCAGGGGTATGGCAATCAGCGTAGGGCGACGGTCAATACTGTAAGGATACAGACGCAACATATCAATAGATTGCTTAAGCAGGATAATACAGTCCTCATCGGGGATTTCTCGATAGAGATTACCGCCCGCATGTAAATGACACATGGGCGGGCCATCGATCAAACTTGCCTTTTTCTCAAACAAATAAGTTTGTACCCCCAACGCCGCTAGCCGCAAAGCAATCGTAGACCCCGAGACACCGCCACCGATAATACCGACTCGCAGCACGTTATTAGTTGAAGGATGGTTGGCTGTGTGTTCTTTTACAGACATAGATTTCTCTTGTAATAGGGGCTGTATAGAGTTGATTAGAAATTGCAATATCAAGTATGCCCTGTTGTCAGCTCGTTATGTTATCTTTAAATGTTTGGTTTTTAAGGTGATGTCGCAGCCTAGCAAACCGTAGGATAGCAAAAATAAATTTTGTTAATAGGGTGGGCAAGTTGTAGATGTGTATTAACCGTGCAAAAAAAAGACCAACCTAGCAGTAGATCAGTCCTTTGCAATATTTATAATATTTACAATATCAGTGATTTAGTTGTTACCAGTGGATTTGGTTGTTACCAGGGTTTGGGTTATTTTCAGCGATGGCATTAAGGGCCACTAAGCCTGATACTTAGCCTGACGTTTGCCCTCAAAAAACAGCATATCAATCACCACCATAGCCACCCCGATACAAATCGCCATATCGGCAATATTAAAAATAGGGTAGTGCCACACATCGGCATAATGCACATGGATAAAATCCACCACCTTACCCAAGCGCAGGCGGTCGATTAGATTGCCAATAGCCCCGCCCAAAATAAGTGCCAAGCCCACGTTGAGCAGTCTCGCCTGACGCGGGGCACGGCTTAAATATACAATTAAAAAAATCGCCATCAACGCCGCTAATGCCGCAAAAAACCACTTTTGCCAGCCCCCTTGGTCGGCCAGAAAACTAAAGGCAGCCCCATTATTGTAAGCCAACGTCCAGTTTAAAAAGGGCTCAATCACGGGGATAGGCTCATGAAAACTAAGCTTGCTTTCGGCCAGCCATTTTGTCCATTGGTCCAGCCCGATAACCAGCAGTGCCAGTGCATACCAAACCAACGCCTGACTGTGATTGGGCACCAGTTTTGGCCGTTTAGAGGGGCTAGGCGTTGCCGTTGCATAAGCAGGGCGGGTCTCGTTAGCATGAGCGACTCTGTCAGCATGAGCAAGCTTATTCTCATCCGCTAAAGAGGCGATAGCCGCCGTGTCCGGGTCAGGCGTAGGCGGCTGTTGCAGGTCGTGGTCTGGCGTCGGGCGATTATGCATAGTGACGAACCTCACCCACGCCGGTGATGTTACGCACGCAGCGTAGGCAAATGTCAGGGTGTTGACGGTCGGCGCCCACATCGCTGCCCACATGCCAACAGCGCACGCACTTGTCGCCCTCGGCTGGCGTCACACGGACAAACAGGTTATCAAGCTCGGTGGCGCTGGCATCAGCCTTAACAACGTCACTGTCAATATCTTTATTCTCTGAGCTAGCTTTTGCCAGCTGCATCAGGTCGGCGCCACTGGTAATCAGTACAAACCGCAGCTCATCACCAATTTTAGCCAAGCTGTTATAATGCTCGCCATTGGTATAAATAGTAACGGCGGCGGATAAATTGGCGTTGATACGCTTTTGCTCACGTGCCGCTTCAATGACCTTATTAATCGCCTCTTTCGCTTCTAAAATGCGTGTCCAATCCTCAACACTGACGGCTTCCATAGTGGCTTTGGGCAGTGCATACCATTGTTGGGTAAAGACGTAAGCGTCGCCAGCCGTCGCCTTATCTTTTAATAACACCTCCCACGCTTCTTGGGCAGTAAAGCTTAAGATGGGGGCTATCCAGCGCAAAAGAGCATGGGCAATGTGATACAGGGCGGTTTGCGCCGAACGGCGGGGTTGACCATCGGCCAGGGTTGTATATTGACGGTCTTTGATAATGTCTAGATAAAAGCCGCCCAAGTCTTGGGTACAAAAGGCCGTTATTTGCTGAGTGACTTGATGAAAGTCCATCGCATCATAAGCGCTGATAATGGCATCCTGAACCGTTTGCGCCCGCTGCATGATAAATTTATCCAGGCTGACCAAGTCGTCTATCGCCACGCTATCGCTATCGCTATTAAAATCGTCGGTATTGGCCAATAAAAAGCGAATGGTGTTACGAATACGGCGGTACATATCCGTTGCGCCCTTAAATGAGGCTTTGCCAGCCGTCATCTCATAGCGATAGTCGCTAGCAGCAATCCACATACGCAGCATATCCGCGCCCGTTTTGTTAATCTCATCTTGCGGCTTGATGATGTTACCTAGCGATTTGCTCATCTTACGGCCGTTTTGATCTACCACAAAGCCGTGAGTCAATACTTGCTTAAAAGGCGGGCGACCGTGCATGGCCTCCGAGGTCAACAGTGAGGTTTGAAACCAGCCTCGATGTTGATCTGAGCCTTCTAAATACATATCGGCAGGGCTTTGCAAGGCTTCGCGTTGCTCAAGCACCGCAAAATGGGTGGTACCAGAATCAAACCACACATCTAAGGTGTCTGTCGCCTTAACATAGTCATCCGCCTCGGCACCAATAAAATACTCAGCATCGGCATCAAACCAAGCTTCAACCCCGCCTTGTTCGATAAGCTTGGCAACGTCCTCCATCAGCTCGATGGTGCGTGGGTGCAGTGCATCGGTCTCTTTATGGGTAAAAAACGGGATAGGCACGCCCCAAGTACGCTGGCGGGAAATACACCAATCGGGGCGACTGCTTACCATGGCTTCGATACGATTTCGTCCCCACGTCGGTGTCCACGTCACGTTTTGCATATCTTCGATGGACTGTTGGCGCAGCGTAGGCTTAGATTGAGCAGGGTTAAGGTGGGCTGCATCCTCATTGCCTTGCAGTGCATCCATACTAATAAACCACTGCGGCGTTGCACGATAAATAATGGGGGTTTTATGTCGCCAGCAATGCGGGTAGCTGTGCTCTATTTTGGCATGTTTGAATAAATGGCCACTGTCATTCAATGCGGCAATAATTTTTGGTTGCGCTTTGTAAATATGCTCGCCCACAAATACTTTGGCACTGTCAAGATAGACGCCAGAGCCAGAAACAGGATTTTCGGTTGTTAGGTGATAGCGCAAGCTTACCTCATAATCTTCGGCGCCGTGCGCTGGGGCAGTATGCACTAGGCCTGTACCGCTATCGGTGGTCACATGCGCACCTAAAATCAGCGGCACTTGGCGCTCGGCGATGAGTGGATGCTGCGCTTGTACGTACTCCAAGCTTGCGCCTTTTGCGCTAGCCAATATGCCCAAATTGTCAAGCTCAAGGGTTTGCAACACGTCTTCAATGAGCGCAGTGGCTAACAACAAATTGCCTTTTGCGGTTTGCACTAGGCTATAGTCGATGTCTGGATTAATGGATATAGCCTGGTTGGCCGGTAGCGTCCACGGGGTAGTCGTCCAAATAATGGCATAGGTCTTATGGTTGGCAAGGGCAGCATTGGCATTGGTGGGCTGTTGCTCGGTTGTGCTCAATGCTGTAACCACCTGCATTTGTGCCACTTGCATTTGTGCCAATAGCGCTGCGCTACTCACTATCTCAAAGCCGACATACACGGTGTCTGAGGTCTTATCCTCGTATTCGACCTCGGCCTCCGCCAGTGACGAGCCGCAATCTAAACACCAGTTCACCGGTTTAAGACCGCGGGTGACATAGCCATTGGCATAAATTTTAGCTAATGCACGTACGATATTGGCCTCTTGGTGAAAGTTCATGGTCAAGTAAGGGTTGTCCCAATCGCCAAAGATGCCCAAACGTTTAAAGTCAGCCATTTGCAGCGCCACTTGGCTTTTAGCGTACTCGCGGCACAGGCCACGAAACTCGGTCGCCTTTACTTTTTGACCCACCTTACCGACTTTTGCCTCAACCTTTTGCTCAATCGGCAAACCGTGACAATCCCAACCGGGCACATAAGGCGCATCAAAACCGGCCAGTGTTTTGGACTTAACAATCATGTCCTTTAATACTTTATTGACCGCATGGCCTAAATGAATTTGCCCATTGGCGTAGGGCGGACCATCGTGCAAAATATATGTCTCGCAGCCTACTCTTGACGAGCGGATTTTGCCATAAATATCATCAGCTTCCCATGCCTTTAGCCAATCCGGCTCTCGGTTGGCCAAATTGCCACGCATAGGAAATGGGGTGTCGGCAAGGTTTAGGGTGTCTTTATAGTCAGTTGGATTAGAATCAGTCATAGCAGATTTATCAGTCATAAAAAGCGGTCTTGTTAGATTAAAGAAGATTAGTGAGAGAAAATATAGCATATACCGGCCAACAATAGTGGCAAATCGATAAGGTGAGTCGTTGGGTCGCAACTTATGCCATTAAGTTACATGGTGCTATATCACTGCTATTCTATATTAAAGTCAATAGGGGTGTTGCTAGAGTCGATATTGCTATCAATATCATTATCAACGTTGCTCTTTGCCGCACTGTTATCAATATGCAGCCAATTTCCCATAACGGCGGCAAGCTCATCAATGCCCTCTTTTTTGAGCGACGAGAACAACTGTATCGAAAACGATAAGCCAAGCTTGCTCATGTCTTGCTTGGTTTTGAGCAATACATTTTTGGCCGGCCCATACTTAAATTTATCCGATTTAGTCAGCAGCACATGCACCGGCAAATTACCGTCTTTGGCCCACTGCAACATTTGCTGGTCGAAAAACTTGAGCGGATGGCGGCTGTCCATCAATAACACCAAACCTGCTAAACTTTCACGCGCCACAAGGTACTCTTCAAGCTCGGTTTGCCATTCAATTTTCATCGCCTCAGGCACCGCCGCATAGCCATAACCCGGCAAGTCTACCAAGCGCGTCTCTTGATTGCCAATCGTAAAAAAGTTAATCATTTGGGTGCGCCCGGGCGTCTTTGACGAACGTGCCAGTTGCCGCTGGTTGGTCAGCACATTAATCGCCGACGATTTGCCCGCGTTAGAGCGCCCAGCAAACGCCACTTCATAGCCCTCATCGGGGGGGCACAATCTAAAGGTCGGCGCAGACATCAAAAAGGCAGTCTGCTGCAAACGCTGACGTGGCGATAGATGGGTTAGATCAGGGCTTGGGTCGGTGTTTTTAGAAGCGGGCGCTTTGGTCATAAGGTGTCTCGGGGTTGATAGGATGCCATCTGCAGCAGAATAAAATAATAGGGTAAGCCATGATAAGCATGTATAAGCAAAATCTTACAGAGTAAGGTAGGCCGTATTATAACCAGTCTTGCGACTGAATGATATGTACGGCGCGGTTAGCGAGTCTGCAATCGTTAACCCTGTTCCTGTTATAGTTAAAACCGTTAAAACCGTTAAAACCGTTATAACCGTTATAACCGTTATAACCGTCATTAAACCTGCAAACAGCACAGATAAGAATAAGATAAGTAAATAATACGCTGAACGTCTTGAATTTACACTATTAGACGTCATAATAGTCGTTAGAGTGAATAGGTGTATACTAAATGACCATATTCTTTTCTCTTTCCTAGCTGTATGCTGTATAGTGAGTTATGCGGCTATAAATTAAGACTGTTATTTGGCCAGATAGAGGTTGAGCCAGATACCAAGCCAGATATCAGGACAGTTGCCTAGTCGAGTTACCCAATACCCAGATAGGCATTTTTTAGTAGTTCAGTGGTAAGGAGCGCGCAATGAGGTCTACTCTATTGATGAAGTTTAAGTCTAATCGAGGTACGGATACTAGGTTTAAGTCAAAAACAGCCTATGGCAGGCGTATCAACCGGCAGCACATTGTCACCTTGTTAGCCGCCGTCGGGCTTGGGTTGACGCCCGTTTTGACGGCAAATGCTGCTGTGCCTAAGCAGTATGAAGACAGCTGCGGCGCTTGCCATGCTACCGGTGCCTTGCATGCCCCTAAAACTGGCGATGCGGCAACTTGGACAAAGTTGATAGCACAAAAGGGGATGCCAGCCTTGGTCGCTTCGGTTAAAAACGGCGGCTCACAAATGCCAGCAGGCGGCCTATGCAGTGATTGCAATGATACGGATTATCAAGCGCTCATTGAATATATGGCCAAATAACCCATTGTTTGGCAGTTATTTTGTAACCGTGACTAAATATTGGACACAAGTCTTTGCTATTGATGCCTTCATTTCAAGAATAAATCAGGCTACAAACATCTAAAACCCTGTTTATAACAGGGTTTTTGCTATTGGTAGACTCAAGCTAGCCTAAATCTTGGGCGCTATTGACTCAAGTGTCACGCATGGGTAGCTATTATCACCAAATAATTGCTATAATTGGGACATTCATTATTCTTTGTGACGCATTATAACGCCAGTCTATCGTTGCTAGTTTAAGGTTGAATGGCTATTAAGCGCATGGCGACATCGTTAACGCCGTGGGTTAGTCGTTAAATGTCTGTATTGGTATGGGTAGAACTACCTTTATAAGATGGCCTTTTTGATAACGATAGTTTAAGACCTTAAGACTTTAAGCGTTGTTATAGTCACCGTTATAGTCACCGTTATAGTTACCGTTATAGTCACCTTAGCTACCGCCTGAAAGATTTAGTAGGATTAAACCACCATGAAAAAATTGCTCGCTGCCACCAGCTTATTGTTTGCCAGTATCAGCGCTCATGCGGTCATGACCGTACCAGAATACGACATTGCAGCGGGTAAACAGATTGCTGAAACGGTGTGTGCGGCTTGTCATGGTTTGACAGGGGTGAGTATTGTGCCTACCCAGCCAAATCTTGGCGGCCAGAATGTTCGCTATCTTTATAAGCAACTGGTAAACTTTAAACAAGGGCATCGCATCAATAATATTATGCAGTCCCAAGTGGCGCCATTGTCGCAGCAGGACTTGGCCAATGTCGCTGGCTATTATGCGGCGCAAAAGCCTTGGGGTGCTTTTGCAGGCAACCCTGCCACAACAGAGGCTGCGACTAAATTGTTTTTAGGCGGCGATAAAATGCGTGGGGTGATTCCTTGTTCAGGCTGTCATGGACCTAAAGCCGGTGGCAATGCTTATGCCGCATTCCCACGCTTAAGTGGTCAGCATCCCGAGTATTTAAGCCTGCAGCTGAAAAAGTTCCGTGCGGCTGGGCGTGAAGATGATGTGACCAAAGACAATAAGCGCTTTAATGACGGTAAAAAAGAGACAGATAAAGGCATGATGCAGGTGGTTGCCTCACGACTGTCTGATAATGATATCAAAATGCTGTCACAGTTTTTAAGCGCGGCGCATTAGCATTAATAGCCAAGCTAACGTGTTTATCATCTGACTAAACTTGAGCAGCCCAAAGCAACAAACTTAGCACGACAAAACCCCGATTATCGGGGTTTTTGTTATTATGTCATTTAGTATTTCCTAACTTAGCGTTATGATTGTCTTAACACACTGTGGATGTCTATACTCATGCCAAATCGATTTGCTGCGCTGCTTATTGCCGCTTTATTACCGCTCTTGTTATTTAAATGGTTTATACCGTCACCCACAGGTCAAATTGATGTTTGGTTAATGTGGCTGGGCGCTATGATTGGCGTGGGGTTACCCTTGTTATATGCCGAGATTGGGCTTGCCACACGCAGCCAACAAACCCCGTTGCAGGGCATGCAAGCGCTCACTCGCCAGGCCGATGCTGGCACAGGATGGCGCAGCTTTGCTTGGCTTAGCGTGGTGTTGGCATGGGTTATTGCAGCGCTGAGCATCGATGCGGTTAGTGCTGGTGCCCTAGAGGCCACCCGCGATATGGGGGTTAATCTAGAGGTTCCCCTCTTTGCTCTAGCGGCAGTGATGGTCATTATTGCCGGCTTGCTAAGTTTATTGGGCAGTGCCCCATTAATGATGGCGGTTGCGCTCATTGCTATCGCCTTTATCATGGCGATATTTGCTAACTTGGCTGCTTGGACACCGCCTAGCTTGACTGACGCCACGTGGTCTGAATGGGCAAGGGTAGTGGTTTTGGCCTTGGTCAGTGTGGGCGTGGGCACGGGGTTATATTGGTTTAGCAGCCCGCAAGTGAGTGTCTCTGGCACAGCCACCATTCCAACAAATGGCTCGCCCGAGCCAGCGGCCAATGCCAGCAAAGCGGGTCGTGCTGGGCGGCATATTGCCAGCAAAACGGTGTGGCCGATTTGGATAATGCAACTGCTGGTGGGCAGTTTGGCCTTGGTATTTAATGTGGGCAGCTTACCTGCTATAGCGACGTTTGTATATACCTTAGGGGTGATAGCAGCCGCTGCCTTTTTAATCCATTATGCCAGTGGACAAATGGCGTCTCGCCTTGGCAAATTTGGTATCTGGCTTGCCACGCTGATTAGTATGCTTAGCACCGTTGTTATGGTCGTGGTGGCCAATCCAGCGATGCTCAGTAACGTTTTAATCGTCCTAAGCTTGCTAAGTGCTTTAATCTTAGCCCTTTTTGCCGGCTGGAAAATGAAAATTAGCCACATGCGTAAATCGTTAAACTTTAAGTCAGAAAGCTTTTATAACCTATGGCGTATGGCGATTCGCATCCTAACGCCCTTGCTGATTATCAGTGCCATAATAGGTTTTGTGATTGGATGGTAAACGCAATGCTAGAGGAGACGCCCACGCTGCCCATCAGCTTAGCCTATGCGCCAACGCCTGATAAACAGTTGTATTTGGAGATAAAGGTGGCTGTGGGTACGCAGCTGCTGCAAGCACTGCAGCAAGTGGGCTGGTTGTGCGCTTATCCTGAGCTTGGGCGGTGGTGCCAGGCGCATCATCTTGATACGCAAGTCGACAATAAGCGCTGGTGGGTAGGGGTGTATGCCGATAAAGCCTTGTTAACCTATACTTTAAAGGCGCACGATCGTATCGAGGTGTATCGCCCTTTAAGCATAGAGCCAATGCGCAAGCGTAAAAACAGAGCAACCCAGCAATAACGCTGGCCCTATGCCGCCTATGCTTAGTCTCAAAGCCTCTCAACATCTAAGCCTCTCAACAAACATCTAAGCTTCTAAACATCTAAGCTTCTAAACATGGCCGCCTAACTTGTTAACTATGCTTGTTAACTATGCTTGTTAACTATGCTTGTTAACTATGCTTGTTAACTATGCTTGTTAACTATGCTTGTTAACTATGCTTGTTAACTATGCTTGTTAACTATGCTTGTTAATTATGCTTGTTAATTATGCTTGTTAATTATGCTTGTTAATTATGGTTACTTAGTCGATAAACCACCTTTATTATCATTATATTATCGATTATCAAGCGGTTACGGTAATAAGCAAGCGGTGACGGTAATAAGATAGCAAAAAGAACAGAGCCTTTAGACAAGGCGACTCTTGGCGCCCAGTAACCTAACAGGTCTATATTGCTTTAGTCGGCAAGGTTTCGACCCCGGCAATCGCTTTCACCAAGCCTGCATCATCAAAATAAATAATAAGGTGTTGACTGGCATCTTGCACCTTTTGTAACCCTTCACGCTTGCCATAGGTGCCGGGTGTATAGTCATAGATATAGTCCCAACGATTCGGGGCTAGCGTATCACGCACGGCTGGGCTGCCAATCAAATACACCACTTGGGCTTTGCTCATACCCAGCTGCACTTTTTGCGCTTGTGCTTGAACCAGAGGCGTGCCTTGCGGTAAATCAATTTTATAAACCCCAAATGCCGAACATCCCGAGGTCAGTAGCAAAGCGGATAGGGATAAGGATAAAACTGTGCCGCGAAGGGCGTGTTTAAATAGTCTCATAGCTCACATTTTCTATATAATGGGTGGATGATAAACGGTTGTATCCGTGGACAAAGAACGTTCAGAAGGCTGTATGAATGAAGCGTAGCACCAGATCACAAGTAAGACATACCGAACTTATCAGCAAGCATCACGAAAAGAAGTCCGCATTTACAACTGTGTACGGTTCACAAGTATGGTTCAGGGTTATCATTCTTAGTCTATAGTGGTCATAAATGATACGTCAATTACTTGCAATTTCCTACCACTTACGACATTATTTAATGCACTATGATTTATTGTCGAGCTCATCACTGTTTTGCGTTGACTCGCTTTATCAATGAGTCTGCTAAATTTAAGAACCAGTATATAAACTTTTAAAAACTAGCAGGATATAAGGATAACTATGGGATTTACCAATCAGGATTTGCGCAAAGCCGGCCTTAAAGTAACGTTACCGCGTATTAAGATTCTTGGGCTATTAGAGAGTACCGAATACCATCATATGAGTGCCGAAGAGGTGTATAAAGCGCTAATTGAACAAGGGGAGGATGTGGGCTTAGCAACCGTCTATCGGGTGCTTACCCAGTTTGAACAAGCCGGCATCGTCGAGCGCCACAATTTTGAGAATAATCTCTCGGTGTTTGAGATTAAGCAAGACGAACACCATGACCATTTGGTTTGTGATGTTTGCGGCAAAATTATCGAATTTCACAATCATCGCATCGAAGAGGAACAAATCAAAGTAGCCGCAGAGCATGGTTTTAAACTCTTAGGCCACTCTTTAGTACTGTATGGCATTTGCGCGAATGCAGAGTGTCAAGCCTCTTTAAAGTCATAGCCCTAGCCTAGCGCGACGGGGCGGTTATGTCTAAAGACAGCCCTGCTATCTCATCATCCAAACCTTTGCCGGCGTTTTTACCCTCAAGCTTAATTTTTAGGCGCAAATCATTAGCCGAGTCGGCATGTTTAATCGCATCCTTAAAGGTAATTTCGCCTGCCTCAAATAGGTCAAATAACGCCTGATCAAAGGTTTGCATGCCAATATCACGCGAGCGGGTCATAATTGATTTAATTTCATGTATCTCGCCTTTACGAATGTAGTCGCCAATAAGCTGGGTGTTGATTAAAATTTCAATCGCTGCTCGGCGGCCTTTTTCATCCGGTGAGGGGATTAATTGCTGCGCCACAATCGCCCTAAGATTCAACGATAAATCCATAAATAACTGGCCATGGCGATCGGCCTCAAAAAAGTGAATAATGCGGTCGATGGCCTGATTGGCGTTGTTGGCATGCAAGGTGGCAAAAACCAAATGCCCCGTTTCTGCATATTGAATGGCATAGCTCATGACCTCACGGTTGCGAATCTCACCAATTAAAATCACGTCTGGCGCTTGACGCAAGGTATTTTTTAGGCCGTTCTCAAAAGAGAGGGTGTCAATGCCCACTTCACGCTGGGTAATAATGCAGCCTTTATGTTGGTGCACATATTCAATAGGGTCTTCGATGGTAATAATATGACCACGAGAATTCTCGTTACGATGGCCTATCATCGCCGCCAACGAGGTCGATTTACCCGTACCCGTACCGCCCACCAATAAGATAATGCCGCGCTTGGTCATAGCCAAATCATTGAGGATAGACGGCAGTTTCAAATCTTGGATACTTGGAATATGGGTTTCAATGCGGCGTAAAACCATGCCAGCATGGTCACGTTGCACAAAGGCGCTCACCCGAAAGCGGGCACTCTCAAAACTGTCTGAAATTGCGAACTGACACTCATTGGTTTCGGTAAACTCCTGGCGCTGTTTGTCATCCATGATGCTGGTCACCAAAGTCATACACTGTTCTGACGTTAATGGCTTTTTACCCACCGGCATGATTTTTCCATTCACCTTGATGGAGGGGGGCACCCCTGCGGTAATAAATAAATCTGACCCAGATTGCTTGACCATTAATTGCAATAATTTATCAAAGTCCATAATGTCTCATTTTAATTTGCGATATACATGCGGTTTACCAACGGTATTAGGTTTTACTTATTAACCACGTTAGCTGTTTAGCTATTGAACGCTTTAGCTGTTTAGCTTAGCTATAAAGACACTGTTTGGCGAAGCGGTGGCTAAATCACCCATTGCTTTTCAAGACGTCTTTAACTCAATAAACAGCAATAACGATGGCTACAACGATGGCTACAAAGATGGCTACAAAGATGGCTACATAAAGTCAGCAGGTTGTTTGGCATATGGCCTTGCCGTATCACGGGTAATGATGCCACGTGTGACCAAATCCTTTAAGGTTTGGTCTAGGGTTGTCATGCCATCGCTGGCACCCGTTTGAATGGCCGAATACATTTGGGCAATCTTATTTTCGCGAATCAGGTTACGAATAGCGGGCGTGCCTAGCATAATTTCATGCGCGGCCACTCGGCCACCTGCTTTACGCTTTAATAGGGTTTGTGAGATGACCGCCTGCAAAGATTCGGACAACATCGCCCGAATCATATCTTTTTCTGCAGCAGGAAAAACGTCAATCACCCGGTCAATCGTTTTGGCAGCCGAGCTGGTGTGCAAGGTGCCAAACACCAAATGGCCGGTTTCAGCCGCACTCAGTGCCAAACGGATGGTTTCAAGGTCACGTAGCTCGCCCACCAAAATAACATCGGGATCTTCACGTAAAGCCGAGCGTAGCGCTGCATCAAACCCTAACGTATCACGATGCACTTCACGTTGGTTGACCAAGCTGCTTTTTGATTGGTGTACAAACTCGATAGGGTCTTCAATGGTTAAAATATGCTCTTTACGCGTATCGTTAATATAGTCCACCATGGCCGCTAGGGTGGTCGATTTGCCCGAGCCTGTTGGGCCGGTGACCAATACTACCCCACGCTTATAGCTGGATATTTTTTTGAAAACCTCGCCCATGCCCAACTCATCCATACTTAAGACTTTGGAGGGAATGGTACGAAACACCGCACCGGCGCCACGGTTTTGATTAAAGGCGTTTACCCGAAAACGGGCTAGCTGGGGGATTTCAAACGAAAAATCGGTTTCTAAAAATTCTTCATAGTCGGCGCGCTGCTTATCGTTCATAATGTCATAGATAAGCCCATGCACCACTTTATGTTCCATAGGCGCCATGTTGATTTTGACCATCTCGCCATCAACACGTATCATCGCTGGCATACCCGATGAGAGATGTAAATCGGATGCATTGTGTTTGAAAGCGAAGCGTAGCAAGTTCTCGATGCTTATGGATCCTTTATCTGCCATAGTGTTATTCCTTTAATAAAAAGCTGCTTATTATCTATTTCAATTAGCTTAAATATGGTATTACTTTAACCCAAATCGTCGCAAGGCTGTGATAACCTTCTAAATTCATGGGACTTGCGCAAAAACGATGTGACATTATTAAAAACGACATTAAAAACGACATTAAAAACGACTGGGTAGAACTGGCTATATAGTATAGCTGATAGGATGGATTTTATCGTAACAGAATTAAGCGCACGCGCCTATATCTAAATACATTGATAGGAGCGCAACCGAGAGCGAGCCTGAACATAATTAAAGTATTAAGGTAACACAATCATGACCATGACCAATAACGAGACAAAAAAGCCCATGTTAAGCGAAGATGAGTTGTTAAATAACTGGCAAGATGTGCTCAATAGTATTCAGGTTGCCAGTCAAAAGGCTAACTCTGCCCAGCAAAACGTATGCTTATTGGCGGTATCCAAAACCAAGCCTGCAAGCATGGTCGCTGCCTTGGCCAAAGCGGGGCAAACAAACTTTGGTGAAAACTATCTGCAAGAGGCGGTAGAAAAAATAGCCGGCGTCAATGAGTTGTTACAGGCTGAGTTATCAAACAACCATCTGCCACAAAAAAAAGTGGTTTGGCATTATATTGGTCATATTCAGCGTAATAAAACCCGAGATATTGCCAACCATTTTGATTGGGTGCATACCATTGAGCGAGACATTATTGCCAAACGCTTAAATACCCAGCGCCCCGATAGCTTAGCAAAGCTTAACGTATTGATTCAAGTCAATATCGACGAAGAATACAGTAAATCAGGGTGTCTGCCCGATGCGGTTGCTGCGCTAGTGAGCAGCATGGTAAATTACGATAGGTTGTGCTTAAGGGGACTAATGATTATCCCATCGAAGCTTGAAGCGGGCACCAATCGGTCGGCCTTTAAGCGCACAAAGCGCTTGTTTGACAGCGTCGCCGCTACCCACCCTGAGCTGACCCAGTGGGATACGCTAAGTATGGGCATGAGTGCCGATTTAGAGGATGCCATTGAGCTTGGGTCAACGATGGTACGGGTCGGAAGTGCCATTTTTGGTGCTAGAGAGTAGCGGCAAGGTTTGCGCCAAATGAGGGGGCAATACCAAATCTAAAAATTAAGATACTGAGGAAAACGACTGCAAATGCTACAAAGGGTAGGGTTAGCGAGTTTGAACCAATATTCACATAATTCACATATTTCACATAATTTACATAATTTACATAGTATAGGTTGTTTTTCAACAACGGTATCAATCAAAAAAGCAAAAAAAGCGCCCTAGGGCCCTTTTTCACGAGTTTTTAATGCGTTCTCATGCGATTTGTTTGGCGTAATCGTTATTCTAAACGCCAGCCGTTTACTAGTGGATAACGGCGTTCACGACCAAAGGCCTTATGGCTCACCTTGGTGCCAATGGCAGACTGACGTCGTTTATACTCACTGCTATCCACCAAGCGCAGGGTTTGGCGCACAATCGCTGGGGCAAAGCCCTGGCTCACAATCTCATCAAAGCCCAAATCTTCGTCAATATAATGGGTTAAGATAGCATCTAGGGTGTCATAATCGGGCAGACTGTCCGCATCTTTTTGGTCGGGGCGTAGTTCCGCAGAGGGCGGGCGAGTAATCACCCGCTCCGGTATCACATCGGTCTCCTCCAAGCGATTGCGATAATTTGCTAGAGCATAAACTTGGGTTTTATAAACATCTTTTAACACATCAAACCCGCCTGCCATATCACCATATAAGGTGGCATACCCCACCGCCATCTCTGACTTATTGCCCGTCGTAATCACTAAATGGCCAAATTTATTGGATAGGGCCATCAGTATCATACCGCGTGCCCGTGCTTGGATATTTTCCTCAGTCGTATCGGGCTTAGCATCATTAAACAAAGGGGCGAGCGTGTGGCGCATACCATTGACCGCATCGTGAATGGGGCAGACGGTATAAGACACGTTTAAGCGCCGTGCTTGCGCCTGTGCATCCTCCAGGCTAATTTGCGAGGTATACTCATAAGGCATCATGACCGCATAGACCTTGTCGGCACCCAGCGCATCCACCGCGATACAAAGCGTTAATGCGGAATCTATACCGCCCGATAAGCCAACAATAACGCCCTCAAAGCCTGAATGATTGACATAATCTCGCAAACCCACCACCAACGCTTGATAGATTTCCGCCTCTGCACTTAGGCTTAGTGGCGAGCGGGCCTGGGTGTCAAAACTTTTTTGGTCGCTGTCGTAGCTGGCATAGATAAGGTGCTCTAAAAATCGTGGCGCTTCATGGGCGATGCGGCCATCGGATTGCACGACCATCGAGCCACCATCGAACACCAAATCGTCCTGACCACCCACGCAATTGACGTAAATGATGGGCAATTGCTGCGCACGCGCACGCTCCCTTAATAAAGCATAGCGGCTGTTTTGTTTATCGGTTTCAAACGGTGAGGCATTAATGGTCACCACCAAATCGGCGCCTTGCTCTTTTAGCGCCGCAATAGGCTCCTCAATCCACAAGTCCTCACAGATAAGCAGGCCAATCGTCACCCCTTGATAGTCAAACAACACCTGATTGCGGCCTTTATCAAAATAGCGGCGTTCGTCAAATACCCCATAATTCGGCAGGTTTTGTTTGTGATAAAAGCCTTTTTGTTGACCGTTGTGTAAAATGGCGGCCGAGTTAAAGGTACCATGGTAATCCACATGTGGATAGCCGACTATCATGACAATATCGCTAATATCGCTAAGCGCGGTTAAGGCTGACTTAATCCGCTCTGCTAGACTTGGGCGCAGCAATAGGTCCTCTGGCGGATAGCCGAGTAACGCAAGCTCAGGAAATATAATAACATCGGCGCCATTGTCTCGCGCTTGAGTAGCTAAAGTGCGCATTTTCTCGGCATTGGCAGCAATATCGCCCACCCTAAAATGCGACTGTGCTAGCGCAAACTTTAGCGGCTGCAGGGGCTGATTATTGTGGGGGTGTTGCTCTGTGGTAGACATGGTTAAATCCTATGAGTCAGTGCTTAATATCTTATCCAATCTTTGATTTTTTTTGTGGATGAAGAGCGTCAGCATTTGGGTGTTGTCGCAAATAGTATATGGTTAGACTAAAAAATGAACGCAAGCAATAAGGTTAACTCGTGTTGATACCTGATGTCAGTGGTGATTAGTATACCATTAAAACTTTTATGGTTCGGGGTGGCAAAAATTTAATTACATGACGATAAAAGACAAATTTAATTGCGGCAAAAGGGTTGCTTGTTGGCTATAAGGTGCTAGCATAATTAACCGTCCGCTTGTCTCAATAGCTTAAATTGTTAACAGCCGTTTAAAATCGCCCCTTGTTTGACCGATGTTTGTCGCAATTAAACAGGGTTGAACTTGCTTACTGGTTGTCTTGAGTGCTCGTATTCAGTGTTTGTCTTTGGTTACTGTCTTTAGTTACTGTCTTTAGTTACTTTCTTTAGCTACTGTCTTTAGTTATTGCCTTTAGGAAATCTTTATGACCGCCTTTTTATTTACCCTATTTTTTACGGCATTGTTTATGTGGCTTTTTTTCAAGTTTATGTATCCCAAACCGCCCAAAGCCTTTATGCCGCAAGAGGGCGATATCGTTACCGCCCGTGATTGCGATTTTTGTGGCCATCCACTAGCCGAATACCGCGGCGTTTTAGAGCAAAAACCACAATCGGCACTGTCGCCTACCGAGCTGGCTGCCAGCACGCGCAACCTAGCAGTGCAAAAACAAGCATCGCAACATGACAATAAGCCGGATAGCCCTTTGGTTGACGAGCAGAAGCATAAAGGGCTAAGTCGGCAGCAGAAAAAAGCGATACAGCAAGCATTAGACAAGCAGCAACAAGAGGCGTTTCAGCAGCAGCAAGCTGTAAAAAAAATGACGACTTGGTTTTTTTGCAACTATGAGCATCAAGCGGCCTTTCACGCCCAACAACAAACGGCAAAAGAGGATGGGGCAAAGCAGTCATCCGACATTTAATCAAGCCATAACAGCAATGCTTCGCTGGAGCGATAGGCTAAATCATGGTCATATCTTTAATCATTTTATCAACCAGCTCCTGCGCTTGCTGTGTGTCTTGTTGCTGCGTGGTGAGTAAGGTGGCAGAGGCTTGCATTTGTTCGTATAAATTAAGGCAACACAGTACTAACAGGTTTTCGTGGGTAAGATGCGGCGCCTGTTTGCGAATGGCTTGGATAAAATCATTGATATAAGCAGTGGCCGATTTAAGCTCGGATGTTTCGTCAGCTGGGCAATTAATCGTGTACGTTTTGCCAGAAATGACCACTTTAACGGGTAACATTTTAGGGGGCGGTGTTTGCGGCTTGGTTTCAAGCGCACTATTGACTGGCGTATTGGGCTTAGCAGTTTGAGTGGAAGTTTGGGCAGGAGCGTCTTTTGCAGCCGGTTTAATCACTTCGACACGAGGTTGCACGGCTGCCACCTCGGCTTCGGGCTTTGCTGTTTGGCTTGGCGCTTTACTGGCGGGTACTTCAGGTTGGATATCTGCCACCTCGGCTTTAGCCACTGGCTGCGCTGCGGTTTGCGACTTTTGAGTATTTGGATTTGGATGGGTGTTTGGCATAGGGGTCTCGGTTAATAGGTCATAAGCATTAGACAAGCCATAACAGGGCTTTTGGTGGCTTTAGCGACAGCGCTATACAGCGTTACACTATAAAGAAGCTACTCTATCGTGTTATCAATTTGGGTTAAGCGTTTTAACACCACTTTGGTTGAGGCAGCGGCAGTGCGGTTCTTTTCTTGTAACATGGCATTATTGCTTTGCAGTTGCTCAAACTGCGCCAATAAGTCGCTATAGGTAACCTCTAAAGTCTGGTGCGCCTCGGTTAGCGACTTATGCTCGGTTGTTAAGGTGTCAAGGCGCTGTTGTAAGCTGTCGCGCTCTTGAGTAATGTTGCGCTGGGCATTTTTAACCTCGGCCAGTTGCAATTTCAACTGATTGAGCTGCGATACATCCACCAAAGGTTTAGACTTAAGGCTTTTAAGCTCGGTATACTGGATATGATAGTGCTTACGCACATCACGCAGCGTCGCCTCTAAATGTTGTAACTTATCAATTAATAAATCGCTCATAGGTGTATCGCTTCTTGTTTGGCCGGTGTATGGGGTCGAAGGGGGTATTCATGGTAGCGCTCCGGTTGGTTACGCTTAAGCCCTTTAATAATGGCAAAAATGCCCATATTATAACTATAGTCTGTTTGTCTCAATGCTGATACTGTGCAATACCTAGTCTGACTGCATTGTCTGACTGCATTGGTATCACTGCATTAGTATCACTGCGATGCATAACTGCGATGAATGACCGCGATAAACCGCCTGCTGCTACTATCAACTATAAGGATGATACAGATATCAGGCGGTTATTTTGGGTCGGTAAGCACATTAGGGTCGGTAAGCGCACGTTAATTATCACAGACGTTGAGCATCACAAACACTATAGCATGAGATGTTAACCAATATTCGCCCATAATGCCAATGCTATTCGTAGCAAAGCGAGTTGTCGCAAAACTAGGCTAGGGTAGGCTGCGCTATAGATATCGAAGGCGTCGCTTAGCGCCAAAGCCGCCCATAGCGTTAGGATAGCAGACTCTCATTTATCCAACAATAATGCCCCACACCTTTTAAGGATTGACCTATGGATGACAGTATATCGGGTTGGAATGATTGGACCGATGCCTTTGTAGACTGGACTGATGTCAGTATTAGTGAGTTGCATGGCTTAATGACCGGTTTGATGACGGTTTGCCATGCACCAGCCAAAGTAGAGGATTGGCAACGGTTATTGACCGAGTTAAGCTTTGCTATTCCTGATGAGGCGGCAATGATGTTATTGGCACAAGAGGCAGAAGACACGGCTTTTCAACTAAAAGATAGGGACGATGCGTATCAATATAATCCGCTCGTACCCGATGACGAGCACGATTTGTACGAGCGGCTTATGGGTCTAAAAGAGTGGGCTAATGGTTTTATGACGGGCTTTGGGGTTACCAATTGCGCCCTGAGTAGCGATGAAAACGCGATGCTGGCAGACTTGTCCAAAATTGGCAGCATTCGCTTAGATCCCGATGATGAGTTTGAAGGCGGCGAGGAGCACTATTTACAGTTATACGAGTTTGCGCGGATGGTGCCTGTGAGTTTGGCCACTCGGCCGCGTAAAAGTATACTTGAGTTGCCGTTAATCGCAGGATTGGCAGTGGATGCTAAAACGGCCGCAGAATTAAAAGCGTTAGGTACGCAAACGGCAACCACTCAAAATCTTATAACAAAAGATAGGGCTTTAAATTCTCTGCCATCTGTGTTAAATGTGATGAATCAGGATAATCCATCGTAGTTTTACGGTGAGATGCTAGGCGCTTATATTAGGTTGTTTTCGTGAGCTTTATGCATAAGCGCCATGCCCCAGTTCGCAACCTCAGTCCTAATTACCTGTTCTAGTTACCTGTTCTAATTACCTGTTCTAATTACCTGTTCTAGTTACCTGTTCTAATTACCTGTTCTAATTACCTGTTCTAATCATACGTCCTAATCACCAGTGCTCAATCAGTCAAAGGCCATTAGTCCCCCTATGAAACACGACGCCGCTATTCCCAAAACTAATGCAAGGCAGGCAGCCCACCCTGCAACTGCGCATTCGATTGCGCATTCAATCCCAGAAAGCGCTGTTTTATCGAGCTATCCTAGCAACACGGTCGATTGGCTAACCCGTTTGATTGGTTATGACACGGTGAGCCGTCACTCTAATTTGGCACTGATTGAAGATGTGCAAGCTTACTGCGGTGAGTTGGGGCTTGCCCCGATATTGACCTTTAATAGCGAAGCTACCAAGGCCAACCTGTTTGTTACCTTGCCGGCTGGTAAAGAGGGCGAGATAATCAGCGGCGGTATCGTGCTGTCGGGGCATACGGATGTGGTGCCGATAGACGGTCAACACTGGTCGTCTGACCCTTTTCAAGCCGAGATACGCGGCGATAAACTATACGGTCGAGGCGCTTGCGATATGAAAGGGTTTATTGCGGCGGCACTCAATTTGCTACCCAAAGCGGCGCAGCTATCGCAAACAGGGCAGCTACAAACCCCGCTACACTTAGCGTTGTCGTTTGATGAAGAGGTAGGCTGCTTAGGGGTGCCGCTGCTCTTGGGTAATCTTAGGGCGCGCGGCATTCAACCCGACTACTGCATAGTGGGCGAACCCTCGAACATGAAAATGGTCGTCGCTCACAAGGGCATATCGGTCTTTCATTGCACCGTGCATGGCAAGTCAGTGCACTCATCGCTCACCCCGCAAGGCGTGAATGCCATTAGCTATGCCGCCCGATTAATCGGTTTTATTGATGATTTAGCCCGTAAACTGGCTGCAAATGGCGAGCGTGACCCTCTGTTTGATGTGCCTTTTTCGACATTGTCCGTAGGGACTATCCAAGGCGGCACCGCCACCAATATTGTGCCAAATTTGTGTCAATTCACCTTTGATTTTCGCAATCTGCCCATGATGAGCACGTCGGCAATTTTGCCACCTATTAAACAGTTTATTGCCACCTTAAATCAAGAAATGCAGCTCAAAGATAGCGATAGTGGTATCGTGCTCACCCAATTAGAGGACGTGCCAGCGCTGACCGATAGCGACAGTGAGGCCTTACAAGCGTTGATGGCAGGATTGGTACAAGATTCTGCTCGGCATAAGGTAGCCTATGCAACCGAGGGTGGACAATTTAGTAAAGCGGGCATTCCAACACTAATATGCGGCCCGGGTAGCATCGAGCAGGCGCATAAACCCGACGAATACGTCACTTTAGCGCAGCTTGAACAGTGCGACGCCTTTTTACAACAATTGCTTACCGGTTTGACTCATTGATAGTTACAACCAATCCTTAAAAATAATGAATCTTTAAAAAGCAAAAAGCCGTTTTGTTAAGCAAACGGCTTTTTCTATAGCTACATGAGCTACATGCTAATGATACCTGTCAACCCTAAACGTGGGCTACGCCGTGCTAGACCCTCTGAATACTTTAATCCAGGTTTGGGCTCAATCAAACTACCCTAACACCGCTACCCAATCGCCCCGTACCATATGCGGGCTAACATAATCGGTAATCTGCACCGTCACAAATTTGCCCATCAAAGCGGTAATTTGTTCGGCAGTGGCGGTAAATAACACCGAGCGGGTATTGTCCGCCGTGCCTAATAACTGCTCGGGGTGTCTATCCGAGACCGCCTCTACCAAGACGCGGACGGTTTTTCCAACCATGGCCTGCGTTTTTTGTAGGGTTGAATCCATAATCACTTGTTGAAAGGTCGCTAGGCGCTGTTTTTTGGTCGCTAGACTCACATCGTCTGGCAATTCTGCCGCTGGGGTGCCGGGGCGTTTGGAATACACAAAGCTATAGGAGTGATCAAAATTCAAATCCTTGGCGAGGGTTAGGGTATCGGCAAAATCCTGCTCCGTCTCGCCCGGAAAGCCAATAATAAAATCGCTCGATAGGTGCATATCAGGGCGCACCGCCAACAATTTTTGTATCTGAGTGATATACACATCAATGGTATGATTGCGCTTCATGGCGGCTAAGATTTTGTTGGAGCCGCTTTGCACCGGCAGATGCAGGTGTGAGGGTAGGTGCGGCAATTGGGCGTAGGCATCAATAATATCATCAGTAAATTCAAGCGGATGGCTGGTGGTATAACGAATACGGTCAATGCCATCAATGTGCGCCACATAGTGCAGCAATTCGGCAAAGCGACAAATACTGCCGTCATCTTTATCGCCACGATAACCATTCACATTTTGCCCAAGCAAATTGACCTCGCGTACCCCTTGCTCAGCTAAGCTGGCAATTTCGGCAAGCACGTCATCTAGCGGGCGTGACAGCTCTTCGCCGCGGGTGTACGGCACCACGCAAAACGAGCAATATTTTGAGCAGCCCTCCATGATAGAGACAAACGCCTTAAAACCGTCGACTTTGGGCTCGGGCAAAAAGTCAAACTTTTCAATACTGGGGAATGACACATCGACAGTACCAATACGGTCGCAAGGTTTTAGGTTTTTTTGGGTGATTGATTTTTCATACAACTCTGGCAAGCGGTGCAAGGTTTGTGGCCCAAAAATCATATCCACATACGGGGCGCGTTTTTGAATATTGTCGCCCTCTTGCGATGCCACGCAGCCGCCCACGCCAATGATTAAATTGGGGTTTTGCTCTTTAAGTTTGCGCCATCGCCCCAATTGCGAAAATACTTTTTCTTCCGCTTTTTCACGGATAGAGCAGGTATTCATCAGCAATACATCGGCCTCATTAATATCTTGGGTCACAATCATATCGTGCGACTCGCCCAGCACATTGCCCATTTTTTCGGAGTCATAAACATTCATCTGACAGCCTTGAGTGGCAATAAATAC
>JAGLBE010000120.1 GCA_018260445.1 Psychrobacter sp.
AAATGCCCTGAATGCGCCGTTTAATATCGGCATCATTGACTTGGTCGGGGTTGGTGGCAATGACGCTGTCTTTTTGGGTCAAATTGCCCGCAACAGGGGCATTGTCTTTAACGTCGGCTGCAGGGCTATCAGAGCTATCAGGGTTATCAACCTTACCGCTACTTATGACATCGGCATTGCTATCAGCAACCGTAACAGAGTCGCCGCTTAGCGCAGAACCTACCGAATCACCCAGCACCACAGATAACCCCATATTATCTGCCAATAATGCTTCTGCTGCTGCATGTGTGTTTAGGGGCAGCAATAAGTTAAACAAAAGTGCAAAAAAGAGGATGCAAATATAGCGCAGCTTTGATACGCTTAATCCCGTTGCTAAAAGTGGCAATTGAGTGGTTAAGGGCGACAAGTGCGGGCGCAGCGGTATCGCAGGTAATGTGTCATGAGTTGCAAGGCGGTTGACAGTCATTATTTTCCCCAACTTTGCTAACACATTTAAACGCCAACCATCGCCATAAAAATTGTTAACCTAGCCATTTAGAATACTTGCATTAAACCCATAAACCATGGATAAGATAATTAAAAACAATTGGTTACAGCTATAGGTGTATAGGTATAGTTATAATGTTATCTATTTATATAGTTATAATGTTATCTATATTAGCCTGATGATACGCTTTTATAAAACTATTGTAAGGCAAAGTTCATAACTTTGCAGCGATATGGTCGATATAGGACGTTAACTAAAATTAAAAAGTCAATCGGTAAGTTATAAATCAAGATAGCGCTGCGCAGTCCCTAAATCTAAGCTGCCCTCGTAAATAGCCCGACCTGTAATAATGCCCTCT
>JAGLBE010000121.1:0-334 GCA_018260445.1 Psychrobacter sp.
TGTGGTAATATCCGCCTCCTCCAGCACCAGCTCCGGCGGCAGCTGCGGCACCAGCAGCGGCACCTCCACCAGAGTATCCGTGGTATCCGACGGGTCCGTAGACTACACCTCCGCCACCTCCAGCTTGTTGCTGTTGTTGTTGTTGTTGTTGCTGGCCTCCGCCACCCCCACCTCCAGCTTGTTGCTGTTGTTGTTGTTGTTGTTGCTGGCCTCCGCCACCTCCACCACCTCCTGCTTGTTGTTGCTGTTGTTGTTGTTGTTGCTGTTGCTTACTGATGACTTTGGTGACGACTTTGGTGGTTATGACTTTTTGTTGTTGCTGTTGTAGTTGTTC
>JAGLBE010000121.1:344-836 GCA_018260445.1 Psychrobacter sp.
TCCGCCGGTGTGGTAATATCCGCCACCTCCAGCACCAGCTCCGGCGGCAGCTGCGGCGCCAGCAGCGGCACCGTGATATGCGACGGGTCCGTAGACTACACCTCCGCCACCTCCACCTCCAGCTTGTTGCTGTTGTTGTTGTTGTTGTTGTTGGCCTCCGCCACCACCAGCTTGTTGCTGTTGTTGTTGTTGTTGTTGCTGGCCTCCGCCACCTCCACCACCTCCTGCTTGTTGTTGCTGTTGTTGTTGTTGTTGCTGGCCTCCGCCACCACCACCTCCAGCTTGTTGCTGTTGTTGTTGTTGTTGTTGCTGGCCTCCGCCACCTCCACCTCCAGCTTGTTGCTGTTGTTGTTGTTGTTGTTGCTGACCTCCTGCTCCGACGTAACTTACTTGAGGAACGGTTACAACGGGAAGGTAAGCCAAAGAGGTTCCTACTCCTTGGTAACCAGCACCGGCACCAGCACCGGCACCAGCTCCAGCACCAGCTCCGCC
>JAGLBE010000122.1 GCA_018260445.1 Psychrobacter sp.
AATTTTAATACATTTTACAATCTAAAATAGTTTCTTTCCGACAAGTCAGACTACAAAATTCGAAATTATTCATTCAAATTTGATTATTAAAGGCATTTTATGATTTTATAATCAGATAACAGACAATATTGCAGTAAAAAAAATTAGAATTTTGAATTGATTTTTTATAATAATTCGAATCCAAATAGGACTCGAATCGGTTGGAGGAGTTTCGATCATTCATTGAAAAGCCAACAGCTGAATAAGTTGGCGAAACGTCTGGATTTGAACGAGATGTAGTTTTTCAACGAGTGAAGCAAGTGGAAAACAATACTGGTGTCTCGTAACATCGTCAAAGGTTTTATAAGGACATTGGTAGTGTAGTCGGACCGATGATGAGTGACCGATGATGAAAGTGCCATCAGCTGAATAAGTTGGCCAGATCTACTAGGAAGCAGTTCCGGTTTCCACGAGCTAGGCATGATGGAAAACATATCATCCATACAACACCTATCGCTCAACCACTTCAACACCGGCATCATATTTCAAAAACAACAAGATAAAATGCAATTGTAATCAGTTATTGTTTGTAATTCTATGATTATGAATTTATAAGGTTCTATTTATGGATTATAATTAAGGACTAAGTTATTAATGACTCCAAAATCTTCGGCCCGTGTTAACTTATTTATTTCACAATTTCATTTGTAACAATTTATTTTGCAATCCGTTTTTTAATTAAATACATATTTCGTGAGAAAGCCTTTTTTTATTTGGTTTTAAAACAAAACATAATTTCACAATTTAAAATCATCATCACTCGTTCAGCTCTATTAATTTTTCTC
>JAGLBE010000123.1 GCA_018260445.1 Psychrobacter sp.
CTTCGTATTGCGTCCGATGGAAAAGTTATGACTGTCGTAACATCCGAAAGCGACGATTGTAACAATGATAACCCTGCAGAAGTGCTAGAGCAGAATAATGTAACATTGTAATAATGTAACATAATTGTTTCATGTAGTGTAACATAAAAATGTAATAATTTTTTTTTTCAGGAAATTGATCTTTGCACCCCTTGGTATTGCGTCCGATGGAAAAGTTACGACTGTCGTAACATCCGAACGCGACGATTGTAACAATGATAAACCTGCGGAAGTGCTAGAGCAGAATAATGTAACATAATTGTTACATGTAATGTAACATAAAAATGTAATAATTTTTTTTTTCAGGGAATTGATCTTCGCACACTTTTGTAATGCGTCCGATGGAAAAGTTACGACTGCCGTAATATCCGAAAGCGACGATTGTAACAATGATAACCCTGCAGAAGTGCTAGAGCAGAATAATGTAACATAATTGTTACTTGTATTGTAACATAAAAATGTAATAATTTTTTTTTTTCAGGGAATTGATCTTTGCACCTCTTCGTATTGCGTCCGATGGAAAAGTTATGACTGTCGTAACATCCGAAAGCGACGATTGTAACAATGATAACCCTGCAGAAGTGCTAGAGCAGAATAATGTAACATAATTGTTACATGTAATGTAACATAAAATGTAATTTTTTTTTTTTTCAGGTAATTGATCTTGGCACCCCTTCGTATTGCGTCCGATGGAAAAGTTACGACCGTCGTAACATCCGAAAGCGACGATTGTAACAATGATAACCCTGCAGAAGTGCTAGAGCAGAATAATGTAACATAATT
>JAGLBE010000124.1 GCA_018260445.1 Psychrobacter sp.
TTTGAAAGTGAGATTGTTTGAAAAAATTATTACACTTTTTGGCTGCGTGTGGCGAACTCCCTTTACCCTTACCGAACCCGTGTGGCACGCGTGTGTCACCCGCGGAATGATTCACTTCCATCGCGTGTCCACAGCCAACTCTCGAAATACAAACTTCGTTTATTTTATTTATTCGATTCTTGTTTTTTATTAAAAAAAAATAAAAATAAAAATAAAAATAAAAAAATTAATGTTTCCATCGAGTTTTTACAAGGTGTAAAATGAAAGACTCGATCGCGAAAATCGTTTTAAAAGCATCTGTAAAAACGCAGATTACTGGTAAAATCTCAACGAGAATGGAATCGCTGATGGGACCTCAACGAAAGTATGCTTGACGGCCCCCCAAAAGCCCGCCCCCCCAAAAAAAAATTAATTTTCCAACGAGGGAAAAGATATATCGTTATTCGGAGTGTGCCCAGCAGTGGGCAATCGGACAGGACGGGACGCCGTGGCAAGAAATATCCATTTGCGTCGCCGTGAATCTGCCATTCTGCTACCACGGCCAAAAATGATTGCCGAACAATGCAGATTCATTATTGGAAAAGCTGCTGCTGCTGAGTGAAAAACTTCAATAGATTTCGTCAAAGCTGCAGCATATATAATTTCGCTCGAAGAGGGAAAATAATTTAGTTCTTCGGTTATTTATAATCGTGTTGTCGACTTGTGCAGAACTCGCAGAAGGAAACCAAAGGAGAAGGTGTATGTATGAAGCAATATATATATATATATATATATATATATATATAAAAGCAAATACTGCATCGAA
>JAGLBE010000125.1 GCA_018260445.1 Psychrobacter sp.
GCCGAGCCGCCTGCCATGCCTCCTTTAACCCTAAATGATTATGTCGGCCAAACCCCGCTGGTTCGGCTGCAACGTCTGGCAGCCCATACATCATCGCAGGTATTTGCCAAACTGGAAGGCAATAATCCGGCGGGTTCGGTTAAAGATAGACCCGCGTATAACATGGTGATACAGGCTGAAAAACGCGGCGAAATCAAACCCGGCGATACGTTAATCGAGGCGACTAGCGGTAATACGGGTATTGCACTGGCCATGGTTGCGGCAATGCGTGGTTATCGTATGGTGTTAATCATGCCCAGCGGTTCGACGCAGGAACGTAAAGACGCCATGCGCGCATATGGCGCAACATTGATTGAAGTTACCCCCGCACAAGGTATGGAAGGCGCGCGCGATTTGGCCCTTAAAATGCAGGCTGAGGGGCAAGGTCACGTGCTCAATCAGTTTGCCAATCCTGATAACGTCGCGGCGCATTTTCAAACCACGGGCCCTGAAATTTGGCAGCAAACCGATGGTAAAATCACGCATTTTGTTAGCGCCATGGGTACAACCGGCACCATTATGGGCGTTTCTCAATATTTAAAAGAACAAAATCCCGCCATACAGATTGTCGGTCTGCAACCTGAAGCCGGTGCACAAATTGCTGGGATTCGGCGCTGGCCAACTGAGTATTTACCGAGTATTTTTGATGCGTCGCGTGTTGACCGTATTTTAGATAGTCCGCAGTTGGCAGCCGAACAAACCATGCGCCAGTTGGCCCGTCAAGAAGGCATTGCGGCAGGCGTATCGTCGGGTGGCGCT
>JAGLBE010000126.1 GCA_018260445.1 Psychrobacter sp.
ATAATACTTTAGTAAAAATAATACTTAATATATTCTGATCAATTAAAATCAATTCGTCCATTCGGGGCTCTTCACTTTTGTAACGTGAAATTGATGCGTGTAATTTAAATTCTAATTAAACAACAAGCCGCCAATAAAATAAATTAATTTTTTTTTCTCCTGATTTAATTTAAATTAATCGTTATTAGTTGTTGTTGTTGTTGTGTGTGTGTGTATGTGTGTGCGCGCGAATTTAAATTCTGATTAAACAACAAGCGCAAATAAAATAAATTAATTTTTTCTCTCCTAATTTAATTTAAACTAATCGTTATTACTTGTGCATGCGTTTTTATGTGTTCGTGTGAATTTAAATTCTAATTAAAAAACAGGCGCCAATAAAATAAATTAATTTGCTTTCTTCTAATTTAATTTAAATTAATCTTTTTTACTTGTTTGTGTGCATGTGTATGTGTGTGTGTGTGCTTGTGCGTGTGTGCATGTATTTGTGTGCTTGTGCGTGTGTGTGTGTGATTAATGGTTATTAATTGTGTACGTGCGTATGAAGGCTTTTGCGCGCGCGTGTGTGTGCGTTTGTGTATGCGTTTGTGCATGCGCATATGTGTGTGTGTGTGTGAATTTAAATTCTAATAAAACAACAAGCCCCAATAAAATAAATTAATTTGTTTTCTTCTCATTGAATTTAAACTAATCGTTATTGTGTGTGTGTGTGTGTGTGTGTATGTGCGTGTGCGTGTGAGCTTTCCAAACCATTACGATAGGAATCCTGAACGAGCTGCACAAGAACAACAGA
>JAGLBE010000128.1 GCA_018260445.1 Psychrobacter sp.
GTGCTACATTCTACAGATGCAGATATATTATCAAACACATGCAGCTGTACCGAGTAATGACTCTAACAAGATTGAGCGCCATCTCAGAGCGGCGAACGGAAGCCCAATGGATTCTCGTTCCATGATAAAACAGTCTTTGAAACGAGTTTGAAGCAAGTTCAAGGACAAGGTCAAGCTCATTTTAATTGTTACCTTTGGATTTGAAAAAAAAAACTTCAAACAAGTGTCTGCATACTCTTCGTTTCTTCAATAAAACAAGCCAAAACCATTTAATTTTCCACTTATTTGAAGTCTATTGAAGCTTTTATAACTCTTTACATTATTGGTCTCGATTCTTCATCGGGCCACCTCTTTCAATCCCCCATCAATGCCATTGCCAGTTACTTTTACCATTTCGGAAAATGGATTCTCACCATTTGTTCCACCCAATTTCAGTTTTTATTTTTATTTTTATTTTTATTTTTTTTTTTGAATTTGTATTTTTAATTTTCCAGTGGGGTTTTTGACACGAACTCAAAAGAACGAAAAACTACAAAAAAAATTAAATCTCTGGGTTTAAACCTTCAAAATCGTAACGAACCGAATCGAATTGAAGTTTTGGAAGCTTCGTAATTCAATTAACAATTAGGATATATCGTTTGAAAAGTTTTTTTTTTCATGATCAAGCTTCGAGTAAATGAAATCTTTGATCGAATTGTTGGTCAAGGCAAAAACTTGTTGGTGCTGGTAAAAGCAAGAAAAAGAAAAAAAACTAAAACAATTTTTCGATTTTTTAATTTTAT
>JAGLBE010000129.1:0-396 GCA_018260445.1 Psychrobacter sp.
CAACGACCGTCCCCGAGCCACCCTCGGATTTCTCACCCCGCGGGAGGTCTTCACCAAGCAGTTACTCGACGCTGTTGCTTCCACGAATTGACACTACCGAGTACCCCGAACCGGAAGGGGTTCGGGGTACTCGCGCGCAAGTTGTGTTCGGCGGTGTCCTACTCTCCCACACCCTCGCGAGTGCAGTACCATCGGCGCTGGCAGGCTTAGCTTCCGGGTTCGGAATGGGACCGGGCGTTTCCCCCACGCTATGACCACCGTAACTCGTTCCCCGAACCGTTCAGCTGGTGCTGGTGGTTGGGTGGCTTGTTGGGTGCTCTTGGAGCAACAGTATTCTATTATACAAGACTTTTCGCACTGGTTTTACCGGTGGTGGTGTCTTGTGTTTTTTTGGTT
>JAGLBE010000129.1:406-780 GCA_018260445.1 Psychrobacter sp.
TTCAGATACGGCACAGTGGACGCGAACATGATCGTTCGAAACTTGGTGTTGTGTAAGTCCTCGGCCGATTAGTACCAGTCACCTCCACACATTGCTGTGCTTCCAGTTCTGGCCTATCAACCCCATGTTCTGTGGGGGGCCTTACCCACGCAAGGTGGTGAGAAACCTCATCTTGGAACAGGCTTCCCGCTTAGATGCTTTCAGCGGTTATCCCTTCCGAACGTAGCCAACCAGCAGTGCTCCTGGCGGAACAACTGGCACACCAGAGGTTCGTCCGTCCCGGTCCTCTCGTACTAGGGACAGCCTTCCACAAGTTTCTTACGCGCGCGGCGGATAGAGACCGAACTGTCTCACGACGTTCTAAACCCAGCTCG
>JAGLBE010000012.1:0-516 GCA_018260445.1 Psychrobacter sp.
GTATGTTTATATCCCGTTTGATACAGAGCGTTTGAGTCAACAGACGGTTCATAAATTTGCCGAGCAGTATCAGCATTTGCCCAAGCCCATTATGCTATTTTGTGGGTCAGGTATACGAGCCAAACTGTTATACCAAAGTGCGTTAATGCAGGGCCTGTTATAAACGACTATCAGTGGCTATCAGCGACGTTGATGGAGCAGATTTATCGTCATCAACATTCATAGCACTATAAAAATAATCATTTATTCATTTATCCATATCTCAATAAAAAAGGAACCATCATGACCCATCAAGTGAGTTTTGCCGGACAAATCACCCCAGAGCAGGTTACTGAAATCGCTGCAAAAGGGTTTAAGACCATTATTAACAATCGCCCCGATGGCGAAGCCCCCGACCAACCTACGAGCGCAGAGATTGAAGCGGCTGCTAAACAAGCAGGGCTTGCCTATAAAGAAATATCCTTTGCCGGTAATGCACTAAACCAGCAGCACGTTGAAGATTTTGCCGATTATTTT
>JAGLBE010000012.1:526-79807 GCA_018260445.1 Psychrobacter sp.
CAAGCCGAGCAGCCCATTTTGATGTTTTGCCGTACCGGAAACCGCTCTAATGGGTTATATGAAGCGGCCAAACAGCGTGATATGCTGGATGATTAATGGGTTCTTTGTTAATTTGGTCTGGTGTTCATTGAGTCACAAGGTGTCATTAGCAACATACCCCTCACACACTGCCAGCAGCTGCGCCCGTCCAAAATTTGGATGGGCGTTTGCCGCTATCACCATCTCGATAATCACACTCGGCAATTTGGGCAAGGCAAATGGCAATGGATTATTCGCTTCGGTCAATAGGATTAGTTCGCCTGCACTGCAATCGGCCACCACCGTTATCCCTTGCCCTGCCAGCACCAAGCTTGTTATCGCCCCCACACTGTTGCTACTACACACCACTTGACTGCTGACATTTATCTGACTGAGCCCCTGCACCGCAGCATGATGAAACTGGCAACTTTTTCAAACAAGATTAGCGGCACGCTACCTAAAGCGCGATACGTTTGAGCCAGTTTATCGCCGTCGCCATTAAATGCCCACACCCCGTCACTTTTTTCTAAATACTGCCCTGCCACCTTGGCCGATGAGCGAGATACAATCGCAGTGTCTATCGTGCCTGCTGCCAACATCTCTTGCAGATTGGTTGAATTGTTGCAATGAATTTGAATCGGCATGTTGGGCACAACCGCTTGTATCGACGTCACAATTTTAGGCAGGATATGCGCCGCATAATCATCTGGGCAGCCCAGTTGCAACGGGCGTATAATTTGCTGGCTGCCCTGCATTTGGCGTATCACATCATCATGCAGGCTTAAAATATGACTGGCATAACCCAGCAAAAACTTACTATCTTCGGTTAATTCAAGCGCCCTACCAACCTGTATAAACAAGGGCTTGCCGGTTTGCTCGGCTAGCTTTTGCATCTTTTGACTCACCGCACTTTGGCTACGATGCACCTGCTTTGCCGCTTGCGTATAGCTGCCGGTTTCAACCACTGCAACAAAACAGCGGAGTGATTCTATATCCATAAGGTGTCAACTTGTTAAACTGGCTTTGTTCAAATACTTATACCAAATCTGAAAATTAAGATATCGAGGAAAACGAGTGCAAACGCTACAAATGATAGGTTTAGCGAGTTTGACAAAGATAGGTTATTTTTCAGAAGAGGTATTAACCTTACTTTAGCACAGCCAAACCCCTAATATTTAAAATCCTATTGCTCGAATTTCTGATAGCTACTATCAGCATTTTGCGTTGGTACAGGGTAAGTGATAACGGCATACTAAACTCTGATTCACAACAACCCAGCTATGCAAAGGAGTCCCACAACATGAACACCCCTCTACTGCTCATCGGCAATAAAAACTATTCATCCTGGTCACTACGCGGCTGGTTATTGCTCAAAGCGTTTCATATTGAGTTTGACGAGCAACTTATCCAACTGTTCCAACCGACCTTTAAACCTAGTGTGCAGCAATATTCAGCAGCGGGCAAAGTACCTTTATTGGTGCTGAACCCTGAAGCACCTTCTGCCAAGCAGGTGGTGATATCCGAAAGCCTAGCCATCGGTTTATTTACCAATGACTATCTCACCGATGTGGATATTTGGTCGGGCAAACCCAAGTCCGTATTGCTTGACGATGATGTCGCCTTACAACAACAGCGTGCTGTTTGCCAAAGTATCGTGAGTGAGATGCACGCAGGCTTTATGGGCGTTCGCAGTGAGATGCCCATGAACATCCGAGCCACCGCTAAAGTGACACCGAGTGATGCTTGTTTGGCCGACCTTGCCCGTATCGAAGCCATTTTTGCGCAAGGTTTGGGTAGCGATGCTTATAAGAGCAGTCAAAATAACTATCTGTTTGGCGAGTTCACCCTTGCTGATGCCTTTTTTGCCCCGGTTATTTTCCGCTTGCAAAGCTATGTTGACCACTCAAACGTTAGCTTAACAGCGACAACGCGGCAGTATATGGACGTGATGCTTAATAATCCACATATGCAGCAATGGCGTGAGGCCGCCTTGCAAGAAACACGAATTTTGGCGGAAGATGAAGCGGGTGAGATTGTCAGTTTGGCAGGGGTGTTGGGGGGTTAGACTGCTTTAGCACTGGCTAGTTAAGGTTTTTTTTAGTACATCTATAATGGATAGTGGCTAAATATAATCACAATAAAGCAAAACCGTTCAAATATAACTGCTTTAATGCAATGATAATTGGTCTGATGCAATATGGACCACATATCATCGGTTGCAATGTCTACTCTATAAAGTCTGTTAATTCTACAAAGCCTCAAATGGGTTATATCGCTTCATGGCATAATGAAACCTATATATTGCTTTTAATATAAAGCAACTAATATATTGCTATTAATGGATAATATAAGTTACCCATCATGACCCTACTTACCCAGCTTAAAGCCCGCCGTAAAGCTTTAAGCTTAAAACAAAGCGATATGTATCTGCGGGTGGGTATTTCTCGCCAGCAGTATCAGTATATAGAGTCCAAAGGCAATCATCGCCTTGATACTTTAAGTTTGGTAGCCGAGGGTTTGGACTGCCAATTGATGCTCATCCCAAAAGATAGCCTTAAACAGGTCACCGCTTTACTTAATAGTGACAATCCAGAACATGCAAAGTATGCGCAAAGCCAACAAGCCCATGATGACTTGGTCAATAATCCTTGGCAGGGGATATTGGATGACCTTGCCGATTAGGCCATAGCATGACAGGCATAAAAGTTTGCTTACAAAATATTGGCGATAATTGCATCGTGATTTTAAGGTTTGAAAAGCCAAGACTTGGTTAGCGCCCACAAAAAACCACCCAAGCCAATAACCAAGGTGGTTTGTTCATCCACACTAACTTAGTCTTTTTGCCTACCGTTTACTTGCCGTCTAGCGTATCTTGCATCGCCTTCTTCCCCCAAGCACTCAAATCAATATCCAATTTTTCATACTCTTGCGCATCAAATAACGGCTCTTTGACACCCGCTTTGAGTTGCCCAGCAAAGTCATCGAGCAAACGCTTGGCTCGTGGGAATAACATGATTAGCGCCAGTAAGTTTGCCAATGCCAAGACGCCCATTAACGGGTCAGCGAAGAAGAATACTGTGGTGGCGGTTGGCGCGACAGCCCCAATAAACAATATCGCAATCACCACCAAGCGCAAAATAAACGTGGCCGGTTTGATATTCTGTTTTACCAAAAAATTAATGGCATTTTCGCCCATATAATAGTTATACATGATAGAGCTTAAGGCAAACAACAACAGCGATATGGTTAACACATACTGTGACCAATCCCCCAACTGATTGGTTAACGCTTGCTGGGCAAGCACAATACCATCCACCTCAGCACCCGGTTGATACACCCCGCTTAGCAAGATCATAAAGGCGGTGACACTACACACAATCATGGTATCTATAAACACCGATAACGACTGCGAAATCCCTTGACTCACAGGATGGGTGGCATAAGCCGTTGCGGCAATATTGGGGGCTGAGCCTAGGCCCGCCTCATTGGAAAATAAGCCACGTTTAATCCCTTGCTCAATCGCCACACCAATACCCCCACCAACCACTGCCTCAAACCCAAAGGCATTCTTAACAATGGTCACGATTAACGCTGGCAGCTCGGTGATGTTAAGCACGATCACCAGTAGCGCCATAGCCACATAGATAAGCGCCATAATAGGTATGACAATATCAGCAGCTTTTGCGATACGCTTGATGCCACCAAACACAATAAACCCGCCCGCAATCACCAGTAGTAGGCCCGATATCCAGCGCTCAATATCAAAACTCTCTAACGCCGAGCCGGCTACGGTATTGCCTTGAAATGCCACAAAACCAATAGAAAACGACAACAGTAAGGAGATGGCATAGATAACCGCTAGCCAGCGATAATCCTTGCCTAGACCGTGCAAAATATAGGTTGCAGGCCCGCCCCGAAAGTTGCCCTCATTATCGGTACGCTTATACAGCTGTGCCAAGCTACACTCAACGATACTAGTCATCATGCCAATTAGGGCCACGCTCCACATCCAAAAAACCGCACCTGGGCCACCAATTGAGATAGCCACCGCAACGCTGGCAATATTGCCACCGCCCACTCGTCCGCCAATTGAGACGAGTAACGCTTGCCGGGGCGTGATGCCTTTATCGCCAATTTCTGTGTTGCGCAAAACGGCAAACATACGGCTAAAGTATCTAAACTGGGCGAATCGACCCACTATCGTAAACAATAGGCCAAATATCACCAGCATCGGTACCAGCGACCAGCCCCAGGTTAAATCGCCAATTTTAGTGAAAAAGGTTTCAATATAGTGCATAACGTCCACAGCCATCATCCTTTAAGCATTTTGGTCTCTAAAGGCAAAGTGCAAAACAGCAAATAAGAAAGTCGGCTATAAAGTCATAAATTATTTCGTTAAATCAGTGTCTTAGAACCAAAACCTAACACAGGTAACATAAACTATAAGACGTTTTTTTATGTGAACTACTTCTCTGGGGATTATGATAGTGTTTAACGTTAGCCTGCTGATAAAATCAAAAAACCACCGCAACTAGCATTAGCTGCGATGGTTTTTAAGTTTGTGACTCATAACATCTATAACATGGCTTACTAACAAGTTTACTGCATCACAAGGTATTCAAACGCACTCAATGCCGCTTTAGATCCCTCACCCATGGCAATATTAATCTGCTTAAACGGTACCGTGGTCACATCGCCGCAAGCAAAGATACCTCGGCGCGCGGTTTTACACGCCTCATCAATCTCAATTTCGCCAAAGCGGTTCATGTCCACAAAGCCTTTGACGAATGCCGAATTGGGCACCAGTCCAATTTGCACAAATACCGCAGATAAATCAATCTCTTTAATCTCACCACTGTTGCGGTCTTGATAAACAATTGAACTTACCTTACCATCAGTCGCTTTAATCTCTTGGGTCGCCGCCGAGGTGATAAAGGTAATATTGTCTTTCGACTTGGCTTTGTTAATCAGCACTTGGTCGGCTTTGAGGCTATCGGCAAATTCTAACACGGTCACATGGCTAACGATACCGGCCAAGTCTAAGGCCGCTTCGACGCCGGAGTTACCACCGCCCACCACCGCAATATCTTTACCTTTAAAAAACGGGCCATCACAATGGGCGCAATACGCCACGCCACTACCCACATACTCATCCTCACCCGGCACGCCAAGCTTACGCCACTGTGCGCCTGTGGCTAGGATAATACTTCGGGTCTCAAAACGCTCGCCGGTGTTGAGCTGTACGGTGTAATTCTCATCCTGGGTTTCACCCAATTCTTTCACCGTCACATGCTCTTTTACTGTAATGTCGTACTCGTTTAAGTGAGCGACAAAGTTGGCAGAAAGCTCAGTGCCCGTGGTTTCGGGCACGGATATTAGGTTTTCAATACCTTGGGTGTCTTTTACTTGTCCACCAATGCGGTCTGCCACCACCGTCACTTTTAAACCTTTACGCGCGGTATAAATCGCCGCCGCTACCCCTGCTGGGCCACCGCCAATAATGGTCACATCTTGACGCTCTAAGGATTCACCGTCAGTATCATTAGGGTTAGTGGCTGCTAACAAATCCGGAAACTGTGTTTGCAATTTATCAATGATGCGTGCGGTGTCCACCTTGCCGTTTAAAAAAGGTTTGCCGTTTAAAAAGACAGCAGGCACGCCTTGAATGTTATTAGCATCAACCTGCTCTTGAAACAACGCCCCATCAATCATCTCATTGCTGATGTTGTCATTGAGCAGGGCAAACTGGTTTAAGCCTTGCACCACCTCTGGGCAGTTATGGCAAGATAATGAAATATAGGTTTGAAACTGTAACGGTTGAGCGATGCGTTTCACCAGTTTTTGAATACCCTCGTCGAGTTTTAGGGTATGGCCACCCGATTGCAAAATCGCCAATATCAATGAGGTAAACTCATGACCACCTGGGATACCGCTAAAGACGATACCGGTGTCCATGTTGTCGCTGCCATTGGCAGAGGCTATTTTAAAGCTGATGGGGCTAGGCAGCGTGTCATCTGTCACCTTAGGGTCAAAGTTAATATTGTCCGTCGTGCCGGCAATTTTGGTTAAAAAGTCGATTAATTCTGCCCGTTTGCTGTGTTCGCCACTACCCATAACAAAGGTAATGGGGCGAGTCATTTTTTCACTATAACTTTTTACCGCATCTAATAAACCTTGGTCTAACATAGTGCTGTCCTCATCGGTTATCTGTTAATTGTTAATTGTTAATTGTTAATTTAGGACTTACGCAAAAACGATATTACCTTGTCAAAAACGACTGGTAACTATTTTTGGAACGACTTCGCTCTATCTCTAGACGATTCAAAAATAGTTGCCAGTCGTCATATCTTGTTAAAATGTGTAAGTCCTATAATTGGTAATTGTCTGATTGCATGCTGCTATTATCAGGGGTTTAGCCCTAAACAACAAGCCGGTTAACCTCAATATTATGATTTATAAAACCAAACATAAAACTCATTAAGCACTGTAATACTCAATTATAAATGACTGCCTAGGTGGCATTTTTGCGGCAATATACGCTATTTATCCTAATTTATCCTGTTTTCGGCATGGTCAAGCGCCAAGATTTTGGGTACACTTTAGGTAGAAGGGAGTGCTGACTTAGAGTCAATAAGAAACGTCATAGCCCTCTCTTTTAATGGGTAGTCTATGTCATATTTTTCAAGCTACCGTTGCACTTAATGTAAGCTTATTATTAAGTGAATGTCTAAGTAACTTCTCAGCAACCCTGCAATAAGGATAATGTTATGTTTCATGAACACCGTGATTTAATTACCGAGCTTAAGCAATCTGACGCCCATTTTCAGAAGCTCTTTAAAGAGCATAACGAGTTAGATACCGAAATTGATAAGCTTGAAAACGATGTGGTGAAGGCCAGCAGTCGAGAGAGTGAAATCGAGATGATGAAGCGGCGTAAGCTGGCGTTAAAGGATGAAATTGGCCATTATTTGGCAGAAAAAAGCAAAGCATAGGTATTGTATCGGTCGTTACAGGGCGCTATTGTCACTCTACACAGCCTCGCACCTAGCTCAAGCGTACAACTCTGCAAAACCTTGTCTTTGGATAAGGTTTTGCGGATTTTATAGCGCCTAGGACCTCTTTTATCAAGCTTTTAGCAAACCTTGTCGCAAAAAGTCAGCACATCACCAACTGCTCGATCGCCCCCAATCCATCTTTTACATTCATTAACCGAGCCTATCTTATCAGCCCGTACTTATTTGGGTTTAATGTATGGTAATATATGGCTAATTATATCTAGGCATGCCCAAATTAGGGGCAATTGACCTCATTACTCCCCATTCAATAAACGATAAAAGACACGGTACTCTATGACTTGGAACGATCCAAACGCCCAACAAGAAGCGCAGAATTACGACAACCCTATCCCAAGCCGGGTGCTTATCTTGCAAACGCTTGAGGAAAAAGGGGAGTTGACGCATGCTGAGCTGGCCGGCGCCTTTGATATTGACAACCCAGACCAGTTTGATGCGTTGGGCAATCGCTTAAAGGCGATGACGCGTGACGGTCAGATTAACCGTGCGGGCAGACCGGTAAAATTCCGAGCCATCACCAAGCACGATGTGGTGTCGGGTACGGTTTCGGCGCATGCTAAAGGCTTTGGCTTTGTGGTACTTGATGACATGCCCGATTTGTTTTTGCAAGAAAAACAAATGCGCTGGGTGTTTAATGGCGATGTGGTCGATGCAATTGGCACGGCAACTGATAACCGTGGCCGCACTGAAGGCCGTATTATCGAGGTCACCGAGCGCCAGCAGTCACAATTTATTGGTAAGCTCCAGCACGATGACGAAGGCTATACCGTCAGTCTTGCCAGTCCCAATAACCATCAGCCCATTACCGTGGCTGATGACAATGTGGCGGCGATGAACGCCAAACCGGGCAATCCGGTGAAAGTCGATATCATTGATTGGCCCAATCAACACGATTTTGCGACTGGCAAAATTGTGGAAGTGATGGTTGATGAGAACGACCGTGAAGTGATTATTGAAACCACTTTATTAAACTACGATATTCCGCATGAGTTTAGTAGTGCCGTTTTAAAGCAAGCGAATAGTTATACCGAGCCTACGGCCAAAGAAATTAAGGGCCGTACCGATATTCGTGACTTGCCAATGGTGACCATTGATGGCGAAGATTCGCGCGATTTTGACGATGCGGTGTATGCCGAAAAACGTGGTGGTGGTAACTTTAGAGTGGTGGTCGCGATTGCCGATGTCAGCCACTATGTGACCCCCAATTCTGCGCTAGACCATGAAGCTTTTGAGCGCGGCACCTCGGTGTATTTTCCACATCATGTGGTGCCCATGTTGCCAGAAGTTTTGTCGAACGGCTTATGCTCGCTAAATCCCGATGTTGACCGTTTGTGTATGGTAGCTGATATTAAACTCTCACGTGCCGGTAATGTAACCGGTTATGAGTTCTACCCCTCGGTGATGCATTCTAAAGCCCGTTTAACCTACAATCAGGTGAATGCGTATTTTGATGGCGAATCAGATAATGTACCGGCGTCTTTAACAGCGCAGCCCGAGGTCAAAAAATCGGTAGACACCATGCATCAGCTGTATAAAGTGCTGGTCAAAAAGCGTGAACAGCGTAACGCGATGGAATTTGAAACCCCTGAGACGTATATTAAGTTTAATGAAGAGGGCGGGATTGCCGCTATCGTGCCGCGCACTCGAGGCGACTCGCATAAACTTATTGAAGAGTTGATGCTGCTGGCCAATACCTGCGCCGCTAACTTTGCCCTCAAGCATGAATTGCCCGTTTTATATCGCAACCATGATAAGCCCGATAGCGAAAAATCGCGGGTATTACACGAGTACGCCAAAAACTTAGGCATTAGTTTTCCACAAGAAAACCCAACCCAAGCCGATTATAAACGCATTATCGATGCCACCCGTGAGCGTCCGGATGCCATTAGTATTCACAGCATGCTCTTGCGCTCAATGATGCAGGCAAATTATGCGGCCGATAATATTGGCCACTTTGGCTTGGCCTACGATGAGTATTCGCACTTTACCTCGCCCATTCGCCGCTATCCTGATTTAATGTTGCATCGGGCCATTAAATCCAAGGTAACGGGGCAAAAACAGCCGCAGATGGACTTTACTTTAGAGGAAGCCGGTCAGCAAACCTCAGACACCGAGCGCCGTGCCGAAAAGGCATCTCGCTTTGTTGAAGGGTGGCTCAAGTGCCATTATATGAAAGACCATGTTGGAGAAGATTTTGAAGGGGTAGTGACCACCGTTACCAGTTTTGGCCTGTTTATCACTTTAAAAGATTTGTTTATCGATGGTTTGGTACATATCTCTAACGTCGGGCAAGATTACTTTGTCTATGACGAAAAACAGCAGCAACTTATCGGTAAAGACAAAGGCTTGGTGTTTGGGCTTGGTGATTTGGTACAGGTTAAGGTTGCCGCCGTTAATATGGACCTGCTTCAAATTGATTTTGAGTTGTTAGAGAAACTGCAATCTAGCGCGTTAAATATGACTCGCAAAGACGCTAAGCAAACAGCTGCTAAACAAGCGGCGCCTAAAAAGGCCACGAATGCGTCAACCAATGCGTCAACCAATGCCAATGAGTCTACCAGTGCTAAAAAGCCAGCCCGTCGCCGGGGTGGCCGTAGTAAGGCTAAGCCACAAGCTACTGGGTCTGATAATAGTAATAACTAGCTAAGCGACATAGCCCAACCAGCTTAACTTATCGCCTAATGTCCTAATGTAAGGATGGTAACAATCTTTCACCAAAATAAACGGGCATTCTGGCGCCGCTCCTGTTAAATTAACCCTTGGGATTAGGCAATTTACTGCCTTGTTTCAAGAGTCAATAGCAGATGATTCATTTCTCTGTGTTTGATAACTGTTAAATTGAAACGTTAACCATGAATAATTATTAATCATATCAATAAGGAATTTTAATATGTCAGTTGCTAAAAATATCGAAGTGAGCAGTACCTCTACCAAAAGCTTTGAAGATGCCGTCAAAAAAGGTATTGCTCAAGTAGCTAAAACAGTGAACGGCATACAAGGTGCCTGGATTAAAGAGCAGAAAGTTGGCGTTACTGAAGGCAATATCACCTCTTATCACGTGATTATGATTGTCAGTTTTGTGATCAACGGTAGTGAAGATATGGGTTAAGGCCCAAGTGCTTTGGTGCTTGTACGACCTATTAACGCACCGAGCACCTTGTCATTAGCGAAGTTTAAAAACCACACTCTGCTTAGGGTTGTGGTTTTTTTTACGCCTGCAAATCCATCAACATCCATCAACATCCATAAAAAGCCAACAAAAACCAACAGTCACTAATAGCCACCAACAGCTATAAAGCAGGTGAAGCGATTTAGGCAAACGGCATCAATTCCGCACTAATCGGCAGATGGTCTGACAGCTCCGACCACGGCTTGCCTTTATGCACCCAAGCTTTGACCACCTTTAGGTTACGTACATAGATGCGGTCGAGGCTTAAGATAGGCAGACGCGCCGGAAAGGTGGGGTGCAGCTTGTCGTCGGTAAACATAAATACTTCTTTCAGGTTGGTAACCTCGGCAAAATTTTGGCAAGCGCTTTTTTTCCAATCGTTAAAATCACCAGCAACGATTAACGGCATTTGCGGCGCAATCGTGTGGTTGACATACTCGGTTATCACCTGATACTGTTTGCGTCGGTCATGTTCCAGCAAACTAAGGTGAGCACACAAGACGACAACGGGCGACTTCCAGCCTTCTGGGTGCACTTCGCAATGTAAAACGCCCCGTTGCTCTAGCCTACTGACTGAAATATTCACGTTGTGCTTGGGGTCGAGCGGATGGCGGCTTAAGACGGCGTTGCCATGATGGCCATGGTCGTATTCGACATTTTTACCGTAATTGCCCTCTAACTCTAAATACTCGCCAAACCAAGTGTGCTGCGACTGCTGGGGGTATTCATTATATTTAACTTCGCGTTTTAAATGCTGACCCTGCACCTCTTGCAAACACAAAATGTCTGAGCCAACACCGCGCAGCGCTGCGCCAATTTTTTGGGTGATAACCTGTCGATTTAAAGGGGACATGCCTTTATGAATATTATAGCTGGTTACGATGATACTGTTGTTATTCACCATGATAAGGGCGCCATTACAAAAAATTATAAAAGGTTGGTGCAAGCTTAGTCTATCTGCATTAAAGTTTTGTGAAACGCACATAAAAAACACTGACTACTATGATAGTTAGCCAGTGTGTTAAAAGAGGTTTTTGTTGAAGTTTGCGAATGGCACAATGCCAGCAAGGGCTCAAGGGCTTAGTAGCGGGTAATTAGCGCAATTGGTTGGCTATCGCCCATTGTCTCTTCGGGTAGAAACACCACGTTACCACCGTTATGCATCACTAGCTCAATAATCTCGCCCACTGCATCGTCGCTCACGTCTTGTGCGTCAGCGGCTTCAACAACCTGCAGGGTCTGCGCTTTGGGGTCAATCTTGGCTGCCTGTCGATAGCCTTGATGCACATACAAGGTATCCCCCGCCCCTTGAAACGCTGCTTGATAGATATCTTGCAAATCGGTACGCACCAAATCACTGCCGCGCGCCACGTCAATGCTAGCAAGTGCTTGCTGATATAAGGTGTGACGGTATTCTTCGATAGCGTCTTGTACCCCATGGATGATATGTTGAGCAGATCCCGATTCTAAATCAGTCACATTATCTACTGTGGCAATAATATTTTCAGGACGGTCGCACACCTCTTGATAAAAGCTGATATTGCGTCTGTCGCCCACAATCACCAACGGCATTTTGTGCTCGCCCCACAGCTCTTGCACGCTTTTATCCACCCGGTTCAAAAATTCTTTTAAATAATTGTCCTCGTTGGAGGCGTTAGAGCGGGCCGCACCGCTTGAGGTATGCAGCGTCGTGTTTTCGATAGGAAATGGGATATGTTCCATATGATGTTGTTCGTTATCGTTTTTATCAAACTCAATGACCACAAGGCCGTTAGTCGCTTCAATCAAACGGGCATGCTCACGAGTAATGACTACTGCATAATAATGGACAGCGCTGGCCATATCGCGCACCAAATCGCGGGTTGCAAAATGATTGCCCACAATGACCCGCTCTTCGGTATCAAATGGAAAACGAATCACTTGGGCATCTTCAGTACTAGCAAAAATAGCCAGCGTATCTAGGTTGTAATTATGATTCCAATCACGGGTTTTTTCTGCTATGTTTTCTAAAATAACGGTCGCAGTCTGTTTATCGTATTCGTTAGTAATACGGTCTTCTGCCACCTTTAATTGGTTTTTTAGGGCGATATGGTCTTGTTGATTCGCAGGATGCTCACGATGGGTCGTGACAAAAATACTGACCGCAGGATTGGCCGTGGTTTCTCGCAAACTTTTCAATGTTGCTTTCATTATTTATCCTTAAATTATTAAATCATTAAATCATGAATATGGTTAATGCCATTACTTCAGCGTTATGCTGGTGCTCACTGCTTGCCGTGGTACATTTTTTGACATTGGTTTATTGACATTGATTGACATTAATTGACGCTAAGCGTTTAAACTAACGTGAGTTAAGCGTGATTTAGGTTAGCAATGGGCTGTATTTAATACTACGCCCTATTTGTAAGAAGTTTTTAAAATTGTTCAGTGGTCCTGTTGCGCTTGTGTAATGTTTATCTATAAAGTTAATAAAAGGCTCTGAAAAAGGCACTTTTAGAGAAGTATTGGCGTGAATTCAATATAATATCGTCATAGTGTCAACTATATAGCCAGCTTGTACCAGCTTGTCATAACAGGACCTGACTCAATGATAGTTAGTATGCTGTCTTCATTTATAGATATAGATTGCCCCGAATATAGATTGCCCCAAACTCTTTTAATTTTAGCCTATAGCTCACTTTCTAACCTTCTAATTTATGGATAACTCTTATGACAACTAAAAACACAGCAATGCAACAGATGGCGGCGCAACCAGCGACTCAAGACAACAGGGTTACGACTCATCCAGACATTGCTGCCAATCTGCATATTGTGGACTTTGATGCCCTCTCGCCAAGCCTCTTACAGCAGCAAGTAGAACAAGCGATTGCCACAGCGTCGCAATGTTTAGACCACTTGCAACAGCGCCTAGGTGATAACGTAGAAAATGAAGCAGATGCGGCCTTATCGGCGGCGCAGGCCTTAGCACAGATTGTGCATTTTGAGCGCCTAAATTTAAACTTAGACAGATATTGGGGGCTGGTCTCCCATCTTAATAGCGTAATGAGTAATGATGCGATTCGGGATTGTCATCGCCGCTTACTGCCCTTACTATCGGCCTTTAGCACTCGAGTCGGTCAACATCAACCGTTGTATCACTGCTATCAAATGGTTAAGAATGACCGAGAATTTTTTGCCACCTTATCGCCCGCACGCCAGCGTGCCATTGAGCTGGCCCTAAAAGAGTTTCAATTATCGGGTGTCGCTTTACCTAGCAATGAGCAAGCCGTTTATGCGTCCATACAAAATGAATTGTCTACCTTATCTGCTAAATTTTCGGACAATGTGCTGGATGCCACCCAAGCCTTCAGCTTACCCCTAAGCGATGATGACTTGGCTGGATTGCCCGCAAGCAGTTTGGCGATGTTGGCGGCTGCGGGCGAACAATTAAAAACCAAGCAACAGGAGCAGGCTTTAGCAAACCCAGTTGCAAGTTCGGCCACAAGCTCAACAGATAATGAAACGAAAACTCAGCTTGATGCGCCAGCTAGCGAGACCTTAGCAGCGCCTAATTATGTGGCAACTTTGGATATGCCTGTTTACCTGGCAATCATAACCCATGCCGATAAGCGTCAACTGCGTGAAACCTTATATAAGGCCTATGTGACCCGAGCATCAGAGTTTGATAGCCACCTTACTAAAGACGGGGAGTCTTTAGATAATAGTGAGATTATGGCCAAAATATTGGCACTGCGTGCCCAAAAGGCGCAGCTGCTTGGGTTTAATAATTATACCCAGCTGTCATTGTCCAAAAAAATGGCTGACAATGCTATTCAGGTAGAGGACTTTTTATTGGCGTTGGCAAAAGAGGCAACACCTACCGCCCAGCAGGATTTAGCACAGCTGCAAGCGCAAGCGGCGCAGTATGGTATTGCTACAGATGACCTGCAGCCTTGGGATTTTGCTTATTTATCCGAAAAGATAAAGCAAGATAGATTTAAGCTGTCGCAAGAGGAGATTCGCCCCTATTTCCCTCTGCCCACAGTGCTTGACGGTTTATTTACGATTGTCAATAAGTTGTTTGGCATTTGTGTTAAAGAGGCAACCCAATCTGTCGCCACCTGGCATAAAGATGTGCGTTTTTATCAGTTATTTGATGCTGATGGGCAAGTGATTGGTGGTTTTTATTTTGATTTATATGCGCGTGCCACTAAGCGTGGGGGCGCTTGGATGAGTGGCTTTCAGCCGCGTTATCGCTTTGAGCCCTTTGAGTCATCGGCATCGCAAGACCAGACCATTACTCATTACCCAGCAACAAGCAGCGGCATAGACATAAATGACGAAGCGGCAGATATTGAGACCCTAACAGCCTATCAGCAACTGCCGCTATGTTTTATGGTGGGCAGTTTTACCCCGCCCAATGGCGATAAACCCAGCCTGTTGACCCACACTGAGGTCACCACCCTGTTTCATGAGTTTGGGCATGGGTTGCACCATCTATTAACCACTGTGGACATTAGCGATGTGGCCGGTGTGAATGGGGTGGAATGGGATGCGGTTGAATTGCCGAGCCAATTTTTAGAGAACTGGGCATGGGATGTTGAGGGCATTCGTCTGATTAGCGCTCATGTCGATACGGGCGAACCGTTACCTAAAGCCATGCTTGATGCCATGTTGGCAGCTAAAAACTTTCAAAGTGGCATGCAAACCCTACGCCAAATCGAGTTTTCTTTATTTGACTTACGCTTACACGCAAAGTCGCCAGCACCGGATTATTGTGGTATCTTAGCATTACTAGATACGGTTCGTAGTGAGGTCTCGATAACCAAAACGCCAGATTATAATCGCTTTGCCAATGGGTTTAGTCATATTTTTGCTGGTGGTTATGCAGCAGGGTATTATTCTTATAAATGGGCTGAGCTATTATCGGCTGATGCCTTTAGCCGTTTTGAGGAAGAAGGGGTATTCAACCCGCAAACGGGTCAAGCTTTTAGAAAACACATTTTATCAGTAGGCGGCAGTATACCGGCTAAAACCAATTTTGAAGGCTTTCGCGGCCGTGCGGCATCCATTGACGCTTTGTTGCGCCATAGTGGCTTTGGCACCGATGCCAAGGTCGATAAAGATAGCACGGATACTAGCATGGATACTAGCACAAATACTAGCATGGATACTCGTAGCACGAACGCCAAACCCACGGATGCTGAGGAGGGCTAAAGATGCGTTATCAATCCAAGCAGCCACGGCGGCAATTTCTGGCCGGCGTGGTGTGCCCGCAATGCCAGACCTTGGATGCGGTGGTGCAAGTTCGGCTATTTGAGCCAGTCGCGGATGAGTTTATCGAGTGCACCCAGTGTCAGCATATCGAGCGCCGTCCCGATGCCGCCAGTGTCGCTACCACAAACCAATTAGCGACTAGTGCTATGCAGACTGACGCAAACGTGACAACTGCTCCAGTACGTTTTATCCAATAGAAGCTGATGCAGCTTAATGCTGATATCACCTATTGTATACCAGAAAAGATAAGTTGCAGCAGCAAAGGACCGCTTAAGGTGAACTTGTAGCCCATCGTCTGTCACAAACAATGTTGTCAGAGTTTGTGATTCGTGTGCAAATGACTCAAGCGGGTTGTTTTATCATTTTTCCTGACTAAAGTATACTAACTATGAAAAAGACGCCGACCAAAAAAACGCTTGCTAAGGTGACTCCAGATCTGGATGATCAGCTAACTCAATCAGGGCACATCTTGAAGCGCGGTAAAGCTCGCAATCGAGTGGAGTCGCCCGTTCCCGTCAAACAAAACATGCCAAAATTGTTGATTATGGCGATTGTTAGCTTGCTGCTGTTAATTGGTTTGGTGGTTTATCTAAATCAGCTCAAAAATCAGGCGAACAGCGACCATGGTGCGCCTTCTATAGCTTTGACTAATAGCGACAACAACCGTGCAGACACTAGCACAGATAGCGGCACTGCCTTTGTGCATAAAGAGGATGTAGGGGATGCCGCAGACCCTGCCGCCACTTTAGACAATAGCGTAAAACAAGACATATTGACTGCGCCTATCCCCCCATCAGATGCGTTAATCAAAGAAGAGATACAACGGATGGACGATGAGCATGCCCGTTTACAGGAACAAGAAGCGTTACTCAATGAGCAAATGGCGATGGTCGACGATATTCATCAGAAAAAAGAAGCACAGATTGCGCTGCTTGAAGAACGTGTGGCGTTGCTAGAGGCAGCGTCGCAATAACGATTAGGGATGGTTATGGCGCTTTGCGGATTTACCGTTAATAACCGCTGTCAAGTTAATAGTTTGGAGTATGCGCTAATCTGTAAACACAGTTAATACCAGATAACAAAAAAGGCCGCTTGATAACAGAGCGGCCTTTTAAAGTTAACACAGTCAATCCAGCTTTTATTTTAAGCCATTAAACTTGGTTTTGCTCGACACCTTTCATGGTCAGCTTAATACGACCTCGGTTATCGACTTCCTGTACTAAGACATTAATGGCTTGACCTTCTTGAATATAGTCAGAGACATTCTCAACCCGCTCATCAGCGATTTGGGAGATATGCACCAAGCCATCGGTGCCGGGTAACACAGTCACAAACGCACCAAAATCAACCACGCGTGCTACCGTACCTTGATATACTTTGCCCACTTCAACTTCTGCAGTGAGCGCCTCGATTTGACGCATCGCCTCTTTGGTGGCAGCTTTGTTTTCACCAAAAATACGAATCGTACCACTATCGTCAATATCAATCACTGCGCCGGTGTCTTCGGTTAACTGGCGAATGGTCGCCCCGCCTTTGCCAATCACATCGCGAATCTTATCGGCATTAATTTGCATCACCGCATAATTAGGCGCATGGGCATTAATTTCTGTGCGGCTTGCGGGCAATACTTTATTCATCGCATTTAAGATATGGATACGCCCGGCATGGGCTTGTTTTAACGCTTGCTCCATGATATCCGGGGTAATGCCCTCAATTTTAATATCCATTTGCAAAGCGGTAATACCATCTTTAGAGCCAGCAACCTTAAAGTCCATATCGCCTAGATGATCTTCATCGCCTAAAATATCGGACAATACCGCAAAACGCTCGCCTTCTTTCACCAAGCCCATTGCAATACCAGCCACGGGTGCTTTTAACGGCACACCGGCATCCATCAGTGCAAGGCTAGCACCACATACGGAGGCCATAGAAGAAGACCCGTTAGATTCGGTAATTTCGGATACCACACGAATCACATACGGAAAACGGTCGCTATCTGGCAACATGGCCTGCACCCCACGGCGCGCCAAACGGCCATGCCCAATTTCACGGCGTTTAGGAATCCCTTCACGGCCTGTTTCGCCCACCGAAAAATGCGGGAAATTGTAATGCAGCATAAAGTTATCTTGAATGGTGCCGGCTAGTGAATCAATTAAGTTCACATCACGGGTATTGCCAAGTGTCGTGGTGACCAAGGCTTGGGTTTCACCCCGGGTAAACAATGCCGAACCATGAGTATATGGCAAAACGCCCACTTGAATATCCAGCGCCCGTACCGTATCCAAATCGCGACCATCAATACGCGGTTTGCCCGATAAAATGTTATCACGTACCGTACGGTACTTAAGGTCATTCAAAATATCTTTGATAGCGGCCTCATTGGCGCTATAGCTATCAGACTCAGGCGCCCCCGCTAACGCATCAATCGCCGCGGTTTTCACTGCATCAAGCTTATTGTAACGCTCAATTTTATCACTGGTTTCATAAGCGGCCGCAATATGTTCGCTAAACTGAGCCGTGACTTTGTCTTTGAGTTCGGCATCTAGCTGCGGCGCAGTAAATACTTGCTTTGGGGTATTGACCGCTTTGGCCAGCTCACTAATATTATCGATGACCACTTGCTGCTGCTGATGGCCATACAATACCGCACCTAGCATCTGATCTTCCGACAGCTCAGCCGCTTCAGACTCTACCATTAACACCGCCGATTTGGTGCCTGCCACCACTAAATCTAAATCACTGCGCTCAAGCTCTTTAATAGAGGGGTTTAACACATACTCGCCATCGATAAAGCCAACCCGAGCACCGCCAATAGGGCCATTAAACGGCGCATCGGAAATCGCCAACGCTGCGGACGCCCCAATCATAGCGGCAATATCGGCATAGTGCTTTTTGTCACTAGACACGACCGTCGCCGTAATTTGCACTTCGTTCACATAACCCTCTGGAAACAGCGGGCGAATAGGACGGTCAATCAAACGTGAGGTTAAGGTTTCAAACTCAGTCGCTCGGCCTTCACGTTTGCCATAGGCGCCTGGAATCTTACCGGCGGCATACATTTTTTCTTGATAGTTAACGGTAAGTGGGAAAAAGTTCTGGCCCGCTTTTGCCTCATTTTTGACCACAGCGGCAACCAATACCGACACGCCGCCCATGTGTACAAGGACAGAATTGGCTTGACGGGCAATACGGCCAGTCTCTAACACAACTTGCTCATTGCCGTATTGAAACTCTCGAGAAATGGTATTAAACATTGACATCTATTTCTTCCTAATTTTATGAATAATGGTATAACCAAATGTTTATAAGTGTGTATTGTCTACTTTGCAACCGTACAGTGCTCTTATTTGCCAAAGCGCGCACTTGCACTACTTATTTCTTACTTTACCCATAACAACGCTGTGCCTATGTATTCTGTGCATACGTCTTTTGTCTCTATTGGCCTTAAGCGGCTACTGACGCCACGCACCAACGCATACCAAGCTACTCTTGCCGTCTTATTTTACAGGGATTTTTGCAGCTTGACCATGTAAAGTCAGAACCGCTAACGCGTTACTAACAAGGTGCTGGTTCATCTGCTATAAGCACTAGTGTATCAACTATCAGCACGAGCATATAATCTTAAGTCGCTATATGCCTGCTTACCCATTGCCTATTTTAGGAGGGCATAGGGCTAAAATAGGGGCTAACCTAACCAGACTTCTGTCAGGGCATAGCGCAAAAAAAAGACGCTGCGAATATATTCACACCGTCTCTTTTTTGTCTTAAGGTATGATCGATTCAATTAAATATCGACCTAACTGTCCAAGCTACCCTAACGACATAGGGTACAAGCGTCATAGCCTATCAGATAGTCGTCTGGTCGTCGCTTTAAGATACAAGCCTGTTCCCTATTAACGACGTAATCCTAACTGACTAATCAAGGTCGTATAACGACCCAAATCTTTACCTTTTAGATAATCAAGCAGCTTACGGCGCTGATTGACCATACGGATGAGGCCACGGCGACTATGATGATCCGCTTTATGGGCTTTAAAATGATCCTGTAAATCATTAATGCGGGCAGTGAGTAGGGCAACCTGAACTTCAGGTGAACCTGTATCACTTGGCGCGCGTTGATATTGAACAATAATTTGTTGACGATCTGTATTGGTTAACATGTCTCTCTCCGGCAATGCAATACTATAATTAAGTGGCTTTCATTAAGGACATCCCTGCATTACTAGAGGTGACCTAAAAAAAGCGACAGAGTAAGCGTACAATTATAACAAAAAAACTGCTGAATAGTCAGCAGTTTTTTATCGTTTCGAAAATTAGGTTATCAAAAAAGTCGACCCTAGCTTCGCAGATTGATTTACGATTTCGGTCAAATCAGCTTCAACTTCCTATTTGTCAGCATCTTCTTGAGTGGCATGACCCCCTAAAGCATCGTCTGCTAGAGGCGCAGTGGTCGCTTCGGCAAGGCTATCAGGTGTTTCAGCCTCTACTAAACTATCAGGCGTTATCCCCTCTATATTAGGCGGATTGACACCTAAGTCATCTTCATTATTATTGTTATCAGCACTACTCATAATCTGTTATCTCCTGAACTAAAATGAAAAAATGGTAAGAAAAATGGATACAGTAACGCCATTTATTGAGATTTAGCTTGCTCTAGGTTTTGAGCAATACCTTCAGCAGCTGCCTCATCGGTCTTTTTGTTGCCATTATCTAAATTATCTTCTACTTGGTTCTTAAGACCTGCTAGTTCAGACTCTGATTGTTGTTGTACAAATTTCTCATTGTTCGCTTGTGACATAAGTATTCCTTAATATTTTATAATGTAGGATATGGCATATAAAATGCCGATATCGAAGTTTAAAAGTTGAGATGTTAACGACAATGTTTTAAATAACAACGGTGTTTTAAGTTATTGCCAACGCAGCATCAATGGCATCTACAAATGCGGTAATATCCTTAGGGCTACGTGATGTTATGATATTACCATCTTGTTGCATCTGTTTATCCACAAATTGCCCACCTGCATTTTCGATATCTTGTTGCAAAGTATGATACGCCGTCAAGGTTTTATCTTTAACAATACCGCTATTGATAAGCACCCAAGGCGCATGGCAAATAGCCGCTATCAGCTTATCATTGTCGTTAAATGACTTTACAAAAGCTTGTGCCTGACCGTCCACCCGTAATGTATCGGCATTGACCGTTCCACCCGGTAATACCACAGCGTCATAATCAGCCGCATTGGCTTCTGATAAAAATAAATCTGCCGTAAAGATCTCAGCCTTATCAACATCCTTTTGCATCGACTGTACTTGTTTATCAGTATTGGTAGTAATTAAAACAGTACGATACCCTTTATCTGTCAATAGACGATTAACCTCAGCATATTCTGCTTTTTCAAAATGATTATTTAATAAGAATGCAATCGTTTTAGTCATCATCTACTCCTGCAATACTATGAAAAATAAGTTCATACTTAAATAAGTTACTTATAACAGACTGTCAACCTGCGCAACAAGAAGATTTACCATTTTGAACTTTGCTAAACGGCACTGATGTCGCTGATACGTTTCATCATAATCAAGATAGGATGATCTAAGTAGACCCAAGTTGCAAGGATATGTATGAGAATGTGAGTAATGTTGATTATGAGTAAGCGAAATCACTGCCACCTAACAGTGACTCATGCCAGTTGAAGCTGCTCAATGCAGGTGGGTCAGCCTTATCAGCGCTGTATCATTTTTTTGGGTTGTAAGCGTCCGTTTGCAGCCAGTGAACCCAACCCTAAAAAATCTCCCTGGCTAGAGAATAGGCGGATATCGCCTTGGTTAGGGTCGTGCACAAGTGATGGGTCGTGCAGATAGCTATATATCACGCTATCTATTGAGTCGCTTACGTTTAAACGCTGCCCTAAATGCAAACGTTGGCGCTGTATCTCCGATACGATGAGCTTGGGTAGCTCGGCAATACAGGCGTCAATAGGCAGTAAGCTTGACAAGCGGGCATCATGGGTGAACGCCTCAAAATCATCTAAAGATATGGCTTCATCCACGCTAAAGTAGCTTACTTGAGTGCGACGCAAGGCGGTTAAGTGGCCACAAGTGCCTAGCACCTTGGCAATATCCTCACCTAAAACTCGAATATAAGTACCTTTTGAGCAGGTAACGCTGAGCTTTATCTCGTCGACAGCGTCGCCTTGTGCAATGGTCAACTGATGAATGCGGATGGGGCGTGCCGAACGTTCCACCTCAATACCAGCACGGGCATACTCATAAAATTTTTTGCCCTCTTTTTTTAAAGCAGAGTACATGGGCGGCAGTTGCCAAATAGCGCCTGTAAAGGTTTTAGCGGCACCCTCAAGCGCAGATTGCGAGATAACAGGCACTGTTTTGCTGGCGACTATCTCACCTTGTGCGTCGCCGGTATCGGTTTGCAAGCCGAGCTTTACGGTCGCCTCATAAGACTTATCGGCCGCTAATTGATAATGGCTAAATTTAGTGGCCTCACCTAAACAAACGGGCAATAAGCCTGTTGCCATAGGATCAAGGGTGCCCGTATGCCCCGCTTTTTTAGTATTATGTGCGCGCGACTGTAGCAAGTATTTGACCTTTGCGACCACTTGCTGCGAGGTTGGGCCTTCGGGTTTATCGATAAGGATAACCCCCGATACTCGGCTTTTGGTGATCGGCATTTTTGACGTGTCTTGTATCGTGTCTGGTGGCGTACCGTGTTGCGTCACTTTGGTCATGACTCTCTCTGTTAGCTATTTAATCAAACACTTGTGCTAGTCTTTAAACCGCTGCTACAAATCGCTATCTGTCTTGGTAGTTACCTCGTGCATATGCGTATTGTCATCAATGTCGCTATTAGTGTCAGTATCAGTGTCGCTATTAGTGTCAGTATCAGTGTCGCTATTAGTGTCAGTATCAGTGTTGGTATCGATGTCAGTATCATGGTCGATATCAGTGTCCTCATCATGAGAGGTTTGCACCGTTTTATCCACTGCCTTGCTAATTAAATCCATCATATAATTACCACGCGCCGTCACTTCGTCATAATGAAACCTTAAGCGGGGCGTGGTACGCGTTTTGAGGGTATGGCTCAACTCGGTACGCAAAAATCCAGCCGCATTATTAAGCACTTGCAGGCTTTGCTCATGACTGTGCTTACTCATGGCATCGTTCATCTCCGGCTCCATCACCGTCACATAAACATCGGCATAGCCTAAATCGGGGCTGACTTTAACGCTAGAAATAGTCACAAAACCGGTTAAACGTGGGTCGTTGACCGAATCGCGAATCATGACGGCAAGCTCACGTTGAATTTGATCGCCTAGGCGCTGGGTACGTTGGTTCATGTTGTTATCCTTTAAATGACGGTATTATCTAGGGCGTGTACTGGCTGTTGCATGACTAGTCTATCGCCGTGCTTTAAAAACGGTTAAAAAAAGACCTAACAGGATGACCTGATAGGTCTTTGATAATTGCACCTAGATTAGTGTCTGGTATAGACTATAATAATATGCCATTGTTAAATAATTAAATCGTGCGCTGGATTTCTTGAATCTCAAACACTTCAATCTTATCGCCTGCCTCGACATCGTAGCCACGCACGGCAAGACCACATTCCATACCAGCGCGCACTTCGTTAACATCTTCTTTATAACGGCGTAGCGATTGTAAATTACCGGTAAACGCCACTTTATCATCACGCAGTACCCGAATAGACTTGTTGCGATAGATAGTGCCTTCCACCACCATACAACCGGCAGCCGCACCAAATTTACTCGAGCGGAACACCTCACGCACCTCAGCAATACCCAAGATTTTTTCGCGGTGCTCAGGCGACAACATACCGCTCATGGCTGCTTTCACGTCATCAATAAGGCCATAAATAACACTGTAATAACGAATATCAATATCGGCATCATCGGCTTTACGTTTTGCTGTGGTGTCTGCGCGTACATTAAAACCGAGTAACACCGCTTCACTCGATTCCGCAAGGGTAATATCCGACTCAGTAATCGGGCCAACGCCTGAGCTAATCACCCTGACTTTCACTTCGTCAGTCGATAGTTCGTCTAAAGAAGTCAATAAGGCTTCAAGCGAGCCACGCACATCGGTTTTTAAGATGATATTTAAGAAGGAGACCTCATCTTGACCCATCTGTTCGAACATGCTTTCAAGACGCAGCTTGTTTTGACGGTCGAGTTGTTTTTCACGCTCGCGATTGGCACGGAATTCGGCCACTTCACGAGCTTTTTTCTCATCGGTAACCACTAAAAATTCACTACCCGCAGCAGGCGTGTCTGGCAAGCCCAGGATTTCAACAGGAATAGAGGGACCTGCCGATTTTATGCGTTTACCGTTTTCATCGGTCATCGCGCGGACTTTACCGTAGTATTCGCCCGCTAACACAAGATCCCCTTGGTTCAAGGTACCTTTTTTAACCAGCACACTAGCGACAGCACCACGACCTTTCTCTAACCGTGATTCAATGACCACACCTTGAGCCGCACCATCGGTAGGGGCGTCAAGCTCCATCAGTTCCGCTTGCAAACTGATAAGCTCAAGCAGCTCGTCAATGCCTTCGCCCGTTTTCGCCGAGACTTTAGCCAACGGCGTGTCACCGCCCCACGCTTCTGTCACAACCTCTTTGGTCGTTAACTCATTCAACACCCGGTCAATATCTGCCGCTGGTTTATCAATTTTGTTAATTGCCACTATGATGGGTGTTCCTGCGGCACGGGCGTGATCTATCGCCTCGGCCGTTTGTGGCATCATGCCATCATCAGCAGCTACCACCAATACTACGATATCAGTGGCTTGAGCGCCACGTGAGCGCATCGCTGTAAAGGCGGCGTGGCCTGGGGTATCTAAAAAGGTAATTAGGCCACGCTCGGTCTCAACATGATAAGCGCCGATATGCTGGGTAATGCCACCGGCTTCGCCTGTGGCCACCTTAGTTTGACGAATTTTATCGAGCAATGAGGTTTTACCATGATCCACATGACCCATGATAGTGACAACAGGTGGGCGATGCTGCACGTTACTACGGCGACCCTCGACAGCCTCTTGCAAATCGTCCTCAACCTTGGTATCACTAACCAATACAGGGTTGTGGCCCATCTCTTCCACAATAAGGCTTGCCGTTACCTGATCTATGGTTTCGGACTCTTCGACCATTTCGCCCATTTTCATCAATAATTTGGTGACTTCTCGGGCTTTAACGGCCATACGTTGGGCTAAATCAACAACGGTAATCTGCTCGCTAATCTCAACATCGTGCACCATTTTTTCGACGGGCTTTTCAAACTTATGCTGCGTTGCTTGACTGGATTTTAGCCCATGTTTACGGTTGCGTATTTCGCGCTCTTCTTGGGTTTTACGACGACGGCCGCGAGTAGCGGTACTAGAGGAGCCACGCTTAATTTCACGCCGCTCTTTTTCAAACGATTCTTCTAGCGCCTCACCGACTAAGCCCTCAGCCAGTGGTTCATCTTTACGCACCTCAGCAACCGGTTCTTTGCCACTGTACTTACCGGCCATTTTACGCATCTCTTCAAGCGTTTTTTTCTGCGCCTCTTCGGCCTGCTGACGCCGAGTTTCTGTTTCTATTGCGCGTAAGCGCTCTTCTTCTTTTTCACGCAGCAAGCGTGCTTTTTGCTCAGCTTTGGTTTCTACTTTAGGTTTGGTTGGGGCTATTTTCTTTTTAGGTTTCTCTTTAGCAATTTGTGCCGCTTTACTGCCCTTTTTGACCACGACAGTCGATACCTCATCACTGCTGGTGTTCGATGATTTACCGCCGCCCAAATTAGCCCGCATCGCTGCCAAGGTTGCCGCTTGACGCTCCTCAGAGGCTTTTTTAGTGAGCTCGCGTTTTTTGGCCTCTTCTTCTACCCGCAGCTTGGCTTCAGCATCCAATTTTTCTCGGGCTATAAGTTGCTCGGCCAATTGATTAGGGTCAGGTTTATCAAATACTTTTTTCTTACGTACTTCAACGTTGACACTTTTTGATTTACCAGATGAGCCTGTCACCCGAGCGGTACTCGTGGTTTTTGATTTCAAGCTGATACGACGCTTTTGCTTTTGCCCGTGCGATTGCTTCAAGTAAGCGACCAGTTGTTCTTGCTCAAGCTCGGTGACAAGGTCAACCTCACCACGAGCAGGTAACCCAGCATCAACCAACTGCTGCTGTAACACACTGACTGTTTTGCTTACCATGTCTGCTAATTCTTTGACGGTCTTATCTGCCATTGTATAGTCACCTATTTATTTTCTTCATTAAACCAAGATTCACGGGCTTTCATAATGAGCTTACCTGCTGTCTCATTATCAAGGGTATCAATATCCTCGATATCAAAAACAGCTTGCTCGGCCAAATCGTCTACGGTGATAATATCACGTTGTGCCAATTTGTATGCCCAGTCGGTTGTCATACCTTCCATTGCCAGCAGCTCGGCACTTGGCTCTTTCATATTTTGCTGTTTTACCAGTTCGTCAGCAATGACCACTTCTTTAGCACGTTCTTGAATCATCTCGATGGCCTCATCATCTAGGCCCTCGATATCATAAAAGGTGTCAACAGGTACATAAGCCACTTCTTCAATACTGGTAAAGCCAATATCGACCAAAGCTTGCGCTAGGTCTTCATCCACCTCTAAGCGATTGTAAAATAAGTCGATAAAGGTTTTTGTCTCATTTTGCTGTCTTTCTAGATACTCTTCTTCTAACATCATGTTCAAACGGTAACCCGTCAACTCTGAGGCCAAGCGAACGTTTTGACCTTGCGCCCCAATGGCTCGCGCCAGCTGATCATTAGCCGTAAATATAATATCCGCCGTTTTGGCATCTTCATCAAGAATAATGCTGTTAACATCGGCCGGTTCAAGGGCGCTAATAATATATTGTGCCGGGTCATCCGACCATACAATCACGTCAATACGCTCGCCATCTAATTCTTGTTGCACCGCTTGAATACGGGTACCACGCATACCAATGCAAGCGCCAACCGGGTCGATACGATGGTCATTGGTTTTCACCGATATTTTAGCCCGTACCCCAGGTTGGCGAGCCACGCCGCGAATTTCAATCGTCTCTTCACTAATCTCTGGCACCTCTTTACTCATTAAAGCGGTCAACATTTCTGGTATCGTTCGTGACAACAATAATTGAGCACCACGATTGTCTCTATTCACATGGTATAAAATGGCATTGACACGAGATTTGGCTCGCAGTTGCTCACGCGGTAACATTTGATCGCGCGACAAATAACCCTCGGCATTGTCGCCTAAATCGATAATATAGCCGTCACGGGTTTGCTTTTTCACCTCGCCATACATCATCTCACCAATACGCGGCTCAAAGGCATCAGCGGTTAAGGCACGTTCGGCTTCACGTATTTTTTGAATAATGACTTGTTTGGCTTGCGTGGCGGCAATACGGCCAAACTCAATAGACTCGATTTGCTCTTCTTTGATATCGCCAAGCGACCATTCAGTCTCGTCTAAATCGCTTAAGGCTAACTGACAGGCTGGCATTTCGTGGTCTTCATCGGCCACTATGGTCCAATAACGATAGGTGTCATAATCGCCCGTCTCCCGATTAATCGCTACTCGGATGGCCACTTCAGGTTGGTCGGTATAAACACGCTTTTTTGTTGAAACCACTAACGCCTCTTCAAGCGCTTCAAAAATATCTTCTGGATTTAAGCCTTTCTCGTTACTGACGGTTTCTACTACCGTTAAAATTGTACGACTCATTATACACCTACCTTTGCATACTTGAAGTTAAAACCAACCAAAATTAAAAGCAGCCAAAAACTTCACGTTAATTTTTATTGTAGACCTATGACTATAACTATGATTATAAATAGTCTTGTGTCGTCATAGCCGCTCATTGCGCACCTGTCGCTATCGCCATTGCTTTTACCATTGCTTTGATAACAACACAACTACCGTTGCAACTCGACCGACGAAGCTGAGCCATTTAGGCTGTATCGATAGCTTAGTTGCTAAAGACAAGCTGATAAGCTTAACGACCCTCTTGATACACCAAGTTGGCTTTATCAATATTATCAAACGCAATCGTAAAAACATCACCCTCAGGAATAACCACGGTCAGCTGTTTATCCCCTATCTGTTCAAGCTTGCCGGTTACTTTACGACGCTTGCTACTGTCGCTGCCGACGGCTTTGATTAAGCGCAGACTAACGGTCTGCCCTATATAATCTTGTAATTGCTCAACACTAAAAAACGCCCTGTCTAAGCCTGGCGATGATACTTCTAAAATAAACTCGCCGGCTATCGGGTCATGTACTTCAAGCACCCCGCTCACTTGGTGGGTTACCGCAGCACAATCTTCAATCGTCACTTGTTTGCCAAAGGCTTTATCCTCTGGCAAAGCTTCGATATAGATACGCATCAACGAGCGTCCGCCTTGTGGCGAAAATTCGACCCCCCACAAGGCCACATCGCAAGCGGCAACAGCAGGTTCGATAATAGCGGTTAATTGCGCAACTTTGTTAGATAGTTTCATATTTTGGTGCTTTCATATTGAGATAATGACGGAGTCTTAAGATATATAGCCTTTTAATGACAACATCTTGCTGATAACCGACAGCCAATCGTGTCGAAAATCATGCCTATAGCGGAGTATTAAGAATAACAAATACAAAAAAACCCACAAACATATTGGTGGGTTAAATAAACAATAAGATTGAAAATAATAAATGGTAGCGGGGGCTGGATTTGAACCAACGACCTTCGGGTTATGAGCCCGACGAGCTACCAGACTGCTCCACCCCGCATCAATCTAGGTTGCACATTATAGATAAAGACACTATGCTTGTCAAGCACTTAAATTTATAAACTTGACTTAAGACGCCAACCTAAGCGTATCACTGACTTTATGCATACATTATGTATCAATATCAGTATCAAATTGGTGCGATTGGAGGGACTCGAACCCTCACAGCTTGCGCCACCACCCCCTCAAGATGGCGTGTCTACCAATTCCACCACAATCGCCTAAATTGCCTAGCTTAGACCTAGTTCATCAAACCGACTTAGTCAAACTTAGCTAATTAAACCTCAACCTAACCTAAACCTGTTAACTCATTGAGGATAAGTTAACGTCCACAGGTAAGGATTTAACTAGGACGCACAGTATACAAAGGTTTTACGGTCAGCGCAAGCCTTTTAAAGTCAAGCGTTATGAGGAGGCACTGACTGCGCCTATTATTGTTCGCTTTAGTACCTCATAGGCTTCTTCATAGTGGGCTTGACAGAACAATTCTTGACAAAAAAGTTCTTGACAAAACAATTCTTGACAAAACAGTGCTCAAGGTTAAATCCATGCTCGAGTTATTTTGAGGCAGGCGTCTCACTAGGTGCTGGTATTTGTAAGGCGGTCGCTGAGTCATCCAACTTATACTGTCCGTCAACTTGTTTGCGCGCTTGAACTGCCAATGCCAAACTTGTACTAAAAAATATCACCGTCAACACTGCGGTAGCACGGGTTAAAAAATTAGCACTGCCAGCTCCGCCAAATACTGAACTTGCAGAGCCTGCGCCAAACGATGCCCCTGCATCCGCACCTTTACCATGCTGAATCAAAATCAGACCTATCATGGAAATAGCGACGATAATATGAACCGCTAAAATAATGTTAAACATGCTATGCCTTACTGATTAATAAAACGTACCCATTAAAAAATTATCACCTATAATGGGGCTATCTAGAATTCAATTATATACCCAACCATAACTAGCATAAGTCGTCTCTTAAAAACAGTCAATACAGGAGCGGATTTATTTGAAGTAGGCTAGGGCGTGTCCTCAATCTAAACGATAATATCTAAATGGGCTTAAAATGGCTAAATTTTGCCAAACATCGTCAAATAGTTGGTTAATATCTCGATATTATCTGCACTATTTTCCTTGTTTGACTGCAATTTAACTCATTTTTATCACCATTTTTACAATGAGGACACGCCCTAGACTAGCTTACTCGCTGCAAAAACTTTGCACAATATTGACAAAGCTTTGTGCGTCTAAAGCCGCACCCCCTACTAACACCCCATCGACCGCGGCACAGGCGGCGAATTCATCAACATTCTTAGCATTGACGCTGCCACCATAAATAATAGGGGTTTGGATTAATGACGCATCAAACCCAACCAGCTGCTGGCGGATAAAATGGTGAATCGCTGCAACCTGTTGCACACTGGCCACTTTGCCGGTGCCAATTGCCCAAACGGGCTCGTAAGCAACAATCAATCGACTTAACTGCAGATCTATTGCCCCTTGGGCTACTGCTGCTGGGTCAATGGTGTTTGCATGCTCGTTACTGTTTTGAATATCGTTACGAGCAGCATTGTCTGCTTGCTTGATTGCCTTTATAAAAGACTGCAGCACCAGCAATTGCTGGGCAAGCACAGCTTCGGTTTGTCCTGCTAAAAAAGCCGCCTCAGACTCGCCAACACACAACACAACACCCAAGCCATGATAGGCGCAGTGTATCACTTTTTTTAACAAGCTTTCATTGTCTTCACTGTAATATTGCCGCCGCTCAGAGTGGCCCAAAATAACCCACTCTACCCCAATATCTTTGAGCTGTACGGCGGACACATCGCCCGTATATGCCCCCGTTGCATCCGTTAATGCCGTCACGTCTTGCCCTGCAAGCTTTATAGTGTTAACTTTGGTTGACAAGCTTTTGCTCGATATGCCCTTAGCCGCTAAGTGCGCTAAGTGCGCTAAGTGTAAGTCATCGTCAAAAGCGTCTACATCACTAGCCAAGAGGGCTGCTGCCGCACTCAAGTGTATAAAGCTTGGCGCTACCATCACCTGACAAGCATGGTGCTGTTCTACCTTTTGTAGCTGCGTAGCAATGCCCTGTAGCAACTGCTGCGTATCCTTTAGCGTTGCTGGGTTTAATTTCCAGTTTCCAATCACCCAAGGTGTCATAATAGGCTCTCAATATCTTAATGATTATATGGTTATAAGGGTTAATTCGACTTACGCATCAATGAGGGTTTAGGGTTCTGAGGGTTACGGTATTTATGCATTGATACCTGACTCTTAAATTCTTAAAACTCATTGTATTAAACCTCATTGTAGGCTGGTGCTTTTAGCCCAGCAAAACCTGTATTTTTATTAAAAATACTGGGCTAAAGCCACAGCCTATGTTAAGAGTTGAGAGTTGAGAGTCGGGTGCACTTATCTTGTTATCTACTTGTCTTTTGATAGTTATACAGTCAATAATATACAGTCAATAATATAAGAATGCCCGTAGCACACGGTAGACAACTGACTACGTCCTATTCATGGGAAATACGTTATTAAAACGAGGCTATTAACATAAAGGTTGGTATAAATTATATCATAATCTTAATCTTAATAATTAGGCCTGTCGTTTATGCTGTCATCTAGGCGGGCTGCAAGGTCTGTTGACAGCCTCTTACCAATCCTAATACATAGCTTTGCTTTTAATCGCTTTTGCATCGAGTCAGGATGTTATACACTATATTTGTTCGCGTGCAAGCTTAACTCTTCATACAGGAAATTACTATGTCCGCACCCATGAGTTTTGGCGGAATTGCCCAACGGTTGGTCCAAGATGGCTTGGTCAGCGAGGCGGTGATGCAAAAGGCCTTAACCGAAGCGCAAAAACAGCAGATGAGTCTGGTTTCTTATTTGGTCAGTAACAAGCTTGCCGCCTCTGATAAAATAGCTTGGCTCGTTGCTAAAGAGTTTGGCGACCCCTTATTTGATATTGACCAGCTAAACCCTGACGTACTGCCAAAAGACTTGATTGATGATAAGCTCGTGCGTAAATACAATGCCCTACCTATATTTGTGCGTGGGCAGCGCTTGTTTGTGGCGATGAGTGATCCAACACGGCTTGACGCGATTGACGCGATTCAGTTTAACTCTAGGCTGTCGGTGCAAACGGTGGTTGTAGAGGAGACGAAACTACTCAAAGCCATTGAGGTCGCCTCTTCAGATTCTATGGATACCTTTAGTGAGATGTCCGCTGGCGATTTATCTGTCGAAGTTCAAGACTTATCAGATGGGGATGGCGATGACAATACCACCTCATTAGCGGACGGCGTTGAGGAAGCGCCGGTGGTTAAGTTTATTAATAAAATGTTGATAGACGCTATTCGTATGGGGGCTTCTGATTTACATTTTGAGCCTTATGAAAAATCATTTCGCGTACGCTTTCGCATTGATGGCGTGATGCAAAAAATGGCCAACCCCCCAGTACAATTGGCAGGCAAAATTGCGGCCCGTTTAAAGGTGATGTCACAAATGGACATCTCTGAGAGGCGTATGCCGCAAGATGGACGCATTAAACTCAAAATTTCTAAAAATAAGGCCATTGATTTTCGGGTAAACTGTTTACCGACCTTATTTGGTGAAAAACTGGTTTTACGTATTTTAGACCCCTCCTCAGCGATGTTGGGTATCGATGCTTTGGGCTATGAGCCCGATCAAAAAGCATTGTTTATGGAGGCGCTCGAAAAACCCCAAGGCATGTTATTGATTACCGGTCCAACCGGCTCGGGTAAGACGGTGTCGTTATACACTGGCCTGAATATACTTAATGAAGAGACGACAAATATTTCAACCGCCGAAGACCCGGTTGAAATTAACCTTGAAGGTATTAACCAAGTTAACGTGAATCCTAAGGTAGGCCTTACCTTTTCAAGTGCTTTGAAAGCTTTTTTACGGCAAGACCCTGATATTGTCATGGTCGGTGAAATACGCGACTTAGAAACTGCAGAAATCGCCATTAAAGCGGCGCAAACTGGGCATATGGTGTTGTCAACCTTACACACCAACTCAGCACCAGAAACCTTGACGCGCTTGCGTAATATGGGCGTGGCCTCTTTTAATATTGCCACCTCTGTTAACCTGGTTATTGCGCAGCGTTTGGCACGGCGGCTATGTAAAAACTGCAAAAGACCAACAAGTGTGCCGCATGTCAGCTTGATTGAGATGGGATTTAAACAAGAAGATTTAGACGATGACAATAATACGATATACGAGCCAGTAGGCTGTGATGAGTGCCGTGAAGGTTATAAAGGTCGGGTCGGTGTCTATGAGGTGATGAAAATCAACGAGGCTATTTCGCGGATTATTATGGAGGATGGCAATGCGATAGAAATTAAAGACGCTGCCCTCAAAAACGGTTTTCGCGATTTAAGACGCTCTGGCATTTTAAAAGTTTTACAAGGGTTGACCAGTGTGCAAGAGATGTATCGGGTAACCTCTGATTAGCAAGTTGCTTCATATGGCAGCTTAACAACTTAGCATAGCTGTTTAACATAGCAACTTAACATAGCTACTTAACATAGCTACTTAACATAGCAACAGGGCGCTAAGACAGTCTACTACTATCTACTATAATAAGACTGTCTATCGCCTAACCATTTGTTTTACGGTGGTTTGCATGCGCTAAAAATATGGCACTGCTCTGTTAATAAGGTTTTATTGCGTCTTACAGTATTTAAATTTGGTATGAAAACTACCGCCAATCTAAACCAGAAGTATTTGAGGATAAAGTTATGGCCAAAACAGCAACGGATATGCAATTAGATTTCATTTACAATGGGACAAATCGCCGTGGCCAAAAGGTCAAAGGTGAAACCAGCAGTAAGAGTCTAGACTTAGCTAAGGCGCAATTAAGCAAACAAGGCATTACCATTCGCACCATTAAGAAAAAACCTAAATCTATCAAGTTGATGAAGCCTAAAATCAAGGCGATAGACATTGCAATTTTTTCACGGCAATTGGCCACGATGATGAAAGCGGGGGTGCCTTTAACCCAGTCCTTTCAAATTGTTGCCGAATCCTTAGACAATCCGAGTATGAAAGATTTGGTGTTGAGCATTAAATCTGAAGTGGAAGCAGGGGGCACCTTTACTTCAGCCCTACGTCAGCATCCTCGCTATTTTGATGATTTGTTTTGTGCGTTAGTAGATTCTGGTGAGCAATCAGGCGCTTTGGAAACGATGTTAGAACGGGTAGCCACCTATAAAGAAAAAAGTGAGTTATTAAAAGCAAAGATTAAAAAGGCTGTTAAATACCCCATTGCGGTTATTGTGGTGGCCATCATTGTCACCATGATTCTTTTATTAAAAGTAGTACCTGTTTTTGCCGACTTATTTGGCTCCTTTGGGGCAGAGCTTCCTGCTTTTACGAAAATGGTGGTCAATATGTCGGAGTGGATGAAAAGTTGGTGGTGGGCATTAATAGGGGTAATTGGATTAACGATTATTGCATTAGCTGAAGCGAACAAACGCAGTAAAGAATTTCGAAATTTTAAGGATAGGCTAATGCTTAAATTACCTATCTTCGGTAATATCACTTATCAAGCTATTATTGCCCGTTTTTCACGTACGTTGGCGACGACATTTGCGGCTGGTGTTCCTTTGATCGATGCCCTTGATTCGACTGCTGGCGCAACCAACAACGTGGTGTTTTATAATGCAACTCAGCAAATTAAAGAGGACGTGTCCACGGGCCAGCAGTTGCAATTTGCGATTCGCAGCACCAATTTGTTTCCAAGCTTGGTGATTCAAATGGTTGGCATTGGCGAAGAATCGGGTAGTTTAGAGGAGATGCTTGATAAAGTTGCCATCTATTACGAGAACGAAGTGGATCAGGCAGTAGATGGACTGACCAGCCTTATGGAGCCAATGATTATGGCAGTTCTAGGTGTGCTAATTGGTGGGCTTGTGATTGCGATGTATTTACCTATCTTCCAGATGGGTTCGGTGGTGGGCTAATTTTATTGCGAGTCATTATGGTCCAGCCTATTTGTAATCGTATATACTCTCTTTATCTACAAGAATCCCAAACAGATGACCGTTTTTTGTCATTGGATTGGGGATGAATAGAATTAAGCTTTAATGACGTTTGTTTAATAACCTTCTTTTTAATGACGAGACTAAAGGCAATTATAGATGCAAATTTGGCAACTCCTGCAAGATAACTTGCCTCTAGCATTAACGGTGTTTGGGTTATTAGGGCTATGTGTTGGTAGCTTTTTAAATGTGGTTATTCACCGTATCCCTTTATCTATGTATCAAGATTGGCGAGCGGGTAGTGTTGAGATACTGTCCGAACAACAGGACATACCCGCTAACCTGATAGCGCCCATTGCCGACATTGTTGCCAAAGATACACCTATCACCCTAAGCCACCCTTCCTCAAGATGCCCGCATTGTGCGCATAAAATTCGCTGGTATGAAAATATACCGGTAGTCAGTTGGCTTGCCCTTAAGGGAAAATGCTCACAATGCGCCAACCCGATAGGCCTAAGATATCCCTTTATTGAAGTAGTAACTGCCCTGCTTTCAATGGTGGTGATTTTTAAATTTGGCGTCAGCCTGCCTGCCATGGCAGCTTTAGTTTTAGTTTGGACATTAATTGCACTGACTGGTATAGACTTTGATACCCAGCTTCTACCAGATAGGTTAGTATTTCCATTAGCAGGGCTAGGGCTAGCGGTAAACTCACAGCACTGGTTCGTCTCCCCCGTTCAGTCTATTTGGGGCTTATTAATAGGATTTTTATCGCTTTGGATAGTGGTCAAAATATTTTTTTTAATTACCAAAAAACAGGGTATGGGACAAGGCGATTTTAAATTATTGGCCGTACTGGGGGCATGGCTTGGGCCCCTAATGCTACCCTTCATTATCCTACTATCTTCTTTACTGGGCTCTATTATTGGCGTGATACTGATGAAAAAACGTGGCGAGAGCAAACCCTTCGCTTTTGGCCCTTTTATTGCTATAGCGGGTATCATCGCCTTACTTTATGGCCATACGATAATGAATTGGTACTTAGGACAATACTAAGGAGCAACCATAGAACCGGTGTCATTTTTTCTCAACCTTTTTTCTTAACCTTTTTTCTTAACCTTTTTTCTTAACCTTAAAGCTTCTCAAGTTCAAAGTTTTTTACCACCAAAGCTCCTTTCAAGGCAATTTCATGCAACCTAATGCTCTCCCGATTACCCCAGCGCAGGCTTTTCAACCCTTTTATAGTAACAAACCTGTTATTGGTTTAACCGGTGGGATAGGCAGTGGCAAAACTGCCGTTTCTGATTGGTTTGCCACGCAAGGAATCACCATTGTCGATGCCGATGTGGTGGCGCATCAAATCATGCAGCCGGGTAGCCGCACCTTAGATAAGCTGGTTAAGACACTAGGCAGCTGGGTAATTGATAGCGCCGGCTACATGGATAGAGCCGCTGTCAGAGAGCATGTGTTTAAAAATAATAAGGCGTTACTCACTTTAGAGGCCATCACTCACCCGGCCATCCGTCAAGAAATTAAAGCGCAATTGGCGGCCGCAGCGTCGGTCTATGTGATTTTATCCGCCCCGCTGCTACTAGAGAGTGCCGAAGCAGGTTTGGTATCTTTGTGTGATAGAATATTGGTGGTGGATGTGCCTGAAGCATTACAGTTAGAAAGGGCAAGCCGGCGCGACACCCAAAGCCGCGACAACATCGCTGCCATTATGGCCAATCAATTGTCGCGTGTAGCCCGCAATCAGCAAGCTGACGATATTGTGAGCAATGCAAGCGATTTAGCGTCGCTTTATGCCCAACTGCAGCCTTTACATGAGCGTTATCTGATGTTAGAAAAGAGTTTTGAAGTTAGACGATAGCTTAAATGTGAACAACGAATTCGTAGGGCTGACATGAAATTTCAGGCACATAATCAGGCCCATCACATGTTAGCTGCGTTGTCGGTTTGCCTCGTAGAGCACCATACCTGTTGCCACACTGACATTGAGGCTTTGCAGAGCACCTTGGCGATTACCTGGCATGGGGATATAGACCAGCTCATCACAGCGCTCGGTGGTTAAACGCCGCATACCCTCGCCCTCAGAGCCCATAATAATTGCCACTTTACCCGTCAAGTCAACGTCAGCCAATGGCTTTGCGGTGGCATCTAGTGCGGTGCCATACAAAAAAACGCCCGCTTGTTTTAAGTTTGCCATACAGCGCGCAAGATTGGTCACGGCGATAACAGGGATAATCTCCATGGCGCCAACAGATACTTTGGCCACAGCAGGGGTTAAGCTGGCAGAATGGTGTTTTGGACAAATCACCGCATCGACGCCCATGGCCGCTGCTGTGCGTAAACAAGCGCCCAAGTTATGCGCGTCGGTGATTTGGTCAAGAATTAATAAAAGACTGTTGTCCGTTTGCGCAATAGCGGTCAACTCACCCTCATCCGCCATCGCTAATGGCCTAGCATGCATGACGACCCCTTGATGCTGGGGGCTTGCACACAGCGCTTTCAATGTATCCTTACTAGCCTCTTGCACGCTCACGCCCATCTGCTCAGCCAACGCAATAATTTGTGCGATTCTTGAGTGGTCGGTGTCTTGTGCTTGAATGCTATCTGCGATTAACCCTTGCTGAATAAATAAAGCTAGCGCGTCGGTGGGTCGATACGTCAATAATGCATGAATGGCATGAATACCATAGAAATAAACTGGCTTTGCCATAACGAACTCTTTGTCTAAAAATTTGGTCTATAATAACATTTTTCAGTCCTGAAAAAAAAAGAAGGCCTACAGAAAAAAGAAGGCCTACAGACTGTAGGGAGTTAGCGCTCATCTTGGTATTCGCCTTTTATTTATCTTATTTATCTAAACTAGCCTTCTATCTAAACTAGCCTTCTATCTAAACTAGTCTTCTATCTAAACTAGCCTTCTAAATGGCAAATATACTGCACAATCTGCTCGGTTCGTAGGGCAAAGCCACTCTCGCCTGCCACTACAAAAGCTTGACCCGCACGGTAATAAGAAAAGGCCTCCTCACCCGTGATTTTCACTTCGCACTCGCCACTGACAATTTCCATACGCTCTGACGTATGGGTTGCAAAGACATATTCTTCAAGCGCTTCATCGCAGGGTAAGATAATACCCAGCATTTTTTTACTGCCGTCATCAAATAATAGCGTGTGGCTACTACAGCGCCCATCGTAAGAAATAGTGGCCTTTTTTATGACAGAAACATGGTCATAAGTCGTCGTTGGCATGAGGACTTCCTTAATAGAATCTAAAATGACGTAAATATTATACTGAAGTTAACATATAGACCATTGAAGCGGTCAATGTTGATTAGCAACTAACCAATCATGCTAATTTTTGTTAGATTATCCTACCATAATATGACAACTGGTAGCGTTACCAAAGACCTTTTTTTGTTAAGACGGTGCAAACCCAATACCGGCTATCCACCATCGCCCTTGCTAACCGGTTTGCCTCTTATAGAGACGGGTGTTTTGCTACCTTGTTTGGCACAGTTGACTGACGCAATGGTCACATAGTAGGCCAGCACCCATAACTGATGAGCCCTTTAGGCATTGCGTTAGCCTTAGTTAAAAAATGCTTATGATAAGCATCGACCTTAGTTGTGTGCTTAGGTGTTGTGTGCTTAGGTGTTGTGTGCCTAGGTGTTGTGTGCTTAGGTAGTGCGATATCAGCGGTTACTCAGTTGCTAGACTATCATTGCCAACCATCAATAACTATAATATCAACCTTAGCATAAGCCGCTTAGCGCAGCCAAAATCAAATTGGCTGGCTATCTACAGCCCTTCTGTAGTCTTTGTATACTCCTACAGTTGCTATAATTTTGCGTCTACAGTGGTTGTCCACAATCATGTTGAATACACCTTGTTTTGTGGCGCACTGTTTGCTTTTAATGCCTCTTAGGGCTAGGATACGTCCATTATAGATTTTTATATGGCGGATTATCATTTATCGTTTAGCTAATTTTTCAAGGTATGGATTACGGTCTATACCTATTACCTATTACCTATTACCTATAATCCCCTTTTATTAATCACTTTTTATTAGTTACCTCTTATAGTATCACTTTATGGTTCACTCTCTACCTGTGCCCATAAAGGATTTATTGATTGAGACCAGCCATGCTCACCTCACTAACGTTGAAAAATTTTGCCCTAATTGACCATCATGATTTAAGCCTTGCAGCAGGGTTTAACGTGATTACCGGCGAGACGGGTGCCGGCAAATCGCTTCTGCTGGATGCCTTATCGCTGTGTATTGGTGGGCGCGCAGATAGTAGTATGGTACGTCACGGCACTGAGAGCGCAGATATTTATGCCCAGTTTGAGTTTAATACCGCGATAGAAGCTACCCATGCAACTGGGCTGCGGCAAAATCATCCCGATGACGACGGCCTTGCTACAGGCTTACCGCCTGCCATCTCTAGCTGGTTTGTTGAGCACGAGCGCCCCTGTGAGCCAGATATATTGATACGCCGTCAACTTAGTAGCAATGGGCGCTCAAAAGCGTGGCTCAATGGCACCCCTGTTAGCTTAACCGAGCTTAAAGAGCTTGGTGCCCTTTTGGTCAATATCCATAGTCAACATGCGCAGCAAGCGCTATTAAAGCCTTTGTTTGTGGTAGATTGGCTAGATGAAATTGGTGAATTACAAGACTTAGCGGCAGTGACTGCACAAGCCTATCAGGCATATCAAAAGCTTAACCGGCAAGCTAAAAGTATTGCCGAGCAAGAAGCGCAGCGTGCCGATAAAATCGAGCTGCTACAAAATCAATTGACTGACATTGCTCCGCTACTGTTGGTCGATTATGGTCAAGTTGAGGCCGAGCACGATGAATTATCCAACCTAGAAGCGTTAATGCTAGAGGCCAGTTTGGCGGTGCAACTTTTAGACAATGATAGCGATGAGCCTGCTGCCATGGAGCTGCTAGGACGCGCCATTCGGTTATGCGACAATCAAGCGGCGGTCAGCCCCACATTTGCGCAAGCTGCCGAATCGTTGTATTTAGCCCAGCAGCACATTAGTGAAGCAACCGCAGCTTTGGTGGATTATGCCGAACAGCAATTGCCGGACCCTGAGCGTTTGCAAGAACTCGATACGTTAATTGGCCTCGGTCATCGCTTGTCACGCAAACACGGGCTGCCTGCAGTAGAGCTGGTTGATGAGGCAAAAAATTGGCAAGACACGCTAGATGGGTTGTTAAACCTGCCGACTGCCGTGACGCTACAAGCCCAAATGAGCGCCGCATGGGACACCTATATGGCTCAGGCAACGGCACTTTCTAAGGCCAGGCAAGGCATTGCGCCCGCTATTAGCGAAAAATTGGTTGCTCAATTGCAGCCCCTTGCCTTGCCCAATGCGCAGGCCAACTTTGTGTTTAATAAACGCCAAGAGGCGCAGTATAATACCCAAGGCCTTGATGATATTGAGTTGATGTTTAGCGCCAATGTGGGTATGCCCATGCAGCCACTGTATAAAATTGCCTCCGGTGGCGAGTTGTCGCGTATGGCATTGGTGATGCAAGTCTTACTGGCTACTAAAAGCAATCCTAGCAACCAAGGCGCAGGTTGTGATATGGGTATGCAGGCGGCCACCGACCCTATTAAGCGTAGCGACACGGATGCTGATACTATTAACGCAACCGGCCAGCCTATGTTAGTATTTGATGAGGTGGACGTGGGCATTAGCGGCGGTACGGCACAAGTCTTAGGTGAATTGTTGCGCCGATTGGGACAGCATCGACAAGTACTGGCGATTACCCATCAAGCCCAAGTAGCCGCGCAGGCGCATCGGCATATCTTGGTTTACAAAACCCATGACACCGCCGAGGGTCAAACCACCAGTCAGCTTAGTGTGTTGACCGAGGCGACGCAAATTGATGAGCTCGCCCGCATGTCAGGCGGGGTCAATATTACCGATATTACCCGTGAGCATGCGCGTAGTTTACTGGCGGATATTTCTAAAAAATAAGTTTATTCTGTTTTATTTAGCCTTAACCTAACCTTGCCACTTGCTAACCTATGGCTATTTTTTATGACCATCAACACCCTTAATGATGCTAGCCGCCGTGTTTCACGACAGAACTATACCCATCATTTTTTAATCGCCGCCCCGCAGATGGCAGACGCGCGCTTTGAACAAACCTTGATTTATATTTGCCGTCATGACGAGCATGGGGTACTTGGCTTGATTATTAATAGGCCTATACTAGATTTGAGTGTGGGTAGGCTGCTTGAGGACTTAGACATTGAGGTCAGCGATGCTAGGGTCAAGTACGATTTGCCGCTAGAGAGCGGCCCGCTGCATCCCGAGGTCGGTTTTGTGCTGCACACGGGGCAACCGCAGTGGCGCTCGTCGTATCCCATCTCTGAAAACAGCTGCATCACGACCAGCAAGGATATTCTACGCCATATTGCTGAGGGGCATGGTGTTGGGCATTATCACTTGTGTCTAGGGCATGCCAGTTGGGGCAAAGGCCAGTTGCAACAAGAGATTCAAAACGGCGACTGGTTTTTATGCCCCGCGGATTTATCGCTGCTTTTTGAAACCCCATTTGAGGAGCGTTGGCGATTGGCCGGCGAAAAGATAGGCATTCATTTAGACTTTTTGAGCGATGATATTGGCCATGCATAACCAGAGTCAACCACCGCCCCATAGCCTGTTAATGGGTTTGGACTATGGAGTCAAAAAAATGGGCATGGCGCTTGGCAATACCGTAACAGGGGATGCTCGCCCTTTTGATATCTTGGCGATGCATAATGGCCAGCCTGTTGACTGGGATAATTTGATAGGTATTATTATGTCTTGGAAGATTGACCATATCGTGGTTGGCCTACCCCTCAATATGGATGGTAGTCACTCGATGCTTTCGAAACGGGCGCATAAGTTTGCACGACGGTTGGCGCATAGGCTGATTGAGCAGCATATCCCGATACCGGTGCAACTGTTTGATGAACGTTTAACCTCGGTGGCGGCCAAAGAAATGGCATGGGATTTGGGGCTGATAAACCATGAGCGCGACCCCATTGATGATATTGCGGCTTGCCTATTGTTAACCAGCTATCTTGCGAATCCTGACCATGCCGAGGATACTACCACCTATCGAAACGAGTGATTAAAAAGGAGCGATAGCCATTCGCCGATGATGGCTCAAGCGAACTTAGCCTAAACCCCTGATAATACAACCCGTTTCAACCTTTTTCGCCACTCATTGACCTCATAATACTCTAAAAAGACTTAGTATGACCATAAAAACGCCAGCTCCCACAGTATCTGATGATATCAATTGCACTACCGTTGCTGGATTTCCAGCGCTGGCCATTGCGCGCATTCGTGGCGCCCAGCAGCTCAATAAAATCACCCTATATCTGGTGCTACTGGCCTTGATTATTTTTGTGATATTTGGGACGCTGGCCAGTCTTAAAGTGTTTAACGACAATCAATCGATTTATGTGTTATTTCATTATGTACCTTATGGTTTTGTGGGTTTAGCCATTCCTCTGATGTTATATCAAGCCTTTATTGTGGCTCGCTATCGGCTATCGCAGCCGTCGATGATGGTGACCAGTGTCGGTCTTGCTGCTACTTTAACCTTAGTTTGTCTTATTTTTCGGTTAGAGAACTGGTTGTGGATGGCAATGGCATCTTGGATTGGCGTAGCCTATTGGTTTCAGGCCACTTTTAAGCGCTTTTTTAAATTTATAGAAGCTCAATAAGACACTTACGAAGAGTCATATTAGGGCGTGTTGGAGTATTCAAATATTAGGACTGCTGATAGCTAAAATCGTTCTAAACTAGGCGTTAATCGACGATAATGTCCAGACCTTAACTAGATTAACAACAACGTTTAGGGCGATTTTAGCATCAGCCCTGAGAACGGGTCTGGAGCAAAGCACGGCTTAACTGCGAGCATAGCTCTTGTCTTGCACTCTGGCAAAGCAATGCTTTGTTAAATCCTCGCTCACGTTCGCAAGGACGGATCTGTGCTCGAGTGGGGGTCAGGGCTATTTCTTGCCAATATATTGCCCAACATTTTAAAAGCTGGTCTAACCTAGAATGACTAGATGTCGAAAATTTTACTTCATATTGACTAAAAAATAGCATCTGACAGTTCCACATTTGAATGTTCCACACGCCCTACTACACTAAACCTCTTAGCACGCTGATCTACTAATTTGTTTCAATATCCCTACCCGTAATCACCTTTAAGACAACCCTATGAGCGACTCTAATAATAGTAACAATATCAATATCAGCGGCAGTAATCGGCCCAGTAGCAATAACGGCCAAAATGACAGCAATCGTGAGTTGGTCATCGAACATCGCCTAGACACAACCGGACTTATCTGCCCTGAGCCAGTTATGATGCTGCATAAAGCAGTACGCAAAGCGGATAGTGGCGAGACGATTGAAGTGCTTGCCACTGACCCTGCTACCACTCGTGATATCCCAAATTTTTGCCGTCATCTAGGTCATACACTGGTGCTACAAGAGACTCTAGATGATGCCCCAACGTATCGCTACTTAGTCCAAAAAAAGAAAGCTTGATAAGGCGGTGACTTCACCCATTAATCCATAAATTGCTGTACCAATGAAAGGTGAATGACGTGTTACCCATAGAAAAACAGACGGTACAATGGCAAGAAAAAGACACCGAATATCAAGCAGTTTGGTTATCGCAAAACAACTATGCACCACCAAGTCGTATTGTAATAGTGGATGACACTACCACAGCTGATGAAGCCTACCGCTTAGCGAATGCAGGCGCATCTATGTTATGGAGAGGTGACTATCATAATGCTAAGCAATTATTGCAGGCGCTAAATCGCCGTATTGAGCGTAGTGAACAACGCAAAGTCAGCAAAAGGTCTGCCAATCAAACCCTGCCATCTACACCTCAAGACCTCCCCAATTTATTTCATCAACAGCGTCAAGCGCAATCTCAACGCGCCCGTCTTCTTAGTCGTCTCTTAATAGAGTTAGACGCAGACTACAAAAGTGTACTGCGCCGTGCTCCAGATGTTAGCGAAGCTTGTACATTGGCTTTTGGCAAGATAAACGACAAAGAGTCAGATGAGGCAATTGTGCTATCGTTTCGTGACTTGCAAGGGGCACTAGGGGCAGCGCAGTGGCGCAAAAAAGGGGTTAAAATAGACGAATTGGGACTATCTATTTATCCACATTATGGCGTTTTTGCTCCCACTCGCCATGAATATGTACAGTTGCTACTTGATGCCCCCCTGCCCGCTAGTCACAATTTAGCCTACGATATCGGCACGGGCACAGGACTGCTATCTATAATTCTAGCGCAGCGTGGTTTTAAGCATATCATTGCTACCGATATCAACCCGCAAGCACTGGCCTGCGCTCAGGATAACTTTGAGCGATTGGCCCTATCGGCCATTACACTGCAACAAACCGATTTATTTCCAACAGATGCCCCATTGGCAAACTTGATAGTCTGTAACCCGCCTTGGCTACCCGCCAAAGCCAGCTCACCGCTAGACTATGCCGTTTATGACCCCAATAGCGCCATGCTACGTGGCGTATTAAACGGGGCAAAACAGCATTTGGCCGAGCAAGGGGAAGTATGGCTGATTTTGTCCGATTTGGCTAAGAGGCTACAGCTACGCACTCGAGAGGCGTTGTTAGGCTGGTTTGAGAAAGCGGGATTAACGGTGAAATATCGACTAGATACCACGCCAACGCATAGCCGTAGTCAAGACAGCGATGACCCCTTGTTTGCAGCGCGCAGTCGTGAGATTACCTCACTGTGGTGTTTGGTTTAAAATCTGGCCATCTATTGCCGATATGAAAAAAGCACATGACTCAAACATGTGCTTTTTTTATTTTAAATAAGCTAACAGCTAGCTACCGTGCCAACTTTAGTAGCCTTTAATAGACATTAATAGCAATCATTCTATTATTTAATCGCAATCTTTTTGCTATGCACATTGGCTAGTTTTGGTAATACCAATTTTAAGACACCGTTTTCGTAGCTGGCTTCGACCGCATCGGTATTGACCTGCTCGGGCAATTGAAAGCTGCGCGACATCGAGCCGCTATAACGCTCGCTACGTAAGACTTTGTCGCCTTCACGTTGCTCATCATGCTGATTAAGCTCTGCACTAATCGTCACCACTTCACCAGAAACGGTTAAATCGATATTTTCTTTGGCGACGCCGGGGATTTCAGCACTCACATAATAGGTGTCGTCCTTCTCACTGACATTAATTTTGATTTGTTGCGGCTGCGGTAGCCCTTCACCATGTAACGGACGCACATATAAGTTTGGGGCGATTTCATTAAAGAAAGTATCAAAAATTGGATTACGAGTGGTTATATTTGCCATAATAGTCACCTCTTAGTCGTTAATCATTATTGGTTGATTATGAATCGGTTATTACCTTAACCTTTAGGAATTTACACTTCTATTGCCCTAGTACAAATTTAATGTTTCTGTAATGGTCTGTACTAGAGTGCCTTGCTTACCTCGTATTTAAGGGCAAATGAATTTGGTTTAAAGCGTGATTTATAGAAAGTAACATTTTTTAACCGATGGTTACTTTTTTAAATCTAGGTACTTTACTTATCAACTCATTATGCTCTACTAGCAGAGGTTGCCAAGGGGTGCTTTTTAGCCTCGATTGCAGCGATAGCTTAGTGGTTTGTATGGCTTACAGCCCCTTGCACAAGGGGGTTATCGAGGTAACAGGAACACCATTGTGCTTAGGGGCTGTGCCATACAAACTGCTAACTACAAGCGCAAAGCGAGATTGGCTACCCAATAAAAAAAGCACAAGACTTTACCCTGTGCTTTTTTTTTGGTGATGCTAAGTTGTCAATGCTAAGTGTTCAATGCTGCTGGTATTGCCACTGCCTACCTTAAACCGCCCAACATGAACAGCCAAATGCCCCAAAAAAGTCTTTCATACTCGATACGGGGGCATTGGACTTCCATGCTTTGGCATGGTTGTGTCCGTGCAGGGTACACGCACTGGCACAGCCACACGACATGGCGGCTTGCGCCGTAGCCATTGGCGATAACGAGTGTTTACCGGCGCCTTCTGGGTCGCCCCAAGCGGCATAGCCTTTGTAATAATTGACCGGTGACCAGTCTGGCATCGCTGGCGGAATCGGGGTATCAAAATCGCTAAATTGCCCAGCACCATACACGGGCTTGCCACCGACGACGGTTAAGTCGGAAGTGAGGTACGGTATTTCGGCATCGGGCACGCTAAAATAGTCTTTTGAGGGCACAATAAAATCGGCAAGATGACCTGTTTCAATACGGCCGCGGGTGCCTTCATCGTTGGTAAACCAAGCGACTTTTTCGGTCCACATGCGTAGCGCCGTTTCACGGTCGACGGTGTTGTCTTGGTCATACAACTTCATCCCGCCCACGGTTTGCCCATTCACCAACCAATTGAGCGATACCCAAGGGTTGTACGACGCCACCCGAGTCGCATCGGTACCGGCAGATACCTTAACGCCACTGTCGAGCATTTTTTTGATAGGTGGGGTGTTGGCGGCAGCGGCGCTGCCATAGCGCTCGGCAAAATACTCACCTTGATAGGCCATGCGGTGCTGTACCGCAATACCGCCCCCTAAAGCGGCAATACGGTCGATGTTGCGCTGCGAGATGGTTTCGGCATGGTCAAAAAACCAATTTAACCCCTCAAATGAGATTTCTTCATTGACCTTTTCGTACACGTTTAGAGCACGCTCAATGGTTTCATCATAGGTAGCATGCAGCCGCCACGGCCACTTGTTTTGCGCCAAGATACGGATGACGTCTTCTAAATCCTCTTCCATATTGGGCGGCATTTCGGGGCGGGGCTGACGAAAATCTTCAAAATCAGCCGCCGAAAATACCAGCATTTCGCCGGCGCCATTATGACGAAAATAGTCATCGCCTTGTTTATAGGTGACCGATGACGTCCAGCGCAAAAAGTCCTCTTTTTCTTCTTTAGGCTTTTGGGTAAACAGGTTATACGCCATCCGCACGGTGAGCTGGTCTTGCTCATTGAGCTTTTGTACCACCTCATAATCATCGGGGAAATTTTGCGAGCCGCCGCCGGCATCAATAATCGAGGTGACCCCCAAACGGTTGAGCTCGCGCATAAATTGGCGGGTCGAGTTCATCTGATAGTCAAACGGCAATTTTGGCCCTTTGGCAAGGGTGGCGTATAAAATACTGGCATTGGGCTTGGCAAGTAACAACCCTGTTGGGTTGCCATTGACATCGCGTTGAATCTCGCCACCGGGCGGCTCTGGGGTTTCTTTGGTATAGCCTACCGAGCGCAGGGCAGCGGCGTTTAAAATCGCACGGTCGTACAAATGCAGGATAAACACCGGCGTATCGGGGGCAACGGCATTAATCTCATCAATGGTTGGCATGCGTTTTTCGACAAATTGGTGCTCGGTAAAACCGCCCACCACCCGCACCCACTGCGGCGATGGTGTGTTGGCGACTTGCTGCTTGAGCATTGCCATGGCATCTGCAAGCGTACGCACCCCATCCCAGCGCAGCTCCATATTGTAATTTAGTCCACCTCGAATCACATGGGTATGGTTGTCAAACAAACCGGGCAAGGCGCTACGCCCTTGTAAATTGATAGATTTGGTATTACTGCCCGCCAAGTCTATAATCTCAGAATCGCTTCCGACTGCCGCAAAGCGGCCATCCATGATGGCAACTGCGGTGGCTGAAGGTTTGGATTTATCAAGTGTGGTAAACTTGCCGTTATAATATATAAAATCAGGGGATGACATAAAAACTCCTATTATTATTGGCGCTTATTAAGCTGATTGCAATAACTGTCAATAAGCTGAAATAAGCTGAGTAGAGAGGGGGCGTCAAGGTGAGTAATGAGATAAAGTTAGGGGCGTGAGACGATGGATACGAAATGCCCAACTCATCGTAACCAACATTGCATACTGCAACAAGACTAAGTTTGTAGAAGATACAATACGACGCCAAAATCGTACAATGAGGCACTAAAGTATGGTGGACGATAGGCGTATGAGTGCTTCAGCTTTGGCGCTAATAGTCACAGTATCGGTGTTAGTACAAACGTATATGATGATTCATATTGCAATTAAGAGGTTACCATGAGCCGTGACAGAGCCGTTCAACCGAGACAACCCAAAGCCTTAGCTGTGGACGATGAGCCTATTTATATCACCGAGTTTCGCCAAGCAATGCTGGCTCGCGGGTTGGCGACGCGTACTCGTAACGCCTATGTGCGCGATTTAAAATTGTGCGAAACCACCAACCCCAAAGCGTTAACCCAGTGGATGGATAGCGATGTGTTAACGTGCTTGTCGATGTTATCGCAGCAAGGCAAAACACCGCGCACCCAAGCGCGTATGCTATCGAGCTTGCGCCAGTTTTATTTGTGGATGGTGGGTAATGAGCGCCGTGAAGACAACCCCTGCGAGCGCCTAAAAACGCCGAAAATCGGCCGCGCCTTGCCCAAAGATTTGCCCGAAAGTGAGGTCGATAATCTATTGTCTGCGCCAGATACCAGCACCGCACTGGGGCTACGAGATAAGGCGATGCTTGAGGTGTTATACGCTTGTGGCTTGCGGGTGAGCGAGCTGATGAACCTGTCCTTAGAACAGGTGAATTTGAATGCAGGCTGGCTACAAATTACTGGTAAAGGCAATAAAACCCGATTGGTGCCGCTCGGCGAGTATGCCAGCGAGGCGTTAGAAGCTTATTTGCGCCACGGACGCGGCGAGTTGATAGCCCATCTAAAGTCAGGCAATTGCCAAGCGGTGTTTTTAACGACTCAAGGCGGCTATATGACTCGGCAAAACTTTTGGTATATGCTCAAAAAATATGCCAAACAGTCAGGCCTTAGCGACAATTTATCGCCGCATACCCTACGCCATGCTTTTGCCACCCATCTGCTCAATCACGGGGCGGATTTACGCAGTGTGCAACTGCTTTTGGGGCACAGTGATTTATCCACCACCCAGATTTACACCCATGTGGCGACAGCAAGGTTGCAAGCGTTACATGCGGCGCATCATCCGAGGGGTTAGCATGGCATGACCTATCATCAGAAGACAATACAGGTCATTTTTGCCATCAACAACCCACCCTACTGTTTTCGCCGCTATCTTCAATACAGTGTCTTAATGATTAAGGAATAACTTTAGCGGTTAAATCAATGTCTTTGGTTTCTTTAATCGTTTGAATGGCGATTAAAGACACTATCGCATTGATAACACTGTATATCGCTACGCCCCAAAGCCCATAATTTTCATTTAATTTAATGGCAATTAAGGTAGCAATCGATGCCCCGACAATAGAGGCCAAGTTATACGCCAGCGAGGCGCCAGAATAGCGCACCTCAGTGGGAAACAACTCCGGCAACACCGCCGCCATAGGCCCAAAGGTAAGCCCCATCAAGGCCATGCCCAGTACCAAAAAGGTGAGTACCCCTGCCGGTGCCGCTTGGTCAAGTAACGACGGTAGTAGCAGACTAAATAGTAAAATAAGTACTGTCACCATAGTGAGCCATTTTTTGCGTCCCATTTTGTCCGCACCCAGTCCGGATAGGCTAGTAAAAATACCGAACACCACCGCCCCAATCAATAAAAAGCCGGTGAAGGTGTTGGCGGGTATCCCCAAACCCGTGGCATAACCCGCTGCTGATTTTTCGATGGGGCTTTTTGAATAGACTTGCAAAAAGGCCGTCATCAGATAAAAAATAACGTAGGTGTTTGACATCACAAAGGTGCCTTGGATAATTAGTTTCCAATAGCGGCGAAACACGGTGAGCACCGGGGCGTTAACCTTTTTGCCTTCTTGCTCGGCTTGTTTGAAGACTTGGCTTTCGTGCAGAGTTAAGCGCACATACATGCCAATAAACACCAAAACAAAGGACAAGATAAAGGGAATGCGCCATGCCCACTCGACCAAGGCGTCTTTGCCAAAATAGGCGCTGATCACAAAAAACACGCCATTGGCTAAAAAAAGCCCAATCGGGGCGCCAAGCTGAGGAAAGGTGCCATACCAAGCCCGCTTACCATCCGGCGCATTTTCAGTCGCCACCAACGCTGCCCCGCCCCATTCGCCGCCGAGCCCCAAGCCTTGCCCAATACGCAATATACACAACAAAATTGGCGCCAGGATGCCCACTTGCGCCATAGTGGGCAACAAGCCGATGCCAACAGTTGAGATGCCCATGGTCAGCAACGATGCCACTAGGGTTTTTTTGCGCCCATATTTATCGCCAAAATGCCCAAACAAAGCGGAACCAACCGGACGGGCGATAAATGCCAGGGCTAGGGTAGATAAGGAAAACAGCATCGCCGCATTGGGGTCAGATTTATCAAAAAACTGGGTATTGAACACCAATACTGCCGCCGCTGCATAGATATAATAGTCATAAAACTCAATAGCGGTGCCGACCATCGACGCAATGGCCACCTTTTTAGGGTCGTTGCGTACAGGGTTCGGTTGCTGAGAGGGATGAATTGATGCGATGTTTGTCATAGCGTCTCCTTGCTAAAATTTGCTAAAATCGACCCTACAGAGTAGACAGAAAATAAAAAAGAATGATAAAAAATGATAAAGAATGAAAAATTGTTTAAAGCCTAACACGATAAGGTAAAAATTTCAGGGCTCAAAATGTTTATCTAGATGAAAAATGTATGCTTACCGAGATAACAGGTTGGCTATCCATACTAAAAGCATGCAGAGGCTGGCTACTGATACGCCTAAACCTTCACCAACTCATACACCACAAACCGAGCCTGCGTCTTGACCTCATCTGTTGCTGCTAACGCCAATAACGCCTTGCGTTTATCGAGCTTGGCACGGTACGAATAGGGTGTCATGGTCAATAAATCAGCGAGTGATTCGGCGTTAAGCGATAAGTCGCCCTGCACTTGATGGGTATTTGTCAGCTCAAAATACGGCGCAAGCTGCTCTAAAAACTTATCTGAATCGTGCGGGCGTACCTCGTCAAACAAGGCATCGCGCACGCTTTGCAGATGCCCCGTATCGGGTTTGGCGATGATTAGGCGGCCGTCTTTTTTCAATACTCGGGCAAACTCAACGGGCAAAATGGGGCTAAAAATACTGCTTATCCCACCAATACTGTTATCGGCGAGCGGTAAACTTGCGCCACTGGCAACGATGGGATAGAGGGAAGCAGGACGCTGCGAGATTAAAGCAACCATAATGCCGGCCTGCATGGCGGCAAAGCCTCTGTCTTGCGCCGCCTGTACTTGCTGCCACAGTTGCTGGCGCTGCTTAAACAGTTGGCTTGTTTGAATGACAGCAGGTTTGCTGATATCGACAGCGATTAAGTCATGCACCGGTTGTCCCGAATGGTTTTTGAGTGCCCTTGCCACGGCATCGGTGTAATAGCCCTCACCGCAGCCCATATCGAGCCATGTTTTACGCTGTTGCCAAAACCGCTCGCTGCTATTGCTGATGTTGATGTTATTGATGATGTTATGGCTGCTGTGGATTGGGTCTGTCGGCGGGGCGACCGTTTGCTGCACCAGGCTAGCAACAAGCTGTTGCAGCCGCTGGTAATAGCCTTGGCTTAAAAAACGATGACGGGCGTCAATCGATTCTGCCGAGTCGCCTGGGTCTTTGCTTTTTTTGCTGTTTACCGGCAGAAGATTGACATAGCCCTCACGGGCAACATCAAAGGGGTGTGCGATGTTTTTATCGTTTTGACTGCCATCACAGCGCCACGTTTTGGCATCGACCATTAATGGCGATTGACAATAAGGACAGATAAAGCTTGGCTGTGCTGGCTTTACTCTAACCTTGATTGCGGTTATGGTCGTCTTTTTAGTCATGGTCGCTACTCCCTCATTGCGATATTAGCAGAGTCTAACTTGTTATCGCAGTTTGAGCGTCATCAAACCGAGCACCACGAGTAAAATAGCCACAATCCAAAAACGAGTGACCACCTGCGTTTCCTTCCAGCCAAGCTCTTCAAAATGGTGGTGCAGCGGCGCCATTAAAAAGATACGCTTTTTACGTAGTTTATATGAGCCCACTTGCAATATCACCGATACCGCTTCTGCCACAAACAGCCCGCCCATAATAGCAAAAGCAATCTCTTGGCGAGTCATTACCGCCATAGTGCCCAAAAGCGCGCCCAATGCCAATGCACCGACATCACCCATAAATACTTGGGCGGGATGGGCGTTATACCATAAAAACCCAAGGCCAGCGCCAATCATCGAGGCGCAAACAATGGTCACCTCAGAATTATAGGCAATATAAGGCACGTGCAAATAATCGGCAAAGCGCACGTCGCCGGACACATAAGCAAAAACACCAAGGCCAGCGGCAACAAATACCACCGGCAAAATCGCTAAACCATCGAGTCCATCGGTCAGATTAACGGCGTTGGAAGTGCCGTTGATAACAAAATAGGTAAAAATAATAAAGCCGATGCCATAGGGAATAGAAGATAAGGGAATATAAAAATCTTTAAATACTGGTACCAATAAATCTTGCATCGCATTGGTGACGGCGATATCCGCTTGCTGGGTGGCGATATAATATAAGGAGCCGCCAACAAATACCGCACCGACCGAGAGCCAAAAATATTTTTTGCGGGCAATAAGACCCTTGGGATTTTTATGCTTAATTTTTAACCAGTCATCCATCCAACCAACTGCCCCAAAGATGACCATTACAAACATCAATATCCACACATAAGGGTTGGTCAAATCGGCCCAGCACAACGTGGCTAGAGCAATCGACGCTAAAATAAGCACGCCGCCCATGGTGGGGGTGCCTGTTTTGACCATATGTGACTTGGGGCCATCATCGCGCACGGCTTGACCATATTTAAGCTGACGCAAATAGGCAATGGTTGGCGGCCCAAGCATCATGCTAAAACTTAGCGAGGTAATCACCGCCAATAATGCCCGCAGGGTGAGTGATGATACCGCCGAAAACGGTGAATACAGTTGACTCAATATACTGTCAAATAACCAATATAGCACCGCTGACTCCTCATAATGTTTAAAATGTTTTTAAAAAATTTGTAAAATAATAAAGTGCTTATCTATATTTTATTTGATTCTACTTGATTCTACTTGATTCTATATGTGTTGATTGACTCGCCGCTAACCTAGTAGTTAAGAGTTAATCTGCAACTGTTGGGCTTAAGCTTTGGTTCAGTGCCGCAATCAAGGTTTCCATGGTGGCACTGCGTGACCCTTTAAATAGTAAGGTACAGGCTTCATTTTGGCTGTCCTTTTGCTGCAATAAACAAAGTAGCTTAGCAAGCAATTCATCTTTTGTGGCAAACGCTTCGGCATCTTGCATCCCCGCCTTAATTGCCCCGTTTACGGTGGCCTTGGCAAACTCGCCCACGCACAGCAGGGTGTCAATAGACTTAGTAGCAATAGCTGCCCCAAGTTGGGTATGCTCAGCCAAGGCCGTATCGCCCAACTCGCCAATATCGCCCAAGATGAGTATTTTGCTGCCCGTTTGCGCCGCCAAGACATCCGCCGCGGCGCGCACTGAATTGGGGTTGGCGTTATAGGTGTCATCAATAATAAGGTGCTTGCCCAGTGTTTGTCGACCTAAGCGCCCTTTGCTCGATGTGGCTTGGCTTAACCCTGCCACAATGACAGATGGGGATATGCCCAAAGCATAAGCGCAAGCCGCCGCCGCCAACGCATTGCTCACGTTATGTTGCCCCGCCAGCGGCAGAGTGAGCGGTAGTTGCGTGGTATCAGCATCGCGCTGTGTATTGGTATGGTTGGTATCAGGTTGAGCATCAAAATGCAGGATAAACGTACTGGCGCTGGCTCCCGTTTGCACTTGGCTGGCAAACACTTTGGGCACACTTTGCGCCGCTAAGGCTTCGTTGAGCCAACCAAAGCGAATAACCTCAGCGGTAAATTGACTGGCCTGCGCACATAAGTCTTCATAGTAGTCATCATCAAACGGCACAATCGCACTGCCATCTTGCGTAAGCGCTGCATAGATTTCGGCTTTGGTCTTAGCAATATTGTCCCGCCCGCCAAACTCGCCCAAATGTGCGGTACCGATATTGAGGATACAGGCCACATCTGGTTTAACGATGGCGGCGGTATAGGCAATTTCGCCGACATGATTGGCGCCCAATTCTAAGACGGCATAGCGATGCTGGTCGGTCAGCTCTAACAACATCATCGGTACGCCAAAGTCGTTGTTCAGATTGCCCCGAGTGATTAAAGTGCTTGCGGGCTCAACGCTGCTTGTGGACGCGGCGTCTACTTGTGTCCTTTTTTCTACCTTGCCGTTACCCTCAACTTGGTCGGCCGCCATAAAAATGCAGCGTAGCATGTCTTTAACTGTGGTTTTGCCGCTAGAGCCGGTTAATGCGATGACTTTGAGATTAGTATGCTGCTGGCGCCGATACGCAGCGATTTGACCAAAGGCTAGACGCGTATCGATAACCTGAAGTTGCGGGATAGCTAGGTTGGGCTGCGGCTGGCTGACAATAGCCGCAACCGCGCCTTTTTGGGCTGCCGTTTCTAAAAACGTATGGCCATCAAAATTTGGCCCCACAATGGCTAAAAAGATGTCGCCTGCTTGGAGTTGACGGCTGTCCGTAATAATACGAGTAGCAGTCAGCGAGTCTAAATCGGGGGCGTTGGGGCGTTGCTGACTAGCCTCAGACTCTACTGGCTTATTTGTCTGACTTATCCAATGCCCATTAACCGCTTGGGTCGCTTGGATAAGATGCGCCGCTGTCCAAACAAATAATCCCTTTTGTGGCTGTTTAACGGGTAGCGTATTGGCGTTTTTTTCACTCATTCTTGGTACTCTTTGTTTTTAGTCACAATAGAACGTATGGGTTATAGGGGTTATAGGATTTACGCAACATTGCGATGAACGGCGACTGGTAATCATTTATATGCGCTGGCTGTACGGTGGTTCCAGAGGCGCTATAAATAATCCCCAGTCGCCTGCAGCTGAAATAGTCGCTAAAGCTTTAGCGAAGCAAAAATGCCGCCTGCAATACTTGGCGGTCATCAAAGTCATGGCGCACCCCGTTAATCTCTTGATAGGTTTCATGGCCTTTGCCCGCAATGACCACAATATCTTGCACGCCGGCTCTCTTGACAGCCTGTTGTATCGCCTCCCGTCTATCGCCAATCACGGTTGTTTTGGCCAACTGGTCTGCTGTCATGCCCTGCTGCATGTCTGCCAAAATAGCCTCAGGGCTTTCGCTACGCGGATTGTCTGCGGTTAAAATTACTTTGTCCGCCAGTGCCAAACCGGCTTGCGCCATCAACGGCCGTTTACCGCTGTCTCTGTCGCCACCGCAACCAAATACCGCCCAAAGCTGACCCTGACAATGCGGCTTTAAGCTGCTCAGCACTTGGGTTAAGGCATCGGGGGTATGCGCATAATCGACGATAAAACAGGCGGTTGCCGGTGTTGACATAGATTGGGGCAACCCTTTAGGCATGACCCGCTGCATCCGCCCATCTGCACCTTGGAGTTTGGTGACCAAATTAGGAATGTCCGCAAGCTCGATACCCAGCGCCATTGCCGCACCGATGGCCGCCAACAGATTGGCAACATTAAAGCGCCCCAGTAACGGGCTGTTCAACCAAACAGTACCAAAGTGGGTCACCAGCTCTATCTCTACCCCATTTAAACTCGGGTTAAGTTGCGCCGCAGTAAAGGTGGCGGTTTTATTGGCATCAAGGCTATAGGTCCATATCTGCAAACCCGATGCCGCCGCCGTCTGCAGCATCAGGGGAGCAAACTCATCATCAATATTGATAATGGCATGGGTTAAGGTCGGAAAATGGGCGGTATCAAAAAGCTTCGCTTTAGCAGCGGCATACTCTTGCATATCGGGGTGGTAATCTAGATGGTCTCGGCTTAAATTGGTATAGACAGCCACTTGCACCGGCACACCTTGCAACCGCTGTTGGTGCAACCCGTGCGAGCTGGCCTCTAACGCCAAGACATCCACCCCTTCCTCTAGCATCGTCTGCAAAAAGGTTTGTACCGCCAACGCATCGCCTGTGGTGTGGCTCGATTGGCGCAAATGGTTTAAGCGACCATTGCCTGCGGTGCCCATAACCGCACTATTGATAAGACCGTCGCGCCCCGATAACTGACAAAGCTGTGCCACCAATTGACTGGTGGTGGTTTTGCCGTTGGTACCGGTAATCGCCACCACTTTGGGAAACAGTTGCACTAAGTCTGCCAGTGAATGTAGCGATTGCCGCTCAGCGGATGTTAATAGGCTAAGTTGCAGCAAAGTGCCTAAAACCGAGCGGATATCTACCACACTCACGATAGGGCAGTTAGGGCGAGCCATGGCGGTTATCAATTCATCATCAATTTCTGAGAGAATAAAAGCGGCATGTTTGGCCGCCATTTGCACATAGTTGGCGCTGGTGTCTATCGGCTGGGTATGGCTTTTTAGCAGCACAAACACCTCTTTTGGGTGGTTGATAGCAACACTCGCATCCGCCTCAATATCATTGTTTTCCACAGCCGCAAGCGTACCACGATGCGCGGCGTTTGCCGGTGTCAATTGCCGATTATCCAGCACAAATTTGGCAAAAGGGATGTCCAGCACCGCTTCTTGTTGTAACTCTTTTTGTAGTAATGCTTGCAGCACGACGTGCGCCGTGGTTTGCTGCGGCGGCAACACCCTTAAGGCAACAGTTATCAGGTTGCGTAGGGTCTGCACTTTAGGGGGGGTGGGCTGCGCTTGCTCTACAGTCATCTATCGTTGCCTTAAAAGTGTTAGGGTAAAAGCTTGCAGTTAAATCGTCAAAGCTTGCTGTCACACCAGGGTTCAATCACATCACGCTATTGCTGTAGCGGCTTATCTAGTGGCACATTATAAAGCCGCAACGCCTCTTGCATCACATTTCTAAACACGGGCGCTGCCACCTGACCGGCATAATGCTCTTTTTGCGGATCTTCCACCAATATCACTGCGGCAAGGCGTGGGTTTGAGGCTGGCGCTATCCCCGCAAAAACAGTGCGGTACTGATCTTCATAATAGCCGCCTTCAGGATTCACTCGGCGAGACGTACCTGTTTTTCCCGCCACTCGATAGCCGTCAATGGCTGCTGCGGTTGCCGTACCGCCGGTTTGGGTGACAGACTCCATCATTTTCACCACCGCCATTGCTTTATCGGCATCGATGATGCGCCGCTCAGGCGGGCTTGTATCTTTGTCCACTTTTAATAAGGTCAATGGGTGCATCACCCCACCTGCGCCCAAAGTGGCGTAGGCTTGGGCCAGTTGCGCCAGTGTCACCTGCAACCCATAGCCATAACTAAGGGTAGCGCGGCGCGAGGTTTCTATTTCTTTTGGTGTGGTTAACATACCCGCTTGCTCACCTGGAAACTGTAAGGGGGTTTTGCTACCAAAGCCAAAGCGCTTTTGCACCGAGCTAATGCCATCAGCCGGTAGCGATAGCGCAATTTTGGTGGCCGCCACGTTACTTGACTTTTGAATCAAGGTGGCCATATTAATCACCCCCAAATTACCATGGTCGCGAATGGTATAACCCCGTACCCGTATCGATCCAGGATTGGTGTCAATCAACGAGCGCTCAGTGTATTTACCCGAATCCAGCGCCGCCGCTACCGTAAACGGCTTCATCACCGAGCCGGGCTCAAACGCATCGAGCACCGCCCGGTTGCGCTGATTGTTGCCGGTCATTTTATTCAAGTCATTGTTGTTAAACGATGGCCAAGTGGACAGCGCCAAAACCTCGCCGGTATGCACATCGATGACCATCCCCGTCGACCAACGCGCTTGTTGCAACCGGCCCACTTTTTCAAGCTCTTTATACAGCAAATACTGCAGTCTTGAGTCAATCGATAGGGTGATATCTTGCCCAGGCACCCCCGGCTCGATTTGTTGTAACTCTTTGAGACTATTTCTTTGGGCATCGCGTAAGACTAAAATTTTACCATCCTTACCGGCCAATTGTTTTTCATACTGGCGCTCAATCCCCGCCCGGCCTTCATAATCGCTTTTGCTCTTGCCAACGTTATAGCCCATAAATCCCAATAACTGCGCATTGGGCTGCGGCTGTGGATAATAACGGCGAAACTCTTGATCTTCATACACGCCAGCAAAATCTAAGGCCATAACCGCCGCGGCAATTTCTGGGGTGACATCATTGAGCAAAGGCAGATAGTGCGAGCCGTTACCTTTGGGTAGCGCCTGTTTAATGGCCTCAGGATCGCTTAAATTGACGTCCTTCTTTAACGCTACCGCCTGCTGCAAGCGCTCAAGCGACATGCCAGAGGTGGTCGCCAATCGGGTTAAGTCCAGCTCCTCTAACCGCTTTGCCAGACTCTCCTGCACTTTTGGGCTATCGGCATTGTCCAATTGGCGTTTTTTTACCTCATAATACGTCTGTGCATAGTCGTAAGGGCTAAAATACACCGTGGATAGAGGCGCACTAACCGCCAGTGGCAGATGGTTGCGATCGGTAATCATGCCGCGGTACGATTTAATCGTGCGGGTACTGGTGATGAGTTCATTACCCTTATCAATATAAAGCTGGGCATCCACCACTTGCAGCATCACCGCTCGGCTGAGCAACATAACCAATAACACCAAGCTTATACCCCAGACTATTTTAAAACGAATGCTGTCCGTTTGGGCACTACCGCGACTTGAGGCGCCTGCCGTCACTTTAGAAAATACCGGTTTATGACGGTTTTTAAAACTGGTATAAACCTTATCTTCTTGCGGTTTGCGGCGAAACAACTGCCCACGCGATGGCTTGTTTTCAGCACCTGTTTTAGCGTTAGGCGACTCTTTATAGCCATTGCCCTTGCCATTGCTGTTAGCGTTTTTAGGGGAGACCAATGGCTCGGTAACTTTGCCATGTAACACCGTCTCTTTAGCACGGGTATTATCGCCATTTTTTTTGCTGCCCCTTTTGCTGGCAGGCTTAGACGGCGGTTTACTCATGACCCGCTCCTAACTTGGCTGGCGTTAAGGGGGGATTGTTTGACGCTGTGGCCGCTGTGGCAGCAGAAGGGGCAGCTGGCTGCAAGATAAGCTTATCCTTAGTCGACGGAGAGTACATACCCAGCTCGGTTATCGCTCGGCTGGCTATTTGCGGCGTGGCGCTAAACGTTTGTTGCTCAATAATCAGGCGTTGATGCTCAATCTCCAAATCTCGATGTTTGGCTTTCATCGTCTGCAGTAGCATATAGTTTTGGTGATACTGCTGCACCTGCTCGGCGGTGAGCACCGCTGTCCACACAATAGCAATGGCCAATAACACCATAATCGCAGCATACACACTAATGCCGCCGTAGCGCTTGGTGAGCATCTCGCTGATGTCTATAGACTCTGCAGCATCTGCCGCCGCTGTAGCCGGGGTGCCATTAGCAGCAAGATGCGATAATTCGGACGCAGGCTTTTTAAAACGGCGTTTTTTGCTGAGCACCAGCGCGGCATCGTTTAATTTAGATGCAGGTTTTTTAGAATGTGTTGTTTTAGTCATGCCACTCTCAAGGGGTTTCTTTTATTTAGCTGCTTACTAGGGACAGTATCGCATTAGTCTGGTAATGCCGGCTTAGTCGTCCCTAAACTTACGCAAAAATACGCATTGATTATGTTTAGACAAAGACAGATTGTTTATTGCACGCTATACGACTGGACGACTGGACGAACACTACAATAAACGACGACATGACAGGGATGCAACCACTGCACCAACATAGCTGCGCCAATAAAAAAGCAGCCGCGAGGCTGTTAGGCGGCTTTGGTGTCACTCATGTCTAATGTGCTAATGTGCTAATGTGCTGACTTGCTTAATCAATGTCGTCATTATAGGGGGTATCGGTGCGCATCGCCACTCTTAACCAAGCGCTGCGTGAGCGTTTATTGGCGGCCACCTCTTCCTTGCTGGGCGCAATACGTTTGGGCTTACTAAAATACCTTGGCCGTACGGGCGGCATCGGTGCATTCTCGTCTTCTGGATACTGCCCACGGCTATGGCGCTGTAAAAATTGCTTGATGCGCCTATCTTCCAGCGAGTGAAAGCTTATCACGGCTAATTGACCATATGGCGCTAATATGCTCAAGCTTTGCTCTAAGAAACTGTCAATATCGCCAAGCTCGTGATTAATAAAAATACGCATCGCCTGAAAGCTTTGGGTGGCAGGGTGTTTGCCCTGTTGCCATTTAGGGTGCGCCACTTTAATCGTCTCGGCAAGCTCCAATGTTGACGTATAACTATCCATCGCCTTAATCGCGCGGGCAATACGGCGGCTATGACGCTCCTCACCAAACTCATACAGCACATTGGCCAGCGTTTCTTCATCCACCGTCTCAAGCCACTGCCCAACTGACTGGCCACGGCTGGTGTCCATACGCATATCAATGGCCCCATCACGCATAAAACTAAAGCCACGGCTGCCATCATCCAGCTGCGGCGATGACACGCCCAAATCCGCCATCATGCCATCCACTTGCTCGATGCCATGCGCTTGCAAGCAAGCGGTTAGGTTGGCAAAGCTGTCGTGCACCACAATCACCCGTTTGTCATCTTTTGCGAGCGCATTGGCGACAGCAATCGCCTCAGGGTCTTTATCAAACACCAACAGGCGAGCATCAGCGCCCAAATACTCTAGCAGCAACCTACTATGACCGCCGCGGCCAAAAGTCGCATCGACATAATTGCCAGACTTTTTTGGCAAGCCAGCATTCAAGGCTTTTTCGCCTATAACAGCGGCTACGGTTTCAGTCAATAAAACGGTATCATGGCTATAATGATGGCTAATGTTATCCATGAAACTTATCATCCATGCTGATAATCTATAATCGTTGTTGCCGTGGTAAACGGGCTATCTTTAGCAATTGCTGCTCTACCTAGCATGTGTCGCATTGACGCATTGACGCATTTTGGCGCAATGCGCTAATGGCCATAAACGTTGCGATAGACACCTAAAACCCTTTATTATCGCAAGTCAGGCTCACAAGTCAAGAAAAGTCGCACTAGATAGGTGTCATTAAGTAACCAAACGTTTATAACAACGACTTGCAGCGATTAGCCTTTTGCTTAAGCTGTTATAATAACGGCCATATCCGCTTATACCTACACTATTTTAACCCATAAGAGAACACTATGTCCCAAACCGCTGCTCCTCGCCCTGTGCGCACCCGTATCGCCCCATCCCCCACTGGCTTTCCACACGTCGGCACCGCCTACATTGCGCTATTTAACCTAGCGTTTGCCAAAGCTCACGGTGGCGAGTTTATCTTGCGTATTGAAGACACCGACCAAGGCCGCTCCAGCGAGCAGTCGGAACAAATGATTTTGGATGCGCTGCGTTGGGTGGGTTTAGATTGGGCAGAAGGCCCCGATAACGGAGGGCCACATGCGCCCTATCGCCAAAGTGAGCGTAGCGAGATTTATACCCAACATGCGCAAATATTGTTGGACAACGACCATGCGTTTCGCTGTTTTTGCACCCCCGAAGAGCTGGACGAGATGCGAAAAGCACAAATTGAGCGCGGCGAAAACCCGCATTATGACGGGCGATACACCGACTTTCCAAAAGATGCGTCAGATAAATTGGCAAGCGATGGCAAGCCCTTTGTGATCCGTATGCGAGTGCCCAAAGATGGGGTTTGCAAGGTGCAAGATATGCTACGTGGTGAGGTGGACATCCCATGGGAGCAAGTCGACATGCAAGTGTTGCTAAAAACGGATGGTTTGCCCACGTACCATCTCGCCAACGTGGTGGATGACCACTTAATGGAGATTACCCATGTGATTCGTGGAGAGGAGTGGCTAAACTCTGCGCCCAAGCACCAACTGTTATATGACTATTTTGGTTGGGAGATGCCGGTTTTGTGTCACATGCCACTGCTGCGCAATCCAGACAAATCAAAGCTATCAAAACGCAAAAACCCCACCTCGATTACCTATTATCGTGATGCGGGCGTGTTGCCCGAAGCGCTACTCAATTACTTAGGGCGTATGGGTTACTCCATGCCCAATGAGCAAGAAATTTTTACCTTAGCTGAGATGATTGCCAGTTTTGACCTCACTCGTGTCTCACTAGGTGGGCCGATATTTGATATCGAAAAGCTGCACTGGTTAAATGGCGAGTGGCTACGGGCGCTGTCGCCTGAACAGCTTAAAGACAAAATTTTAGCCTGGGCGAATGACTCGGACAAGCTAACTGCCATTGCCGCAGCAATTCAGCCCCGTATTCACCTGTTGTCTGATGCCGTTAATTGGGGTGGGTTTTACTTCCAGAACTTGCCAGAGATAAGCGCAGAGGACTTTGAGCACAAAACCCTGACCCAAGAGCAAATTATTGAAATTGTCCAGTTTGCGACGTGGAAGCTTGAAACCCTGCCAGAATGGACAGAAGAAAATATCTTTAAAACGCTCAAAGGGCTAAGTGCGGCGTTGGATATCAAGCTGCGTGACATGATGGCGCCGTTTTTTATTGCTATTGCAGGTAGTACTTCATCCACCCCTGTGATGAACTCAATGTTTATTATCGGTGCCGATATGACCATGGCTCGCCTCCGTCATGCGATAGAGGTATTAGGCGGCCTTGGTAAGAAAAAACTGAAAACCTTAGAAAAAAGAGCGGCTGAATTGCCGGATTTTTTGCTGGATAGTGAGGGATAATGTCTTAAACCAGCACTGTCATGTTTTTAATACTGCCAATAACAATCTGCCTGTCGCACCAATCAACAGCAAAAACCTTAAGCTTGATAATGCTGAGGGCAGCGTGCCCTTACAAATTAAATATCATATAGAAGGCGGGCAAAAGATAGATAGCAATGAAATTAAGCCCGCTGAATGGAACGCAGACAACAAGAAGCTGTTAACCGGTACCGTTGTGGGCATCGACATTGGTATCCCCGAAGCCATTTATTTGGCTGAAGGTTGCTCATAAGGATTAAATAACAGCGTTTGAATAACAGCCTTTAAATAACAGCGTTTCATAGACCTGTATCATAGCGTCTGTTGTTAGTGGTCGCGGTGGGGGGATTGCTCGGTTGTCGTTTGCCTCTCGCGCCACAGCAACCAAAGCCTGGTATCCAGCTCGATTTGATGATAATCGGGCTGCATATGACAACACAGTTGATAAAACGCCTTGTTATGCTCGCTGACTTTAAAATGCGCCAGCTCGTGTACCACAATCATTTGCAAAAACTCAATGGGCGCCTCTTTAAACAAACTGGCCACGGTAATACTATTGTGCGCTTTGAGCTTATTGCCCTGTACCCGAGACTGCTGGGTATGGATGCCAAGCGCATTTTTGAGTACCGACAACTTGCTGTGATAACTCACCTTAGTGAGTGTGCCGACTTTACCCAGATGACTGCTTTTAATCTCGTTCACATAGTCGTAGAGAGCCTTATCGCTTTGAATGTGATGGCTATCTGGATAGCGCTGCTGCAGATAGTTGCCCAATGCATTGCTGTCTAGTAGCCGTTGCGCTTGCTGTTTGATGTGCTCGGGATAGTGAGCGATATATTTTAAGGCAGTCAACGAAAAATCCTTAAGGTTGAGAGTTGTTAGTATAGCGGCTTAATTATAGTGCTGTTCACCTCGTATCGATATAAAGAAAACTTAAATAATAGCACTAAATCTAAAAAATGCTTGACAAGATAGCCTTACTTGCCTAAAATACGCCCACTCTTAACGGGGGGCTATAGCTCAGTTGGTAGAGCACTTGCATGGCATGCAAGGGGTCAACGGTTCGACTCCGTTTAGCTCCACCAAGCGTTAAGATTAGTTAATAGGGAAACTATTTTTATTTGGATGACCAAATTTAGGTACTTAACCATTAATGGCACCAACGTAAGCACCTAGGCATTAGGCTACCTCTATTTATAATTTGTGATTTATAGATAAGCCCCTTACGTTGCACTATCATGTTTTTTAATTTGATAACTTGTGTCCCGTTCGTCTAGAGGCCTAGGACACTGCCCTTTCACGGCGGTAACAGGGGTTCGAATCCCCTACGGGATACCACCTATTTTGTGGGTAATGTTTTTAACACTACCCTCGACTAAACACCCAGTCTACGCGATTGGGTGTTTTTTTATGTCTAAAATTTAGGCGTAGCTGATAGCAAATCTGGGAAGCAAAACGGTTAGTAACAGAATCAATGAACAATAAACGCTGCATCCTCCTTCGTAAAAATTGTAAACTAAAGTTCTTAAATTTTTTTAAAGATATCGTCCGTATTTTACGTGTTTAGCCAGTTCAGCGACGCTCAATTAGTCTATACCAGCGCTATGAGTTACCTTGTATCACTCTATGTCATGGCATAGGTATTGACCTATATATTGCACATTAATATAGCCTATTCTTAACATGTATCGCAAAAAGGTTTAAATAAATCAGCCTGATATAGGGCAACTTAATGACGTGTTTGGCAACGCATAGTCCACTGCATGGTCGTGTCAATCTTGAAGACTTCTCCCATAATTAAGGTTTAAAATTTCAAAACTTAATTATAGTCTAGTAGTAAATAGCAAAAACTTACTTTTGCTTACATGAATCATCATTTGTATACACTATGTGTCATTTCCTTACCAAACAATATAGTTTAAATTTCAGGTTGTGATACTATTCCCTCAAGTGTTCCAGCGGCTTTAATCAGTCGCTATTTGTTAAATATAGGACTTATGCAAGAATATAATTTAACAGGGTTATAAACGACTGGTGATTATTTTTGGAGCGACTACGCTCTACTTTTAGGCGGTTTAAAAATAATTGCCAGTCGTCATATCTTCTTAATATGCGTAAGTCCTAAAATAGTGATCGGCGTAACAAGATAATGACTAACAACAAGCCAACAAATAGTAAATTAAAATAGTGAATAAAAGACCTTCTTTGCACACCCTACTTTTAAGGAATGACTATGTCTGAATCCACATTTACTGCACATCCTCGCCGCCCATCATGGCGTGGTGTTTTAGCTGGCCTATTAATGGGCCTTATTGTCGTCATGGCTATGATGGCATTGGCACTGGTACTAGGCTCTTTTTTGCCATTTAGCTTGCAAGGCACCAGTATTGCAGCAGGTATTTATGCTGCTATCACCGCCTTAGTCAGTGCGTATGTTGCAGGTTACTTTGCGGTTAAATGCTCAGCACCTGAAGTTATTTATGGTGATGGTACGGCTATCGACCCTAAAGATGCGACCTTAACGGGTATGCTAACGGCCGCTGCTATTTTGGCTTTAAGCACGATTTTAACGCTGAGTACCGCTGGCAATATTCTATCTTCTGCGACCAGTGCAGCAACTTCTGCAGTGGGTACGGTAGCAAGTACCGCAGCGTCTGCCGCTGGCGGCATCGCCAATGCAACCGCTAATGTGGCTGGGACAGTTATTTCTAAATCGGATGTGGATTTACAATCCAAAGCACAATCTCTTTATAATCAAGTAACCGGCGATATCAGCCGCGAAGATGTTGAAGGCTGGATGGCCAAAAACACCCAAGGGTTAAATAAAGAGCAAGTTTCTGCGGCCACTGATGTGGTGCAACAGCTGGTTAATGAGCAAAAAGCCGCTGTTGAAACGCTTGATTTTACTAATCTTGACACTTGGAAAAATATTGACACCATTGCCAAAAAACGTATGGCAGATATCGAGCAGACGCTAACCACTGACGAGATTATTACCCGTTTGCAAGCGCAAGGTCTTAGCGAGCCACAAGCTCAAGAAGTGCGTAAAGAAGTGGTGGCCTCTTTTAATGAGTACAAAACTAAAACCGATCAAGCCATGAGTGAGATTGATCAAAAAGCGCAGCAAGGGTTGCAAAAAGTTGATCAAGTCATGGAGTCCGCTGAAGATGTTGCGCGTAAAACGGCACTGTATAGTGGTTTATTTTGGTTAATCAGTGCGTTGTTAACGTTTTTGGCCAGCACCATGGGTGCTCGCAATGCCGCTGCTAAACATCGTTTGGACAAGCCGGTTGTGAGAATGGGTGACAATGTTCGCTAATAATTTGTTAATGCTTCGTCCGTTAGTGTTGAGCTTGCTAATATTTAAAGCAATGATTAAAGCGATTTAGTAGAGTTTAAACTGTAAGTATCAAAACGAAATTATCTTATAATATGAAATCTTATAATGTGGTTTAGCACAACATACCCCACAAAAATCAGATTATATTTTAAATTTGTTCTGTTACTTATGTTAATAAACTGTAAGTATCAAAACGAAATTATCTTATAATATGAAATCTTATAGTGTGGTTTAGCACAACATACCCCACAAAAATCAGATTATATTTTAAATTTGTTCTGTTACTTATGCTAATAAAAAGCGCCTTTGCCACTGTGCAAAGGCGTTTTTTTGGGTAGAAAACATCATAAGGCATAATAACTAGGGCAACAAAGGCGTGTCGCCATTATAGATTAATCTAGACTAGGCAATGAGATGCAATGCCAGCGTCGTGTAACGTCCTAACACCGTTAGGCGACCACTATTCCATGCGTAAGCCAATAATCGCAGGCACCCCTTGCCGTACCACCTCAATGGTCACCACGCCGGTTGCTGGCAATTGCTCGATTGCCTTTTTAAAATCACCCACATTGGTGATGGCAATTTGGTGCAAATTGGTGATGATATCGCCCGCTTGTAGCCCCGACCTTGCCGCCAGCCCCGTTGGGTCTACCGCCGTAATCACCACCCCTGTTGCCCCAAGCTTGGCCGCCTCCGATTTGGGTATCTCACGGATACGTAGGCCTAATTTGATTTGGCTATTGTTTTTATCGCTGATATCCGAGGTGACATCCGTAGGCTGAGACACCAATTTACCGCTCACGTGTAACAATTTGCCGTCACGTAATACCGTAGCGGTAAAAGCATCGCCCGGCTTAGCGCGATTAATTTGATTGGTTAAATCGGCAGACTCTAGTACTGCTTGGCCGTTATACTGGGTAATGATATCGCCCGGCTTTAACCCCGCCATTTCGGCAGGCGAGTCTGGGGATATTTTAATGAGTAGCGCCCCTTGCGGTTTATCCAGCCCATAGGCCTCGGCTAAATTGCGGTCAATATCCTGTGGAAACACGCCAAAATAGGGGCGCATGACCTCCCCGGTGCTTTTTAGTTGCTCATAGATATCCATTGCTGCATTAATCGGAATCGAGAACGACAAGCCCATGTAGCCGCCCGTACCACTAAAAATACGCGAGTTGATACCAATCACCTCACCACGTTGATTAAATAGCGGCCCACCCGAATTGCCGGGATTTAACGCCACATCGGTTTGAATAAACGGTACACTGGTGTTGCGTGAAAAATTGCGCGTTTTGGCGCTCACAATGCCTGCTGATGCAGAGTAATCAAAACCAAAGGGGGAGCCAATGGCCAAAACGGGCTCACCCACTCGCACCAAATTAGAATCGCCAATAGGCAAAGCAGGAAATGGCTTACCCGGTGTTGCCTCTACCTTTAATACCGCCACATCCGAGCGCTCATCACTACTGACCAATTTGGCATCTAGCTCGGTGCGGTCGCTTAGGCTGACGGTGATTTTGTCAGCGCCTGCCACCACATGGTGGTTGGTTAACAAATAGCCATCGGGCGTCACAAAAAAAGCAGTGCCGTATGCATATTCAATGGTGGGGTTGGTCTGGCTTTCTGGGATGTTGACCCGGTTGCCAAAAAACTGGCGCAATAATTCGGCAGTCTGCGCTTTGGCAAGCTCCTCTTGACTCACTTCTTTCACCACATTGACCCGCACCACCCCTGGCGCCACCTGCTCGACCAAATCGGCAAAGTTGGTTGCAACAACTGCCGCTTGAGCAGGCATGGGGGCGAGCATTGCGCCTAGTACGCAACAACCCGCACCCATACTGATTGAGCTGAGCGTCAAAAAACTGGCGGCACCCATGTTTTTTAGCCATTTTTGAGACTTTGCATACCGGCTAGGGTGCAAGACGGCCTGTCTATTTGTGATTAATATCATCCATCCTGTCCTTTATAAAAACTAACAATAAAAATAAACGTTGTGAATGCAAATGTTGAAAATAGGCAGTATCACAATGCCAACAACTGAACTAATATTGGGTCTAATAACTAGCGGCCGATAACGCCATTTTTGCCTTAAAAACCCTAACTGACGTTCTATGCTATCATAGGCCGCATATAATGGCGCCCGTCATCTATAAATTCTGGAAATTTGTCGTCAGCCCTATAAATCTCTGCGCTATGCTGCGCCCAAAACAAGATAGGTTTCACTGTTAGGTTAAGGCTAGATAAGATCGTTATACTATCATAGGTTTAAAGCAGGGTACTGTAGACACATTGGTGTCGAAGCCTTAACTAATGGTTAACATGCATCGCCATTTTTATGACTTGGTTTGTTTAGCGACCAAGAGGTTTAGCGACCAATACGTTAAGGGCTTGGTTAACACGTCCTAACCCATCAAATTATCAGCTTAGATTAGATTATACCATCTTAACAGCGCTATTGATTAGCCGCTCGTTGACGACAGACTATAGTGTACATCAGGTACGGTAACACCGCACCCATCCACTGGTGTCATCTTACAATACAAGGACAATCTCATGGATACCGCCTTATTATTATCTAGCGTGGTTGCGCTCGGCATTGCCGCACAGTGGTTGGCTTGGTATTTAAAGCAGCCATCCATATTATTTCTACTCATTATTGGCATTGTTGTTGGCCCAATGATAGGCTATTTTGACCCCGACGCGGTGCTGGGCGACTTGTTGTTCCCGTTTATCTCCTTGGGGGTGGCGGTTATTTTGTTTGAAGGCTCACTCACCTTAGAGTTTGACGAAATTAAACAGTACGGTAAAGTGGTGCAGATGCTGGTCTCGGTCGGGGTGCTAATCACCATTGCTATCGTGGGGCTCTCTACCTATATTTTGTTTGATGTCGACCCGCTAATTGCTCTATTATTTGGGGCGCTGGTTTGCGTCACTGGCCCTACCGTTATCATGCCTTTGCTGCGCAGTGTGCGTCCCAATAAAACCATTTCCAACATCCTAAAATGAAAGGGCATTGTTATTGACCCTGTTGGGGCGATTGCGGTGGTCTTGGTCTATGAGTATATAATATCTGGCGGTGAGGCCAACAGTATTTTCCTATTTGGCCAAATTGTTGTCGTTGCTACCCTGATTGGTCTATTTGGTGCCTTTGTTTTGGCCAACCTTATCAAACGCCATATGATTCCAGAGTTCTTGCACAACGTGTTTACCTTAGCCTTTGTGCTGGTACTGTTCTCATTCTCTAACCATTTAGAACACGAGTCAGGGTTATTGGCAGTCACCGTGATGGGGGTTGCGCTCGCCAACTGGAAAGGCTTTCCCCACGAGCAGATTTTAGAGTTTAACGAGTCGCTAACCGTTCTGCTTATTTCGGTATTGTTTATCGTGTTGGCTGCTCGAGTTGAGCTGACGAGCTTATTAAGCGTAGGCTTTCAAGGGTTGGTACTGCTGGCTATTGTTATGTTTGTTGCCCGCCCCTTGTCTGTTTGGGCGTCGTCCGCTGGTTCAAACCTTAAGACGTCAGAAAAGCTGATGATCAGCTGGATTGGCCCTCGTGGTATCGTTGCTGCGGCTATCTCCTCCCTATTTGCGATTCGTTTGCAAGAGCAAGCCGAAGTGTTGCAAGGGGTCGAGTTATTAGTGCCGCTGGTCTTTATGGTGATTATTGGTACGGTGGTCATTCAAGGTTTGGGCGCTAAAGGGATTGGCAACCTGTTAGGGGTGCGCGAGCCTGCCAGCAATGGCGTCTTGATTGTCGGTTCTAACCCCATTGCCTTACTGGTGGCCGAAACCCTAAAAGACCAAGGTTTTGAAGTATTGGTCGCTCACAATAACTATACAATATTGCCAAAGCCCGTATGGCGGGGCTACGCACTTATTTTGGCAATCCGGTGTCGGATCATGCCGACAGCCATTTGGATATAATTGGTATTGGGCATCTGTTTGCCATGAGTATGGATAAGGAGCTCAACACCTTAGCGGAGCTGCATTACCGCCACGAATTTGGCGAACAAAAAATTTATCGGCTTAAATTTAGTGAAGATAAAGCCAAAAATGAGCGTGAAGAGAAGCAGTCCAATTTTAAATCACGTTGGTCGTTTAGCCGCGATACGACCTATACGAAAATGGCCAGTATGCTCTCTAAAAAGGCGCGGATTAAAATCACCAACATTACCGACAGCTACAGCTTTGCCCAGTATCGAGACGACAACAAACAATATGTGCCGTTATATACGGTAGATAAAGAGAAACGCCTGCACGTTATCACCGATAGTTTTGACAATGACATACCGCGCGAGCATAAACTGGTGGCTTTGGTGATTGACGATGAGGTTCAACCCAAAGAAGTCGATGTGACCCAAAAACAACAGCAAGCACGCGCGCGCCGATGCACAATTTGATGCCAGTCAAAAACTGCCCGAAAAACGTGTTGAAAAGGTTTTGGATAACACGCTAGCGCCAGCAGATGCACACAAGAGCGACGATGACGCCAGATTAGATAGCAGCATGCAGGCCATGCAGGCTAAATCAAGCCCCAAAACAGCGGCGCCGGTCATCGAGCCCTTTGCCGAGCCTACCTCCCAGACTGTTGAGCCTATTCAGGCTATCAGTGACCTAGCATCAGTAGACAACAAACCGCCAACAGCGGCTCAAAGTTTGCCGGGTTTGACCGGCACGCCCATTAATCAGCCAGATGCGTCTGCCACGCCTCTCATTGTTAAAACCCCTGAGCAAAAACTAGCGGCAGAGCTCGAGCAAAAGCTTGAAAAAAAGGCACCCACTAGCAATAATAAGCCTAGCAATTCGCTCAAGTCGTTGCAGTCCCGCACCAATGGCAACTCCCAAGCCCCAAAACAGGCGAACGGTACGTTAGATCCTGAGCGTCTGCCCGATACTGTCGCCCGCAAAACCAAAGCGGAGAATGACTAAACCAAATGATGACGACTGATACACAGAGTAGCCAACCCGTGTTGCCGCTGTGTTGATAACATCTGCATGACGATTAACAAGGCCACAAGATAAAGCGAGACAAAGGACAAAGAAAGACAAAGAAAGGCGCACCGTTACTGGGTGCGCCTTTTTTACTCTAGCCTATTATTGTATCCATGCGACCACCTTTTCCATGCATCAATGTATCGATACAACTGCGCTAGAATTCCAGCCGTTATTTAGGTAGTAACCCCGCTATTTAAAAGTCTAAATCAACAGCGTCTTGCAACGTCTGCCATACTCGCTCGCCAACGCTATCGGCATCGCCACCGGCATCAATACGCTGTATACGTTTATCATACTGCGCGTGCTGCGCGGCAAAGCCTTGATGCACCCGTTCAAAAAACGCCAGTGCTTGCTGCTCAAAACGGTCGGCGGCGCCTCTTTTGCCCGCCCGCCGCATCCCCTCTGCAATCGGCAAATCCAGCCAAAAGGTTAAGTCCGGCAAGCGGGGCACAAACTGAGCAATAAGCTGCTCTATTTTTGTCAGCATGGCCGCATCGCCAAAACTGCGTCCATAACCCTGATACGCCACGGTCGAGTCGATAAAGCGGTCGCAAATCACCCATTGGTTGGCTTGCAAAGCAGGTAGGATAAGCTGATGCAGATGGTCACTGCGGGCGGCAAACATTAACAGCAACTCGGTGTCGTCATTAATCTGGGTACTCGGGTCTAATAACAACTGCCGCAAGCGCTCGCCAAGCGCACTGCCGCCCGGTTCTCGAGTGCGCACGTAGTCGATATTGTGCTGAGCTAAGCGCTGACACAAACCGTCTATGGCCGTGGTTTTGCCCACGCCTTCTGTACCCTCGAAGCTAATAAACTGACCCTGCTGCATAACTCACTCACTATACACCGCTAGATTGTTATTCTTTGGCTCGAATAACCTTTAAATACTCTTGTACTGCTTGATTGTGCGCTTGTAGCGTCGTGGTAAATTTATGCCCGCCCGTGCCCGTCGCCACAAAATATAAAGCGTCGCTATCTGCTGGGTGCATGGCCGCCTCGATAGACGCATGGGAGGGTAGCGCAATGGGCGTGGGCGGCAAGCCATCTATTTGGTAGGTGTTGTAGTCGGTTTTCTCATTGATGTCTTCACGGCGGATGTTGCCGTCATAACGCTCTTTGATACCATAAATAATGGTCGGATCGGTTTGCAGACGTATGCCTTTTTTTAGACGGTTGACAAACACTGCCGCCACCACGGCGCGTTCACTGGGTACGCTGGTTTCTTTTTCGATAATCGAGGCCATAATCAGCGCCTCATAAGGCGAGGCATACGGCAAATCTTCTGCGCGGTTGGCCCAAGCCTTATCCAAAGCCTGTTTTTGACTGTGGTATAGGTCGGTTAACACTTGCTTGTCGCTCGCCCCTTTAGGATAGTGATAGGTGTTGGGCGTAAACCAGCCCTCTAAATTCTCGGCGTATTTGCCCGGTGGTGTGGTAGCATCAATGCCAAGCGCTTGTTTGAGGTTGGGCTTGGGCGTGCCATCCGCCTGTAATACTTCAAGCTTAATGCCCGGCGTGTTGGCCAAGGTTTGATACAAATCGCCCGCGGTTTTACCCTCAATGATTTGCACTACTAGGGTTTCTACCTTTTGCTCCTGCTGTAGTGCCGCAATCATTTGTTTAAAGGTTGGATTTGCTGGCATCGCATAGGTGCCCGCTTGCAGTGGCGCTTTGACGTAGGTTTTGATATACAGTTTGGCAAGGCTGGCTGAAAACATCGGCACACTATTTTGATATAGCGGCAATAGCCCATAGTAGCTTTGTCCCTCGTCTACTATCAGGTCTTCAGCAGGCCGATTGAGGTGCCCTAATAAGGTTTGATAGACCATGGCCATTAAAAAAGCAGCGATAAGCGCGACGACCAATAGCAACTGATAGCCGCGTTTTGCATAGGTTTTCGGGGGTTTTTGCTGTGGCGCCCTGTCTTTAGATCGGGTTAGGTTGTCATCACAAATGAGCGAGACATCTGTGGCCGGCACTTTATCTTTATCTTTCTCTTTATTTAAGTTCGCAGTAGTGGGCTGGGCTGGTTTGTCCTCTAGTGTGGCTTTGGGCTCGGGGCTACACGGTAATGGGTCAGCAGATTGCGCAAGCGGTGCTTCGTTTTGGGGAGACGACGTGGGGTCAGTTTTGGCATCGGTCATTGGGTCATTTAACGGTGCATTGCTTGGGTCATTTATCGGGTCACTCATGGTCACTCGCTGCATATCAAATAGGTTGCTAGAATTTAGCACTGTATGGGTTTATATTCAATGGGGAATCGTTAGGTGCATAGGTCATCTTAGTTGAATCGTGTAATACCCAGTCGCCATATTTGATATAATGCCACCCTAATTTATGCTAAATCAGGTTGTAGTGATGGCAAAACCATTTGTAAAGTGGGTGGGTGGTAAAAGCCAACTTATTACTGATATTACTCAGCGATTACCCGAGTATATTCAAACCGGTCAGCCTTATCAGTTTGTTGAGTTATTTGCTGGTAGTGCCGCTGTTGCTTTGCACCTTATGGAGAGTGAGTATCCCCCTCAAAAAGTTATCTTAAATGATATAAATACCGATCTCATTAACCTTTATCAAGTTGTTAAATCGCAACCAAATAAGCTATTAAATGCGCTAAACACTATTCAAGCAGAATACGATATTCTTGAGGATAAAGCAGCAAAACAGCCCTACTATTATGATAAACGGCGACAGTTTAACTTACGCGATAAGGATGCGATAAAACATGCCGCTTTATTTGTATTTTTAAATAGGGCAGGCTTTAATGGCTTGTATCGGGTTAATCGCAAAAATGAGTTTAATGTGCCTATTGGCAGTTATAAGCAGCCTCGATTTGCCTTTGCAGATGCTATTAACAAAGCCTCTCAGCTATTAGCCAATGTAGACATACTTAATATAAGTTTTGACGAATTTTTATCAAAGACTAAACAACTTGATCAGGAAAATCTGCCTACTTTTTTTTACCTCGATCCGCCTTATAAACCATTGAGTGAGTCATCGAGCTTCACCTCGTATGCTAAGGGCAGTTTTAACGATGATGACCAAAGGAAGCTTAAGCAATTCTGTGACACTTTAGATAACAAGGGTTATCAGTGGCTACTTAGCAACTCAGACACGGCTAGACCTGCTCAGCAAGATAGTTTTTTTGATGATTTATATGCCGATTATACGATTGAACGCGTGAAAGCACATCGCAGTATTAACTCGAATGGCAGCCAACGAGGACAAATTAACGAATTACTGATTCGGAATTACTAAAGAATCATTCGACTGGGTATGTCTTTATTTTGTATGGCTTGCATAAACTCTTTTTTGAAATAAAATGCAAAGCCCTTGTTCGAAACATAACGATTTAAATGTTTAGAGTAAATAGCGTTATAGGGCTTGCTATCCTTAGTTCTAATTTGAATGTATTGTCCATTTACTGTGTGTAAGAGGCCATCTTTGGGGTCACGCATCAACTGATGTATCTGGCTTTTAATGCTTTCAAAATCGTTATCTAATATGTTTTTTAAAATCTGATTGTCTCGAAGATCTAAATAATGAGCAGGCAAAAAGTACCAGTCTTCTTGTTTTTCACCTTTCACAGCTGGTACGTACAAGATACTTTCTATTTTTTGGTACAAGTGTGTATCGTGGAATTTATTGCTGTTGTAAAACAAGTCATCAAACTGTGTTCCTATTTGTGTAATCGCCATAGTCTCCATAGGTCTACCATCTGGATGAGACTTATTGGTCTTTAGCTCACCATTCTCAAAATCTGTTGCTTGATTCGATAGAGTTAAACCTAGCAACTTCTCCAAAAACTGGCCAGCAAAACCCTTATTCTTTTTTAAGACTGCTAAATCAATGGTTTCCTTAAGCATATCATGATCTTTTAAGACACCAAATTTTATATTATAAAAACTTGGCAATACCAAGAAAGCTTCTTCAATTTTCATCTGTTCCCTCATAATTCAAACAATTGCGCTAAACTCATCTCAAACACAACCGCAAACACTTCAATATTGATCAAGGAAGGGTTACGCTCTCCTCGCTCAATCATGCCAACGTAATTACGATGAAACCCTGTTAGCTCAGCCAGTTGTTCTTGACTAAGCCCTCTGTTTTTACGTAAGGCTCGGATGCGCTGTCCAAACTTAATTAAAATTTGTTTTTTCATTTGCTTTATTCTCAAGAATTGGCTACACTTTAACCACACACAATAAGTGTCATTTAAAATTTTGATGCGCATCTAGGTGAGGCTCTGCTATGATTCATATTGACCACTTAACGATTAATTTAGCGCATTCCTCTGATAAAGATGCCCATAACGAAATATTGCGCTCACAAAGCCCAATAGTGGTTAGGGATGAATTGGTGAGCACGTTGCGACTAATAAGCGAAGATTCAAGGTTTACAGGGCAACAGGTATTGATTCCTGAAGACTGCGAAAAATTTGGTTTTGTGGAAGGATCCTTTGATCTACCTACGCTGTTACACTTTTTGGCAGATATGTTGGAATAACGAATGTCTAGCCTCTATTTTAAAAGTCACAACGACGATTTCCTCTTATTTCAAGAAGATTGTCTCACTGCGATCAACACACTAGACCAGCCTTTAAACATGATATTTGCTGATCCGCCTTATTTTTTGTCAAATGATGGGTTAACCCTCAAGAATGGCAGGGTTCAATCAGTTAATAAAGGGGTATGGGATAAATTCACGACAGATGATGATATTGATAGCTTTACCTATACATGGTTATCATCAGCTAGAGATAAAATGGCAGACAATGCGACTATTTGGGTAAGCGGGACTCACCATAACATCTTCACAATTGGTAAACTTCTACCTAGGCTTGGTTTCAAGATTCTAAATATGATTACGTGGGAGAAGAGCAATCCCCCACCTAATTTTTCTTGTCGTTTTTTTACTCATTCTACCGAATATATCATTTGGGCTAGAAAACATCCTAAAGTTCCACACTACTTCAATTATAACTTAATGAAACAGCTTAATAATGATAAGCAAATGAAAGACGTTTGGCGTTTACCTGCCATTGCTCAATGGGAAAAAAGTTGTGGTAAACATCCTACTCAAAAGCCTTTAGCGTTATTAGCACAAATCATTTTAGCCGCTACTAAAAAGAACGACTTAATCCTTGACCCTTTCACAGGCTCGTCAACAACAGGTATTGCAGCCAATGTACTCGATAGACGATTCATCGGCATAGATAAAGAGCAAACGTTTATACAGTTAAGTAAAGACAGGTATGAAGACTTGCAATTAGAAGGACGTAAACTATTTTTTAAACAGCATTTAAACCGGCTTTTAAACAAAGCGATCTACAGTGCCTAATGTGGTTAAAAACTTTTAATATAGCTCTACTTTTTCTCAAGTGTCGCCTGAAACGCCTTATAATCCTTAGCGGTTTGATCCACTGCCTCGAGCATCGGCACATGGCCGATATCTGGCATCACAATCACTTTCGCTTGTGGTATCAGCTTTGCGATGACGGCCGTGGTTTTAGGCTCAATCAAGCGATCTTTATCGCCCCAAACCACCAAAGTTGGAATTTTATGGTCTGCAATCACTTGCGCCCGTGCTTCCACATTGTCCACAGCAATTTGCGCTAATATCTTACCCTCCAACTCGCGATTGGCGATCCGCTCTTGCGCCAATACCGCTTGTAGGGTTTTGGGGATATAAGGTGGCTTATTCATCACCAAGCCATACAATCTATAATAATCGTCCACATTATTAATCAATAGTGGGTTATTCTCAAGGGTAGTGCCCGCAAGCGCCTTAGCCATTGGCACCGACCAAAACCCAGCACTATCTAGCAACCACAAGCTGTTGACTTCGTTGGGATACATCGCCCCATAAGCCACCGTAATAGCGCCGCCCATCGAATTACCGCCCACGTTTAAATGCGACGCCATCCCTTTGGCCACCATAAGCTCATGTAAGCGCTTGGCCTGTGCATCGGCTCGATAATCGGCCGCCATGGGTTTACTCGAATCGCCAAATCCTAGCAAATCGGGGATAATGAGATGATAATCACCCAACTTGCCAGCAATACGTACAAAGTTGTCCTTATTACCACCAAAACCATGAATCAATAACAAAGGCTTGCCATTAACATTGTTATTTTCGGCATAAACGATGGTCTCACCGGTTGACAGCACAAAAGACTTAGTGTGTAAGGCGGACTTGGTGCGCTCATGCTGCAATAGGTTTTGGGTGGTGGCGATGGTCACAGGGTTGGGCGTTGTGCAGCCGATAAGCGCTACGGCAAGCAAAGTCACCAGTGCTTGTTTATAGCCTTTTTTAAAAATATTATTGACAACTCTCATGATACTCTCCTCATTGGCAGGGCTGCGTATGGAATAAAACAGGTTGAATCAGTGACCTAACACCCCTAAATCGACCTAGTTATTACTTAATTAGCTGAATGTTATACGAATGCAAAGGTCACGTCTATAGGCAGGCAAGGCGAGCGACGCCGAGTATTTTGGCAGCGGCATGGGCAGTACGGGCGTATCATCCGTCGCAGCGCATTGACTGTGGACAGCATTGAGCATAGCGGCCAAGGTGATAACGGATACGGCAGATTGCTGTTTTAAAAGCAGATGTTGCTTTTATTATAATTAGGACTTACGCATGAGTAGCCAGTATGGCAGCGGGTAATCATGTATGAATCCTCTGAAGGTGGTGCCAGACAATCCATAAATAATAACCCGTCGCTTTTAAAGCCGTAACAGTAACATCGTATTTTGCGTCAGTGCTAATAATAAGATGATAGAAATGGATAGAGTAAACCGAAGTTCACCTATGCCCTCGTTTATGCCACATTGCTCAAGGCTAGTCACCCTATATAATGGTTAATTATTGTCTTACTTATCGCTTGTTTATCGCTTGTTTGCATCTTTTCTAGCTGTTATTTAGCCCTTGTCATAAAAACTTAATATTTTTGTCATAAATTTGACATTTTATTTGCTTATCATAGCGCCAAATTGCGGTTAAAGTTTTGATAAATAACGCCCTATATTCAAGCAATAGCTGAATGTCAAGGAATTTTTGATAAACCTACTGCCATTTATTAGGATCTATGCTGAGTAAGGCTATTGTTAATTGATTGAAGTCTCTTAACTCATTGTGGCAACTCGCTCCTACTGTCCTATGTCCACCATCGTCAAGTCTTTTTACTTAGTCAACCAGTTACGTTACCGGCTCAATTGAGTTATCTAATTTATTACCGCTACTTCACCCCAAGGATATGACCATGAAACTTGCTCCTCTATTTTTAAGCGTTGCTTTAGCAGCTGTTGGTTCTTCTGCGTTTGCCGTTAATATTACTGGCGCTGGCGCAACTTTTCCACAACCTGTTTATTCAAAGTGGTCAGCTGACTATCAAAAAGCTACTGGCAACCAAGTGAACTATCAAGGTATTGGTTCTTCAGGCGGCATCAAGCAAATTCAAAGCAAAACTGTTGATTTCGGTGCCACAGATGCGCCAATGTCGCCAGCAGAATTAAACCAAAGTGGTTTGATTCAGTTTCCAACAGTGATTGGTGGTGTGGTACCTGTGGTAAATATCGCTGGTGTTGGCCCAGGTCAATTAAAATTATCAGGCCCTGTATTAGCAGATATTTATTTGGGTAAAATCACCTCATTCAATGATGCCCGTATCAAGGCTTTAAATCCTGGCCTTAACTTGCCTGCTGGCCCTATCACTACCGTTAATCGCTCAGACGGGTCAGGCACTACCTTTGTATTCACTACTTATTTAAGCCAAGTTTCAAGTGATTGGAAAAGCAGCATTGGTGCCGATAAAACCGTAAAATGGCCAAACGTATCTACCAGTGTGGGCGGTAAAGGTAACGATGGCGTGAGCAGTACAGTACAACGTGTACCCAACTCTATTGGTTATGTTGAATATGCCTATGCCAAACAAAACAAAATGGCTTATACACAACTGTTAAACCGTGCTGGCAAATATGTAAAACCTGATGACTCTACGTTTGCTGCTGCCGCTAACATCAATTGGTCAAAATACCCAGGCTTTGCGGTAACCATTACCAATATGCCAGGTGCTAACGCATGGCCAATCTCAGCGGCTACCTTTATTTTGGTACCAAAAACCGGCGGCTCTAACTCACAAGAAGTGGTTAAATTCTTTGACTGGGCTTTGACCAATGGCGACGCTACCGCTAGCGCTCTTGATTATGTACCGTTACCAGCTACCACCAAAGCTGCTGTACGCAGTGAAATGAAAAAAATCAAATAAGCATTTAACACCATTTAGTCCAGTCACGTTTAAAAAACCCTACCCTGTTGCGGTGGGGTTTTTTATGTTTTGCAGTTGGATCATTGCTGTGTGTTGCAGCCCCTTTTTTTCTCTGTCAATCATCTATGGGTAACGCCAAACGCTATGGTTAATGCAGGTTATCCAGCAGTTGAATCGGCAAGGTCACCACATCAAATGCCAAAGCAAACGGCAGTAACACCAGTTTTTCGATAGGATTTTTATCGGCGCGATGCTGCTCAACTTGTTGCGAGGTGGTATTGGTATAAATAGTCACCGGATACGGCTTGGTTAAAGCGCTGTATTGCGACTGAATTAAACTTAGATTGCTTACTTGGGGGAAAACAGCGCCTTTTATCGGTACAGTAAAACAAAAACGCTGCGCGTTGATACGCAGGTCGCTGTCTCTAGAGCATTCGGTAGCGCCATTTTGCAGAAAATACTTATAATCTGCACGCCCAAACTCATCTTTTAGCTTGGCATACGACATTTTCATTTGCCCCTGAAAACGGCCATCGTTGTTGGGCGAATAAAAGGTCATATCGCTATAGTCAATTCAAGATAAAATCACCACACCCCATATTTTTAAATAGATTCGGCAAATCATCCTCAAGCCATCCTTG
>JAGLBE010000130.1:0-446 GCA_018260445.1 Psychrobacter sp.
GATGAATTAGCAAACAGGTTATGGGTAACTTATTTTAACATGATTAGGATGTCACCTTGGTATCATAAAATAGATGATACTAAATATCTATAGGATGTCTATAGGATATCTATAGGTCTAAAAATGTCTAAAATTTGTATGTCTAGATATCTTATGTCTAAATATCTATGACGAGCCTTCGGCCTATCAAGCTGTGCTTGTAAAAAGAGCCGCTATATTTTTGACATTAGATAGATGATATTAAACTGGTACAACAGGGACTTAGCCGCTGCTTATCCCTGCTAATTCAGTAATTAACGCCTAATAAAATGTCCTTTTTTAAACTTAAAGTGCTGCGTCATATTCTGACGCCGTAAAGAAATTATTTTTGCAGAAATCAATTGAACTGTTAAAAAATTATGGTAAGTATCAAAACGAAATTATCTTATAATATGAGATCTTATAGT
>JAGLBE010000130.1:455-778 GCA_018260445.1 Psychrobacter sp.
ACGAACAATCAGATTATATTTTAAATTTGTTCCGTTACTTATATTGTTAATGAAAGGTAATGATTATTAAAAACGCAGTAACGCATAATTGATAAAGCTCAATAAGGTTTTAATGACGCTAACAATGCCGATAACAAGCATTTAGCATTGATGGATGGCCATTAAAATACTATATCGATACTATAGCGATAAGTCACTTAATCGAATGTACGAATATAACCTGTTGCCAATAATTTTTAGCATTAGGTGCATCGGTTGTCTTATCTATTTTTTGTTTTTGTACTATAAATGATGTGACTACTATATATAGCAGATATCAATAC
>JAGLBE010000131.1:0-489 GCA_018260445.1 Psychrobacter sp.
CTGGCAATCGCCATCTTCATCTCTTTTGGCTGTACCACGCCTTTTTTAATCATGGTGATAGAAGCCGCTAGTGCCCCTGAAGCCGCTTGTAGCTTATTGGTGCCTAGGGTTAACACGGGTGGAATATTGGCAAGCAACATCGCAGGAATGGTTAACAGACCACCGCCGCCAGCGATGGCGTCAATAAACCCTGCGACACTGGCAACGGCGACTAACATCATCACCACGTCAAGCGATAAAGATACTTCCATACCCGTTCTCCAAATAATATCTTGCGCCAGGCAATGGTGTTATCCTAACCAATAGTGACCCTTTAACAAAGAGAGTGACCCTTTAACAAAGAGATAGTACTCGATTTATAACACTTTTCTGCTACCATAATCGCTAACTATTTATAGGATTAACGATATTGTCGTGTATCTCACTTAACAGTCGCTGCTGTTAGCCACCCTAGCAATACAGTCTAGTTCTATTGTTAGACTTTTGTTA
>JAGLBE010000131.1:499-778 GCA_018260445.1 Psychrobacter sp.
GTGCTGGCGCTTGCTGCTTTGGCGGCCATGATAGTGGCGAATTCACCGCTACAGCATTGGTATGAATCTCTTATCCATGCCCCTGTTGTGGTGCAAATTGGCGACTTGATTATTGATAAAGATGCCCACCACTGGATTAACGATGGCTTAATGGCGGTGTTCTTTTTTTTGGTGGGTTTGGAGCTGAAACGTGAGGTGCTAATAGGCGAGTTATCAAACGTCAAGCAAATTATTTTACCCGCAGCCGCAGCGCTGGGCGGTATGCTGGTGCCCGCTTTG
>JAGLBE010000132.1:0-371 GCA_018260445.1 Psychrobacter sp.
CATTTTTTCTTTCGTTTCGTTTCGCCCATCGGTTTTTCCCATCTGGCGAGTCACGTAACACGTGATGGCAGCATCGCATAAAGCAGACAGACGGATGGTCAAAGGAGATAGAGAGAGAGAGAGAGAGAGAAAAAAATAAAAATAAAAAAATAAAAATAAAAATAAAAAAAATAAATAAATAAATTAGAGAAACGCGCGGACCGCCGCCGTGACTCGTTGTTGGTTGTTGTTGTTGTTGTTGTTGGAAGCGAATTTTCCGATTCTCCCAATAACGTTTTCGTTTCTTATTTTTTTTTTTTTTCACATCTAACTCCGTGAATTAAAATTGATAAGTCATCGACGTTTAATTTAAATAAGTTAATAAAAAATAA
>JAGLBE010000132.1:381-776 GCA_018260445.1 Psychrobacter sp.
CCTTTCTCTTTTTTTCTTCTTCCCCCTCCTCCTCGTGATCCGCCTGTCATAAATAATTATTTCGTAATTGGGGGTGTATGTTTTCGACAAAAAAAAAATAAAATAAATTAAAAAAAAAAAAAATAAAAATAAAAAAAAAAAAAATAAATTTCATTTTTTTTTTCCTTATTTTTTTTTTTTTTTTTTTTTTTTTTGGGTTAATGGAAAGAGAGGACAAACAGAAGCGGTCATCGATGTTTGGTCTAAAAACCTCTTTTTGTTGTTGTTGTTGTTGTTGTTGCGCCATCCTTTCACTTTTAGGGTGGGCATTTTCCATTTTTATTTTATTTTTTTCAATTTCAAAAGAAAATTAATTGGTTCGGCCTTTTCGTGGTCGTCGACGGATTCGTTTACTT
>JAGLBE010000133.1 GCA_018260445.1 Psychrobacter sp.
AGTCGGAGAGATTTTTTTTGTTTGTAAATAAACGGCGAACTAGTTGTTTCCCTACTAAAAGGCGCTCTACAAGCAGCTGGTCGAAATTAAATGAGCTAAAATTTCACTGTGTCGATGCAACTCAAAATAAAACAATTTTTTAAGCTTTTCTTTAAAGAATAAATAAAATTGCCTTTAAAACTTCAAGTTTTTATATACGAATTTAGTTTTAATCACAAACTAAATACTAAGTTTAATTGTGTTGGCTTTAAAGCATAAATTAAATACAATTTTTAACTGTGTTAAAACACTTACAATTTTCGAATTATAATGTCGTGTAATGTATCTGGCAGAAGAATTGTCAGAAAAACACCAAACGTTTCGCCAGTCACCCAAATGGGACCACTGACTAAGAAGCCAGCAGCTGTTAAGGTGCGAAACGTTTGGTATTTCTCTGACAATTCTTCTGCCAGATACTTTAAGCGACATTATAACCCAAAAAAATCGTGTTTTAACACAGTGAAAAATTGTATTTAATTTGTGATTAAAACTAAAGTCGTGAAAAATATAAAAAACTTGAAAAAGTTTTGAAAGAGAATAATGCATTTAATTTTTTTCTTTCAATTTAGTAACTTAAAACTAAAGTATTTAATAAAACTATAAAAACTATAAAATTGTAAAACTAATAACTGCAACGCGTTTTCTGAGTTAAACTGATAAATAAATACGCAAATTTATCGCGACTTTGAATGTCCGTGAGAAAGCTTTTTTTAACCGCGTTTAAAATTTAAATTT
>JAGLBE010000134.1 GCA_018260445.1 Psychrobacter sp.
CTGAGAGAACTCGAATTCTGATGAAACTTTAATGCGACCTTAAAATCAACCTTAAAACCTTTAAACCTTAGATCGGAAAAGATTTTCAATCAATCTTTGTTGATTCAATCAAAGATGAATCAACGTTATTTATTTTTTATTCCTCTTTTTTTTGAAGGCACAACTTAAACAACTGAATGCATAACTTTAACGATTTTTTAAAAACGTTTTATCTGCATTATTAAATTAATAATGAATAAATATTATTATTTTAAATACTATGTAAAAAACACGATTTTTGGGCTATAACGTCGTGTTAAATATCTGGCAGAAGCTGGTTGACATTCTGGCAGAAGAAATTTTTGGAAATCGGTCAATCAGTCACCAGAATGTCTCAACCAGGTTCTGCCAGATTTTCAGCACGACGTTACAGCCCAAAAATCGCGTTTTTTATTATTATTTTTATTTATTTAAATCGTAAGTGTTGCTTTTACACACCGTTTAAAATGCGATTGTGATTATTATTATTATTATTATTATTATTATTAACAAAACAAAAGAAAAACAGGTGCAAAGTGAACAGAAGAACGAAAGCAACGCCATAGCCTTAAGATAAAGGAAAACTGGGTCAGGACTAAATTCTAGGAAAATCACTTGGTCCATAGACAAAAAATAAATTAATCAATAACCTTATTTCTAATAAATAATTTATGATAATTTAAAAACTGAATAATTTAAAACTTAACAAAACGTTTTAGTTAAAGAAAAAAGCCATTTGTGCGATTTGGTTTCT
>JAGLBE010000135.1:0-505 GCA_018260445.1 Psychrobacter sp.
TTATTATTTTGTTCGTTTTCTTGAACGATTTAGGAAAGGCAGTTATTGTTCATTTTTTCCTTGTTTTGTTAATCCGACCAAAAATGAAAATAAATAAATAAATAAATAATTAATGAATGAAACGAATTGACACTGCTATTATTAGGGAATAATAAAAGAAAGAGAAAAACATAAATTATGTTGCAAATCATGTTTTCGCTTCCATTGAAAATCTCAAAGTTGGGGGGAGGGGGGGAGGTTTCTTTTAAGCTGTGTTGATTCGGTGATGAGCTTTCAATTTTTATTTCCCTCCTGCCTGCCCCCTTCTCTTCCCCCTTCTCCCACCCCGTTTGTAATTATGTAAAATATAAATAAACAAATAAATAAATAAATAAATAAATAAAAGAATGAATTAAGTGAAAAGCGATTGAACAAATTATTTCAAATTGATAAAGGGACGGGCACTCTTGAAATTCGAATGCTTTTGTCTTGGGAAATTGGTTTTTCTGTTTCTGCTTTTTTTTTT
>JAGLBE010000135.1:515-770 GCA_018260445.1 Psychrobacter sp.
GAAAATTGAGCAAGAAAAAAAATTTGGTTTGAATTTTCCACTGTTTTCATGGGAAGAGAGAAAAAAATTATTCCGGATTTCTTCCCCCCGGGGGTAGGGGAGGATCTAAATAAATAAATAAATAAATAAATAAATATAGAAATGAAGAAATAACTCGTTTCCTATATTTATTGATTTTGATACATATTTTTCAACAAGCACCCAAATCCAATTTAAAGCGAATGAAATTAAATTTTAATTCTAATTTAATTATTC
>JAGLBE010000136.1 GCA_018260445.1 Psychrobacter sp.
GATAGCCTAGACCTTGAGCCATCAACAACTTGGCCGACGCACGCACTAGATAACATTACAAATAACCCTTCACAAAAGCAATCATTTCTGCCGGCTATTACTGCAAGCGAGCTACGAGCGGAAAGTACACGTACCACGTTTGAGATGCCTCAATGGGATGGCATGAGCTTAACCAGTCATGGCGGTAGTGATGCGATGTTGTATCAAGATATGGTGCGTGCTGACCACAATCATGAGCTAGTAGCGGCGTTTGATATCACACAAGCGTTAAAAGATGTTGGCGCCACGTATGAAGCGTTTGACTCGTTGATGGACACGTCAAGCCGGCTGCCACTATTAAAAGACAGGCTGTTTAAGGCCATGAGCGCCGTGACAGTAGACGGTATATCAGTGAGCAATGTGACTCAAACCAAGCCGTTTAAGCGTATGGGCATGAAAAACGTGGCATTCGTTTTTGATATGTCCGACGGTCAAAAGATATCTATCTGGTTTCATAACCCAGATAGCACGCCCAGTAAGATTATGCCAAGTGATATTATGATTAGCTGGAAATGGCTACTTAACAGCCGCGACGTGACTGCGGTGTTATCGCCTAAACACGGTGATAACGTGCAGTTACCCGCGCTGGCTGGCCGTATGATGCGTCTTGTGGCCAAGAACAGCAAGCGCTTTCAAACAACGCAAGCACGTCAGGCTAAAACGAATCAGGATTTGCTAGATGCGCAAAAGCTGGTGGACGATAAAACGGCCACAATTGAGCAATTAGATA
>JAGLBE010000137.1:0-465 GCA_018260445.1 Psychrobacter sp.
AAGAAAACGGTTGGTGATCATTCAGTTTCCTTCCGGTGTCAATTCCGGTCGCATTAGTGCCGTAAAAAAAAAAAAAAAAAAAAAAAAAATAGGAAACAGCTTGCTGCTCGCTGGTTGTTATTGTTGTTGTTGTTGTCGTTGTTGTTGAAAATGCATTTTTTGGTTTCCTCAATTTGGGTTGCGATTCGGTTGCCAGTTTTCTCTCGTGACATCTCTCGTTTCGGATTCCTTTTTTTTTTTCTTTCTTTTTTTTATTTCATCGACATCACTAAAATGTGAAAATTATCTTTTCATCGTTGAGGATTCCCTCCTCATTGGTGTCAAGGCCCATTTTTATGATGCAATTAAATTGCGCATCTTTCCGCTTACCTTGTCGGCCGGTAGTTTTTCGGCTACTAATTTTCCAATTCAGAATTAATTGACTAGATAAAATAAAAGAAAATTTTTAATTACCATAATATTTAC
>JAGLBE010000137.1:475-757 GCA_018260445.1 Psychrobacter sp.
AAATCTCTATTCTCTGTTGCTGTCTATCTTGATTCATGCCCCCAGAGCGTGTTTCACCGCGACTGCTAGTCCACGCCATTAGAAATTTGTTTTTTTTTTACTTTTGAACGTCGCAAAAGTAGTAGTTTTGCTGTTGTTGTTGTTGTTGTTGTTGATATTTTTTTTTGTGTTTTGTTATGCGTAGGAATTATATTCCCTCTAAAAGAGCATCGTCAGTTCAAAGGACGCAGCCGAATCAAATTCAGCAGACTCCGTTTTACGGTGAGTGGTGTTTGAATGTTG
>JAGLBE010000138.1 GCA_018260445.1 Psychrobacter sp.
AGTCCTATAGTCCCGCGACTAATAGAGTTTAATAGTCTTTATAATATTCTTCTCTAATAGAGTTTAATAGTCTTCTACCCTAATAGAGTTTAATAGTCTTCCTATAGAAGAGTAATAGACCTCCTAATAGAATTTAATAGTCTTTAAAATAATCTTCCCTAATAGAGTCTTCATAATAGAGTTTAATAGTCTTCCATAGAAGACTAATGGACCTCCTAATAGAGTTTAATAGTCTTTAAAATAGTCTTCATAATAGAGTTTAATAGTCTTTAAAATAGTTTCCCTAATAGAGTCTTCCTAATAAAGTTTAACAGTCTTCCTATAGAAGACTAATAGACTTCCTAATAGAGTTTAATAGTCTTTATAATAGTCTTCTCTAATAGAGTCTTCCTGATAGAGTTTAATAGTCTTCCTTTAGAAGACTAATAGACCTCCTAATAGAGTTTAATAGTCTTTAAAATAGTTTTCATAATAGAATTTAATAGTCTTTCCTAATAGAGTCTTCATAATAAAGTTTAATAGTCTTCCATAGAAGACTAATGGACCTCCTAATAGAGTTTAATAGCCTTAAAATAGTCTTCCTTAATAGAGTCTTCATAATAGAGTTTAATAGTCTTTAAAATAATCTTCCCGAATAGAGTCTTCCTGATAGAGTTTAATAGTCTTTGTAAAATAGTCTTCCCTAATAGAGTCTTCCTAATAGAGTTTAATAGTCTTCCTATAGAAGTCTAATAGACTTCCTAATAGAGTTC
>JAGLBE010000139.1 GCA_018260445.1 Psychrobacter sp.
TTTAACGGCTGCTGCAGCTGCTGCTGCTGCTGGCATCGTCGGTGGCAAAACGAACCTAACGAGACCGAAACGACCCAAAAATTTAACGAGAGTTTAACATCGACAATTGCCTTCGTTAATTAATTAATTAATTTATTTATTTATTTATTTAAATTATTTATTGATTTTGGTCCAAAATGAGTCAAATCGGCTCCGATTTCCCCGGTAAAGGGTGGAGGGAATGAATTTCCTTCGCGCTCGAATTATTCCTTTTAATCCTCCAAGCGTTGGGGCAACATCGATTATTATTATTATTATTATTATTATTATTATTATTATTATTATTATTAAAAATAAAAAACGAATAAATAAATAAATTTTCAATTATTTATTTATTTATTTATTTATTTCGCCTTTGATTAATTGATTTGATTTCTTTGTACTTGATAATTTGTTCAAACGTGATTTTAATTTTTAATTTTTAATTTTTTTTTAAACTTGTACTACATTCTTTGTGAGTAAAATTTTAGCAAATAAAAAAAAAATTATTTTGTGTGTAGTTTCAATAATTAAAAAAAGGTGCTTTTCAGACGGGCGAATTACTGTTTTTTTTAAATTTTAATTTCCTCTTTTTTAAAACCAATCGCACCGATTAAAAATGCAAAGAATGAAATTGAAAACTATTTTAATTAATTTTTGCGATTAATATTATTTTATAATTATGATTTTTTATAAATAAACAACATAAATTTTATTATTATTGTATTATATTATTT
>JAGLBE010000013.1 GCA_018260445.1 Psychrobacter sp.
ATTAACAATATCAATCAACAATGTCAATCAACAATGTCAATCAACAATGTCAACAGGTCTGTTATGTCAGAAGAGCTACTTATCAATGTCAGCCCTATGGAGTCACGCGTTGCGGTTCTTAATAATAGCGTGGTGAGCGAGATTTATATTGAGCGTCACAACAAACTTGGACTAGTTGGTAATATCTATTTAGGTACCGTAGTGCGAGTTCTGCCCGGCATGCAGGCCGCTTTTGTCGACATTGGCCAGTCGCGCACCGCCTTTTTACACGTCAACGACATGCGCCGTGCCCCACGTGCTGTGTCTACTTCTAATCCTGCTCCTACAGTATCAAGCTCCCGTAGCAAATTAAAGTCTCCTAAACCGCCGACGGTGCTCACCAGCATGCTGGTCGATGGGCCAGATCAGGTTGCACAAGCACAAAAACAGCCGCTCACGGATGACAATAAAGACAGTAATAACAGTAATAACAGTAATAACAGTAATACGAATAATACAGTAAAAAATGCCGTCATAACGGCCTTAAGAAACTTTCCTGCGATTGCCGCCTCCCGTTATGTTAGCCCCGCGCAAACCTTGGCTAAACTCGCAGTGAATGGGGTAACTATGCCCATTCCTATGGTCACACAAGTTGCGCAAAGCCGTGATAACTTGCGCGCCAAGAAATCGGTATTGGCGACAGAGTCAGATAATTTAAGCCCTGAGTTTTTAGGCGCTGAGTTTTTAGATAGTGACCTAGTCGAGGGCGAATTCTTAACCGCAGCCACATCGACGACCTTATCAAGCGACGGCTTAGAAGCTGATTTAGAGCGTTTAGAAGGGTTAGACAGTGCCTCTCCTGAAGTTGTGGGCAATGCCATTACCCAGGTTGACCCTGTGAACAAACACCAGGATAAGCCAAAAAATGCAGTGCCGGTGCAGGAATTGATTCAGCACCGTTTGCAAGAGGGGCAAAAACTACTGGTGCAAGTCACCAAGGACCAGTTAGGCACGAAAGGCGCGCGTTTGACAACCAATATCTCGTTGCCATCACGCTATTTGGTGTATTTACCCTCAAGCGAGCACATTGGCATCTCGCAGCGCATTGATAGTGAAGAGGAGCGTTATCGGTTAAAAACTGAGTTAGCGACCCTGATGGCAAACGCCAATTTAACGGGCGGGCTCATTGCGCGTACCGCTGCCGAACGGGTACCCGCCGCAAAACTTGAAGAGGATATTTACTATTTGGTGCAGTTATGGCGCATAATTCAAGCGCGCAAAATCGCCTCCTCGGTGAGCAGTCAAAGCGCCGTACTCATTTATCAAGAGCTTTCTTTATCGTTACGTGCCCTGCGTGATTTGGTACACGTGGGCACTGAAAAGGTGATGGTAGATAATGAGGTGGTGTATAACGAACTGCGCCAATTTTCTAAAGAATTTGTGCCCTCCATCTATGAGCGCATCGGCTTGTACACGGGCGAGCAGCCACTCTTTGATGTGCATCGGGTAGAGGAAGACTTAAAAGATGCCTTAAAGCGTCGCGTTGACTTAAAGTCAGGTGGGTATTTGATTATCGATCAAACCGAGGCGATGACCACCATTGATGTCAACACCGGCTCGTTTGTGGGCGGGCGCTCACTAGAAGATACGGTTTATAAAACCAATTTGGAGGCGACACAAGCAATTGCGCACCACCTTAGGCTGCGTAATCTAGGCGGCATCATCATCCTCGATTTTATTGACATGCTCGAGCAACAGCATAAAGATGACGTGCTCGATAATTTGCAGCATCAATTGTCGCAAGATTATGCCAAAACCAAAATCACCCAAGTGAGTGAATTGGGGCTGGTGGAAATGACCCGTAAGCGCACCCGCGAGTCTTTAGAGCAGCAGCTGTGTGAACCTTGCCAGATTTGCCAAGGTAGAGGGTTTATTAAAACGGCGGAAACCGTTTGTTTTGAGATATTTCGCGAGATTATGCGCTGTGCTCGTACCTACAATGCACCTAAAAAGTTTACGGTGGTGGCGCATGCGGCGGTGATTGATTTGTTGCTCTCATCCGAGGCCGATACCGTCGCCGATTTAGAGTATTTAGTTGGCCGCGTGATTACCTTTGAAGTTGAAAGTTTATATACCCAAGAGCAATATGATATTGTGCTAGATTAGGTTGACCGCTTAATTTAGGTAGGTAACTTATTACAAAATGACAACTATAATGCTTGCAATGAAGCAAAAGATATGTATAATACACCCACTGAATTTATATATCGGCGTTCAAGGTGTATGTGGGGTAATACGGCAACGTACTGAATCATCAAATCCCTCATTCTATCGTAATAACTATAATCTTTTATAGTTTACGGCATTTGACGTTAATACAGCCAAAGCATCGTTTTTGGCACTAAATTTCAATTATCCTTGCTACCTTCTTTTACAGAATAGGTTGGCAGGATTAAATTTATTTTATTTTCTGTGAGCCTTTAGCTTGTTAAGCTTTGGCGACATTTGAAAATAAACCCTTTATGTAACGGCTCTTTATCAAGAATCAGATGATGTTCATTGTCGTCGGTGTGAATGATAAATCCAATTATTAGGAGCTTGCTGGCATGGCTAACCAGAGAATCCGTATCCGACTAAAGTCATTTGATCATCGATTGATTGATCAGTCGGCACAAGAGATTGTCGATACTGCAAAGCGCACTGGTGCGCAAGTTTGTGGTCCTGTACCGTTGCCGACTCGTATTGAGCGTTTTAACGTCTTAACCTCGCCACACGTTAACAAGGATGCCCGTGATCAGTACGAAATCCGTACTCACAAGCGCATGCTGGATATCGTGCAACCTACTGATAAAACAGTCGATGCGTTGATGAAGTTAGACTTGGCTGCTGGTGTAGACGTTCAAATCGCATTGGGTTAATGCTTGCGAGTCGTGATACAAAAGGATGGGGATGGGGTTATTCGTTAATGCTGCCATCCTATTGACAAGACAGCGACTCACTCGCATCACCCTAATTATTAATTGAAGAAAAGAGGTTTAAGATGGCGATCGGTTTAGTCGGTAAGAAATGCGGCATGACCCGTGTCTTCACTGAAGCAGGCGCTTCGATTCCTGTGACAGTGGTTGAGGTCGATGCTAACCGCATTACTCAAGTGAAAACAAATGACATTGACGGCTATCAAGCCATCCAAATCACCACAGGTGAGCGTCGTGACAGCCGCGTAACAGCCGCGCAAAAAGGTCACTTTGCTAAAGCCGGCGTTAAAGCGGGTCGTGGTGTTTGGGAATTTCGTGTCACGGAAGCAGAGCTTGAAGGGCGTGCAGCGGGCAGTGAAATCAATGCAGACTTATTTACAGTAGGTCAAGTGGTTGATGTCACAGGTACCAGCAAAGGTAAAGGCTTTCAAGGGCCAATCAAACGTCATAACTTTAATATGCAAGATGCCACTCACGGTAACTCGGTATCGCATCGTGCTCATGGTTCTACAGGTCAGAACCAAACCCCAGGCCGTGTTTTTAAAGGCAAAAAAATGGCTGGGCAAATGGGTAATAAGCAAGTGACGGTTCAGGGACTTGAAGTGGTGTCGGTTGATGCTGAAAAGGGTCTTCTCGTCATTAAAGGTGCCATTCCAGGCGCGACTGGTGGCGATGTTATCGTACGTCCGTCAATCAAAGCCTAAGCAAGGGGATTAACGTGAATTTAAAAACTGTTACAGGCGCAGCGGTTGAGCTGTCTGACACGGCATTTGGCCGTGAATTCAACGAAGCCCTCGTCCACCAAGTTGTGACTGCTTATTTAGCAGGCGCACGTCAAGGGTCGCGCGCACAAAAGTCGCGTGCTGAAGTTTCAGGCGGTGGCAAAAAGCCATGGCGTCAAAAAGGTACTGGCCGTGCTCGTGCGGGTTCTATCCGTAGCCCAGTTTGGCGCGGCGGTGGACGAGCGTTTGCGGCTAAGCCACAAGATTGGTCACAAAAAGTGAACCGTAAAATGTATCGCGGTGCCATGCAATGTATTTTGGCTGAATTGGTACGTCAAGATCGTCTTATTTTAGTAGACAGCATTGGGGTTACAGCACCCAAAACCAAAGAGCTTATTGCGAAGTTAGCTGAGCTCAATGCCCCCAAAGCATTAATCGTAACCAATGAGGTTGATGAAAATCTATATTTAGCAGCCCGTAATATTCCTTATGTGAATGTACTCGGTACTGATGAAGTGGATCCTGTTAGCTTGATTGCGTATGACAAAGTCATCATGTCTGTTGACGCAGCGAAACAATTTGAGGAAGCACTAGCATGAACAACGCAAGACTTTATCAGGTCTTAAAAGGGCCTGTGTTCTCAGAAAAATCTCAGCTGTTAGGCGATGCACTTGGCGTTCAAGTCTTTAAAGTAGATGGAACAGCCACTAAGCGTGAAATCAAGAAAGCAGTCGAGTTAATGTTTGATGGTGTCGAAGTGGCTAAAGTAAACACCTTAAATGTTAAAGGTAAGACAAAGCGTTTTGGCAAAAGCATTGGCCGTCGTAATGACTACAAAAAAGCCTATGTTACCTTAAAAGCTGGTCAAGAAATTGCTTTAGAAGCAAGTCAAGATGGTCAACTGGCTGATGTTAGTGAAGAGACTGCAGTTATTGCACCTTCAACTAGCGAAACAGCGAATAACGAATAAGGATACAACTCATGCCTATCGTCAAAGCAAAGCCAACATCAGCAGGTCGCCGTTTTGTTGAAAAAGTGGTGCATCCACACCTTTACAAAGGTCGTCCCCATGCGCCGTTGGTAGAAGCCCAAACTAAATCAGGCGGTCGTAACAACAATGGGCGTATTACCACACGTCACGTTGGTGGTGGCCACAAACAGCATTATCGTATTATTGATTTTAAACGCACCAAAGACAATATTCCGGCCACGGTAGAGCGTATTGAATACGACCCTAACCGCACAGCGCATATTGCACTGCTAAAGTATGCCGATGGGGAGCGTCGTTATATTATTGCCCCTAAAAAGCTACAAGCTGGTGACACCGTATTGTCAGGCGAAGCATCACCGATTCGTCCAGGAAATTGTTTACCTTTAAGTAATATTCCAGTGGGTACGGTAATTAGTAATGTCGAACTGAAAATTGGCAAGGGCGCCCAAATGGCACGCTCTGCAGGTACTTCAGTGCAGTTACTTGGCCGTGATGGTACTTACGCCATCTTGCGTTTACGCTCTGGCGAGACTCGCCGCGTTCATGTTAACTGCCGTGCGGTTATTGGTGAAGTTTCTAATACCGAAAACAACCTTAAATCACTTGGTAAAGCAGGTGCATCACGCTGGCGTGGTGTTCGACCAACGGTACGTGGTACTGCGATGAACCCAGTCGATCACCCACATGGTGGTGGTGAAGGTCGTAATATGGGTAAACATCCAACCAGCCCTTGGGGTCAGAAGGCCAAAGGTCTTAAGACACGCTCTAACAAGCGTACTGACAGTATGATCATCCGCCGCCGTCGTGCCAAGAAATAAAGGAAAATTTCATGCCTCGTTCATTGAAAAAAGGTCCATTCATTGATGCGCACTTGTTTGCCAAAGTTGAGAAAGCGCTCGAGAGTAGTTCTCGTAAGCCGATCAAAACTTGGTCACGTCGCTCAATGATTTTGCCACAAATGGTTGGTCTTACGATTTCTGTTCATAATGGTCGGACACATATCCCGATTATTATTAGTGAACAAATGGTAGGCCATAAACTTGGTGAATTTGCTCCGACCCGTACGTATCGTGGTCATGGCTTAGACAAGAAAGTTAAAAAATAAGGTGCTCATTATGGAAGTAACTGCAAAATTACGCGGTGCCGCCATTTCGGCACAGAAAGTTCGACTTGTCGCAGATGAAGTTCGTGGTAAGTCTATCGAGCGTGCTTTGGATATCCTTGCGTTTAGCAATACTAAAAGCGCAGTATTTATCAAGAAATGCCTTGATTCTGCTATCGCCAATGCTGAACACAACCACGGTCTAGACATTGATACGCTGAAAGTATCAACCATCTATGTGGATGAAGGCATCACGCTAAAGCGTATCCTACCACGTGCCAAAGGTCGTGCTGATCGTATCAGTAAACGTACCTGTCACATCACTGTTAAGGTAGGAGAATAACTCATGGGACAAAAAGTACATCCAATCGGAATTCGTCTAGGCGTTATCAAAAAGCATAATGCCAACTGGTATGCAGACCCTAAAAAGTATTCTGAATACCTGATTAATGACATCCAAGTACGTGATTATCTGCGCAAAAAGCTAGACAATGCCATGATTAGCCACATTATGATTGAGCGTCCTACTGGTGCTGCTAAAATCACAATCTCGACGGCGCGTCCTGGTATCGTTATTGGTAAAAAAGGCGAAGATATCGAGAAGCTACAAAAAGAGTTAACCAAAATGATGGGCGTGCCTGCTCAGGTGAATATCGAAGAAATTACCTCACCTGATTTAGATGCGCGTTTGGTTGCTGAAGGCATTGCCAGTCAGCTAGAACGCCGAGTCATGTTCCGCCGCGCCATGAAACGTGCCGTGCAAAACAGTATGCGCTCTGGTGCTCAAGGCATTAAAGTTGAATTGTCAGGACGCCTTGGTGGTGCTGAAATTGCTCGTACCGAATGGTATCGTGAAGGCCGAGTGCCCTTACATACTCTACGTGCGGATATTGATTATGCCTCAATACGTGCCGAAACGACTTATGGCACCATTGGTGTTAAAGTCTGGGTTTTCCGTGGTGAAATTCTTGATGGTATGGATAGCGTTTACAATCCACCTAAAAAAGAAGAAGCAGCTCGGGCGCCTAAACAACGTCGTGGCCGAAGTAACAGCAACCGTCGCAACAATTCTGACCGTGCAGATCGCACCAACACAGATAGGGGTTAAGCTATGTTACAACCAAAACGTACCAAATTTCGTAAAATGTTTAAAGGGCGTAACACGGGTCTAGCGCATCGTGGTAGCACGGTTGCTTTTGGTCAATACGGCCTAAAGTCGCTTGAACGTGGTCGTATTACAGCACGTCAAATCGAAGCGGCACGTCGTACCATTACTCGTAAAGTTAAACGTGGCGGCAAAATCTGGATTCGTGTTTTCCCTGACAAGCCGATTACTGAAAAGCCATTAGAAGTGCGGATGGGTAAAGGTAAAGGTCCTGTTGAATACTGGGTTTGCGAAATTAAGCCAGGTAAAATGCTGTATGAGATCGAAGGGGTGACAGAAGAGATGGCCCGCGAAGCGTTTACGCTTGCTGCCGCTAAGCTTCCCTTCAAAACCACCATTGTTAAGCGGACGATAATGTAATGAAGATCAGTGAATTACGCGAGAAATCAGTAGAAGATCTGGCTGTATTACTGGATGAAAAGCAACTTGATGCATTTCGTCTGCGTATGGCCAAAGCCACCGGTCAACTCGGTACGACCCATGAAGTTAAAGCTAATCGCCGTGCGATTGCGACGCTTAAGACTTTGATTAATGAGAAACAAAGAGGTGCCTTATGAGTGACGACATGCAAAAAACTGCAGAAACGGGTCCTGCTGCCAGTTCAATAACGGGCCGAGTGGTCAGTAATAAAATGGATAAGTCCATCACTGTATTGATTGAGCGTCAAACTCGTCACCCATTGTATGGCAAACAGATTCGCCGTTCGACTAAAATTAAAGCCCATGATGAGGATAATGTCTGCCTTGAAGGAGATCTGGTTCGTATCAAAGAGACCCGTCCTATTTCAAAGACCAAAGCTTGGACGTTGGTTGAGGTTTTAGAGACTGCGGAAAAAATATAAGCAAATTGCAATTGGTACAAATAGCTGGTAAACTACGTCCCCTTGCGGTGACACACCAGATAATTAAGAGCCTTCTGTAATCATCGTATTCTTAAGAATGACGGAATATTGATATTACTGAAGTCATTCTTAATTGCCTCTTGCCCATGATTGGAGAAATGCGATGATTCAGACTGAAACAATTCTGGAAGTTGCAGATAACAGTGGTGCCCGACGTGTTCAGTGCATTAAAGTACTAGGCGGCTCACACCGTCGTTATGCGTCTGTTGGTGACATCATTAAAGTATCTGTTAAAGAAGCCATTCCGCGTGGCCGTGTTAAAAAAGGCGAAGTGATGAACGCAGTGGTGGTACGCACCAAAAAAGGTGTGCGCCGTCCTGATGGTTCAGTTTTGCGTTTTGATGACAATGCTGCCGTATTGCTGAACCAGAATAAAGCCCCGATTGCCACTCGTATCTTCGGACCGGTAACTCGTGAACTCCGTGGTGATCAATTTATGAAAATTGTATCACTAGCACCCGAAGTCCTATAGATACTGATACTAAAGAGAGCGTGAGGTAATCCATGGCTAAATTACGTAAAGGCGACACCGTTATTGTTATTGCCGGCAAAAACAAAGGCGAACAAGGCACTGTGTTAGCTGTAAAAAATGATCGTATTAAAGTTGACGGCATTAACATCGTGACCAAACATCAAAAACCTGACCAAGCGAAGGGTGTTGAGGGTGGTATTGTTAAGCAAGAAGCATTTTTACATATCTCTAACGTCGCAATTTTAAATGCGCAAACCCAAAAAGCAGACCGTATTACTTATCAGTTTGACGATGCAGGCAACAAACAACGTGTCTATCGTTCAAACGGTGAAGTCGTGGCGACTGCGTAAATCACTAAGGGTGACTTAGCAATGGCTAGATTAAAAACATTATACAATGACCAATATAAGCAGCAGATACAACAAACGCTGGGCTTAAAAAATGTCATGGAAGTTCCAAAAATCACCAAAATCACCCTAAATATGGGTGTCGGTGGTGCGTCACAAGATAAAAAGATTTTAGAGGGTGCCGTGGCCGATATGACCGCAATTGCGGGTCAAAAGCCTGTTGTGACGCTAGCTCGTAAATCGGTTGCGGGCTTTAAAATTCGTGAAGAATGGCCAATTGGTTGTAAAGTGACGCTACGTGGCGAGCAAATGTATGAGTTTTTAGATCGTCTCATCGCGATTGCTATTCCACGTATTCGTGACTTTCGCGGTTTTTCCTCAAAAGCGTTTGATAGCCGTGGCAACTACTCTTTAGGTATTAAAGAGCAAATCGTTTTTCCAGAAGTTAACTACGATAAAATAGACCGCTTGCGTGGTCTGGATATTACGATTACCACCTCGGCTAAAAATGACGAGCAAGGCCTTGCGCTGCTTAAAGCATTCGGCTTCCCTTTTAGATAGATCTTAAGCACCATGATTGAAGCGAGCGTTTCTTATCACAGGGATGACTGCTTCAACATGCGTGACCTAAGCAATAGGATTCAAGCATTATGGCAAAGAAAAGCATGATTAATCGCGAATTAAAACGCGAGAAAATGGTTGCTAAATATGCCGAGCAGCGTGCCAAGCTCAAGGCTATTATTAGTGACTCAAACGCAAGTGATGAGGAAAGAATGGAGGCGATTTTAACGCTGCAGTCTTTACCCCGTAATTCATCACCAGTAAGATTACGTAACCGCTGTGCTATTACCGGTCGTCCTCATGGTTACTTCCGTAAGTTTGGTTTGTCACGCAACATGCTTCGTGAGCGTGTGATGCAAGGTGATGTTCCAGGCGTTCGTAAAGCTAGTTGGTAAGGGAATAAAATTATGAGTATGCAAGATACAGTGGCAGATATGTTAACCCGCATTCGTAATGGTCAGATGGCCACTAAAGTTTCAGTTGAGATGCCAAGCTCAAAGCTGCGTAAATCTATTGCTGATTTATTGGTTGCAGAAGGTTATGTTGCTTCTGCGACGGTTGAAGATCATGGTAACGGTAAAGCCACGCTGAGTATTGAATTAAAATACTATCAAGGCAAGCCAGTTATCGAAGTGATTAAACGTTTTAGCCGTCCAGGCTTGCGTCAGTACCGTGGTAAAGATGCTATTCCTACCGTACAGCAAGGTTTAGGCGTCGCAATTGTCTCTACCAGTCAAGGTATTATGAGTGATCGTGCTGCTCGTGCTGCTGGCATTGGTGGCGAAGTTATCGCCTTTGTTGCTTAGTCTATTAGGTTGCTTGGTTTATTGTAGACAGTTTCATTAAAGTTTCATTAAAATTATTTAATTGCCTTGATAGTTTGAGCAGTTAAAGGCGCTAAAGTGGGTTGTGTCGATAACAAACCTTAGGTCTGTTGTGGATACAATCCTTTGTTATTTACTATTATTAAGATTTATCTTATTAAGGAAGTCCCTATGTCTCGTGTGGCTAAAGCCCCAGTAACACTGCCTAAAGGCACAAGTGTTACTTTGAACGATCGGCAGGTTGAAGTTAAGGGCAAGCAAGGTTCATTGTCTTTACGCCTGCACGATTTGGTCGAGCTAAAAGAAGAAGATGGTCAGATTATCTTATTTCCTGTGACCGAATCAAAAGAAGCTTGGATGCATACCGGTACCATGCGCTCTTTAATCAATAACTTTGTGCAAGGTGTGACCGAAGGTTTCGTGAAAACCTTAAAACTTATTGGCGTCGGTTATCGTGCGCAAGTGGCCGGTAATACCTTAACCTTGAACGTTGGTTATTCACATCCTATCGAATTCATCCTGCCTGAAGGTGTTAGTGCAGAAACGCCCAGCCAAACCGAAATTATCCTGAAATCTAGTGATAAGCAAAAATTAGGTCAAGCGGCTGCCAACATCCGTAGTTATCGTCCACCAGAGCCGTATAAAGGTAAAGGTATTCGTTACAGTGATGAGCATGTGATTCGTAAAGAAGCTAAGAAAAAATAAGGTGAAATGACATGTTGGATAAAAAAGCCGCTCGCTTACGTCGAGCTAAGAAAACACGTGCTCACATCAGTTACTTGGGTGTGAATCGATTAACCATCAATCGTACGCCACGACATATATACGCTCAAATTATTTCTCCAACCGGCGGAGAAGTTATTGCTCAAGCCTCAACGCTTGACAAAACTTTGCGTTCTGGTGCTACCGGTAACGTGGATGCTGCTATCGCTGTTGGTAAGCTGATTGCCGAGCGTGGTAAAGCTGCTGGTATTACTAAAGTTGCCTTTGATCGTAGTGGTTTTAAGTACCATGGTCGGGTTAAAGCATTGGCTGACGCCGCTCGTGAAAATGGATTGGAGTTTTAATCATGGCTAGAAACGATAGAAATGACAACAATGAACCCTCAGATGGTTTAGTTGAAAAGTTAGTCACCGTAGACCGCGTATCAAAAGTAGTTAAAGGTGGTCGTATCTTTTCATTTACTGCTTTAACTGTGGTGGGTGATGGTAATGGTCGCGTGGGTTTTGGCCGTGGTAAAGCGCGTGAAGTTCCTGCTGCTATTCAAAAAGCTTTAGAAGCTGCCAAACGTAATATGATTACGGTTGATTTAGATGGGGTTACCTTACAACATCCCATCAACTCACGACATGGTGCCAGTAAAGTGTATATGCAGCCTGCCTCAGAAGGGACAGGTGTTATTGCTGGTGGCGCAATGCGTGCGGTACTTGAGGTTGCTGGCGTCCATGACGTATTGGCCAAATGCTATGGCTCTACTAATCCAGCAAACGTTGTACGTGCCACGTTTAATGGCTTACGTGATATGTCATCGCCCGAAAAGGCAGCAGCCAAACGTGGTAAGTCTGTAGACGACATTTTGGGCTAACCGTTTACCGTTTATAGCCGCTAGCGTGTTTAGATGCTATCATTTTTAAGATATTAACGTAGGTGAGTTACGATGAAAACAATGAAAGTTACTCAATTTAAATCTGGTGCCCATCGCCTTAAGAGCCATAAAGCATGTCTTATGGGGCTTGGTTTACGCCGTATTGGACAAACCGTGGAAGTTGAAGATACACCGTCCACTCGTGGCATGGTCAATCGCATCAACTACATGGTTAAAGTGGAGGAAGCGTAATGGGACTTAGATTAAACGAATTATCCCCAGCCCCAGGGTCGAAAAAAACCGCCCAGCGCAAAGGTCGTGGCATTGGTTCTGGTCTTGGCAAAACGGGTGGCCGTGGTGTTAAGGGTCAAAAATCTCGTTCAGGCTCTGGTGTTCGCCGGGCGTTTGAAGGCGGTCAGATGCCTCTAGCGCGTCGTTTGCCAAAGTTTGGTTTTACCAGTCAGATGGCGTTGACCACCGCCGAAGTGCGTTTGTCAGAGCTTAATAAGGTTGATGGTGATGTGGTGAGTGTTGAGACGCTAAAAGCGGCCAACGTTATTCGCCGTGATATGCGCCGTGTTCGGATTATTTTGTCAGGCGATATAAGTAAAGCCTATACCTTCCAAGGTGTTAAAGTGACTAAGGGCGCTAAAGCCGCTATCGAAGCCGCTGGTGGCACTGTGATTGAGTCTGACGATATTATCGATACTGCTAATTTAAGCGACACAACTAATGTGAGCGATACGAATGTGGTCAATGACTCTGCAGCAGTTATTAGCGACGTTAGCGACAATGCTGAGGCTACTAAGGAGTAATCTAGATGGCTAAACAACCCAAGGCAACCTCTGCAATACCGATGAATCCACTGACCTTCATTCGTAAATATGATGAATTGTGGAGCCGTTTGTTGTTTTTGCTTGGAGCTTTGGTTGTTTATCGTCTAGGCTCGCATATTCCAGTACCTGGTATCAATCCAGATGCCCTAGCAGACTTGTTCACGCGTAACGAGGGTACCATTTTGAGCATGTTTAACATGTTCTCTGGTGGTGCCTTAGCGCGAATGTCCATTATGGCATTAGGTATCATGCCTTATATATCCGCCTCTATTATTGTGCAGATGATGTCAGTTGTTTTACCTTCTTTAGAGGCATTAAAAAAAGAAGGTGAAGCGGGTAAGCGCAAATTAAACAAGTATACCCGCCAAGGTACGTTGCTGTTAGCATTTTTGCAAGCCGTATTTATGTCGACTGGTTTACTGAGTCAAAACCTCACCTTGACCCAAGGTTTAACGTTTTATATTCCTGCGGTCAGCTCGTTGGTTGCCGGTGCTATGTTTTTGATGTGGCTAGGTGAGCAAATCACCGAGCGCGGCGTGGGTAACGGTATCTCGATGCTGATATTTGCCAGTATTGTGGCCAGTGTACCAAGAATGATTGGCCAGTCGTTCGAGATGATTCAGCGCGACCCACAAAATATTATCACGATTTTAGTGTTTGCGACATTGGGTATTGCGGTTACCGCAGGCATCGTTTATATCGAACGTGCTCAGCGCCGCGTCCCCGTCAATTACGCCCAAAAGCAACAGCAGGGGCGTAAGGTGTATGACAATCAGCAATCGCACCTGCCGTTAAAAATTAATATGGCAGGGGTTATACCAGCGATTTTTGCCAGTGCATTGTTGTTGTTTCCTGCCAGTTTAGGGCATTGGGTAGGTAGCTCGGCGGATCCTAATTGGTGGCAGCAAATCCTGCAAACCATGTCTTTAGTTTTAGCACCGGGTCAGCCTTTATATTTAGTGCTATTTGGCGTGATGATCATCTTTTTCTGTTATTTCTATACCGCATTGGTGTTTAGCCCGCGTGAAGTGGCAGAGAACCTTAAACGCAGTGGTGCCTACATACCTGGTATCCGACCTGGCTTGCAAACCCAGCGTTACCTTGACCATGTGCTCAATCGTTTGACCTTTATTGGGGCGATGTATATGACAGTGGTTTGTCTTATGCCTTTGTTAATCCAATCTTCTTTTGGGGTTCCTTTTGGTCTCGGCGGCACTTCTTTATTAATTATGGTAGTAGTGGTGATGGATTTTATCTCTCAGCTACAGGCTCACTTAATGACACACCAGTATCATGACCAAACCTTGATTAAACCGTAACCTATGGCTTATAAGACGCTATAACGTTCGGTTAAATAGGCTTGGTTCATCAGGAGAAATTTATGAAAGTTCAAGCATCGGTAAAAAAGATTTGTGGTAACTGTAAAATAGTACGTCGTAAGGGCCGGGTTCATGTTATTTGTACCACCGAGCCACGTCACAAACAACGTCAAGGGTAACCTTGTTTGGTAACAAAAATATCATATAAAGCTTGAAAAATTCTGGCGGATTAGCTATCATCCGCCACTTGCCGTCGTTTACAGATTATTTATTATCATAATTTTTTATGATAATTGCAGTTTTATTGCCGCTAAAAGCTATTTTTAGTTTTTTAAAGCACAATTGCAGCGTTGCACTAGCTTGGGTATCAGTGGTCAACACAACAAATAGTGGTACTGTAAATGGCAAAATCTGATAGAAAAGTGCATCTTACCTTTGCGCAAATTTATCATAACTGGAGAGAAATCAATGGCTCGTATTGCCGGTGTTAACATTCCGGATAACAAGCATGCAGTGATTTCATTGACTTATATCTTTGGTATTGGTCGTACAACCGCTAAACAGATTTTAGCAGCGGTTGGTATCGAGCCTACCACAAAAATTAGTCAATTGGATGACACGCAGCTTGATGCTATCCGTGCACAAGTAACCAATTACATGACTGAGGGTGACCTTCGTCGTGATGTTTCAATGAATATTAAGCGTTTGGTTGATTTAGGCTCGTACCGTGGCATTCGCCATCGTCGTAACCTGCCAGTCAGGGGCCAAAATACCAAGAACAATGCTCGCACTCGTAAGGGTCCAGTACGTTCACTTAAAAAATAATTAACTTAGGAAGCTAAAAGATGGCAAAAGACACTCGTGGTCGCAAAAAGGCGGCTCGTCGTTCGGTATCAGAGGGCGTAGCCCACATCCATGCGTCTTTTAATAACACCATTGTAACGATTACTGATCGTCAAGGTAATGCATTGGCTTGGGCCACCGCTGGTGGACAAGGCTTCCGTGGTTCACGTAAATCTACCCCATTTGCTGCTCAGGTTGCAGCCGAGGTTGCTGGTAAAGCGGCGCAAGAATATGGTGTAAAAAATGTCGATGTTTTGGTCAAAGGACCAGGACCGGGTCGTGAGTCTGCGGTAAGAGCCTTAGGTGCATTAGGATATAAAATTAATAGTATATCTGATGTTACCCCAATACCACACAATGGAGTACGTGCGCCTAAAAAACGCCGCGTTTAGCCTGTCAATTATCTATGTATCAATGCCATATCATTAATTTTCATGTTGCCAATTGGTTTAGCCAGTTCGCTTGATTGATGTTAAGTAATGGCAGATATCTGGTGTGTGGATTAAGACGAATTTACCGTTACCAGTTACTCTTAAAAGGTAGCTCAAGGAGACACAAGCATGGCCCGTTATATAGGACCAAAATTAAAGTTGTCGCGTCGTGAAGGTACTGACCTGCATCTAAAATCAGGCGTTAAACCTTACGATGTTAAGACGAAAAAAGCAGGTAGTGTACCTGGTCAGCATGGCAATAGCCGCAATAAAACCTCTGACTATGCGCTACAGTTACGTGAAAAACAAAAAGTTAAGCGTATGTATGGCGTGTTAGAACGTCAGTTCGCTAACTATTATAAAGAAGCGGCGCGTATGCGCGGTGCAACCGGTGAAAACCTATTGCAAACGCTAGAGCGCCGTTTAGACAACGTAGTTTATCGTATGGGCTTTGGCTCAACTCGTGCCGAAGCACGCCAATTGGTTAGCCATCGTGCCGTTATGGTTCAAAAAGCTGGCCGTGAAGAGTTTGTGCGTGTGAACATCGCATCTATCCAGCTTCAAGATGGCGACGTGGTTGCTATCCATGGCAAAGCAAAAGAGCAGTTGCGTATTAAGAATGCGATTGAACTTGCCACGCAACGTGGTATCCCTGAATGGTTGGACGTTGACCATAGTAAGTTGCAAGGAACGTTCAAAAAAGCACCAGATCGTATTGATTTGCCTGCCGAAATCAACGAAAGTTTAATCGTTGAATTGTATTCTAAATAAGCAAAACTAATGCAAATTAGTTTCATAAATTGAGTTAGTTTAACCAATCGAGGTGACAATATGATGTTAAATGCTACCGAGTTTCTCACCCCCAACGCCATTAATGTGGATGCGGTTGATGAAACCAATGCAAAAGTCACGCTCGAGCCGTTAGAACGCGGCTTTGGGCATACCTTAGGTAATGCCCTACGTCGTATTCTTTTATCTTCATTACCTGGTGCCGCTGTTATCGAAGCAGAAATTGAAGGGGCGAATCACGAATATTCTACCCTTGAAGGTTTGCAAGAAGACGTTTTAGATTTATTACTTAATCTAAAAGGTCTGGCGATTACGATGCATGATCAAAATGAAGTATTTTTAACCCTAGACAAAAAAGGGCCTGGCGTCATTACTGCGGCAGACATTGATTTGCCGCATAATGTCGATATTGTCAATCCTGATTTGGTACTAGGTACGCTTGGTGACCGTGGGCATTTAAAAATGCGTTTGCGTGTGGTGATGGGGCGTGGGTACGAGCCTGCGAACCTACGCCGTGAAGATGCGGATACCAAAGCGATAGGCCGCTTAAAACTGGATGCTAGTTTTAGCCCAGTATTACGAGTGGCGTATCAAGTTGAAAATGCTCGTGTTGAGCAACGTACGGATCTTGATCGTTTAATCATTGAACTTGAAACCAATGGGACGATTGACCCCGAAGAAGCCATACGCAAAGCCGCCACTATTTTGCAACAACAAATCTCTATTTTTGTGGATTTAGAAGCAGAAGAAGCGCCAGAGCCTGTGAAAGAAAAAGAAGAAATTGACCCTGTGTTGTTACGCCCAGTGGACGATCTTGAACTAACGGTTCGCTCAGCCAACTGTTTGAAAGCTGAAAACATTTACTATATCGGCGATTTGGTACAACGTTCTGAAACAGAACTTTTGAAAACACCAAATTTAGGTAAGAAATCATTAACCGAAATCAAGGATGTATTAGCATCTAAAGATTTAGAGCTGGATATGCGTCTAGAGAATTGGCCGCCAGCAGACTTACGCGTTGATGATCGTTTTTCCTATCGCAGCCGCTAAACTATTAAGGATATTTGACCATGCGACATCGTAAGAGTGGAGTTAAGCTGGGTCGTACCGGCAGCCATCGTAAGGCAATGTTCCAGAACATGACAAACTCTTTGTTTGAACATGAACTGATTAAAACAACATTACCTAAAGCAAAAGAGTTACGCCGTGTGGCGGAGCCTTTAATTACTATGGCAAAAGAAGATTCAGTGGCTAACCGTCGTCTGGCGTTTAGCCGGATGCGCGATAAAGCGATGGTGGGTAAGTTGTTTAGTACGCTTGGCCCCCGCTATCAAACCCGCCCTGGTGGGTACTTACGTATTATCAAATGCGGCAATCGTGATGGTGACAATGCGCCAATGGCGTATGTTGAATTGGTAGATCGCGACCAATAGACAACAGGCAATTATTTGGTTGAAGGCTTTAGGTCATATTGCCTAACTTCAGTAGTTGTGTGCTGGTTGACTATGTTTAAACCTCAGTATCTTTATATATAATGTGTGATGCACATTGTCGATAAAGCTACTGAGGTTTTTACATTTCAGAAGTTAGTCTTTTTATCTATGTCTATATTTAACTTGCCCCTATTCGTTTAGTTCATAATATGTGATACATCCTCGGCACCTTGACGTACCAGTACAGGCGGGTTGGTGGTCATATCGATGACGGTGGTCAGCTTGGTCGTTAACGTGCCTGTATTCACCAATATATCCACTTGACTGCTAAGTTTGTCTTCGATATCAAAAGGATCATCTAAGGCAATCGACATATCGGGTAAAATCAGCGAGCTGGTTAAAATGGGCTCGCCCATAGCCGCTAATAGCTGCTGCGCAACCGGATTTGACGGTACCCGAATGCCAATGGTTTTCTTTTTGGGATGCGATAGCTTTTTAGGCACCCCTTTGGTGGCAGTCAATATAAAGGTAATCGGCGCTGGGGTTATGGCTTTTAGCAGTTTGAACTGTTGGTTGTCTACTGTGGCATACGTGGCAATCTCGCTTAAATCTTGACACAATAATGTAAACTGGTGGTCGTCTGCCAATTGACGAATAGATTTAAGCTTAGCTAGGGCGTTTTTTGAGCCGATTTTGCACCCAAATGCATAACTGGTATCGGTGGGGTAAATAATGAGCAGGTCATTTTGCAGCGCATGCACTGCTTGAGCAATTAGCCTGGGTTGCGGATTATCGGGATGGATATATAAATTATGCATGCTGTCTCTCAAATGGGTTATCAAAGGGCGCTAGTAGAGTTACGGTACAGCTTTAGCGCCTCTAAAGCTTGGCGTGCCATAGGTGGCGGGTCAGTTTGCATCTGTTGATAGTGAGACTCTAAACGCTGTAAAAAGACTTTGGATATTGGCCGACCCGAAAAATCATCCAAACTTGGCGAAAAATCAAGGCCTATTATGGCACACATGGCTTTTTCTAACCCTTGTGGCCTGGCTTCAAACTGTTCAAACAGAGCTTGCTGTGCTGCAGTGCGACCACAGGCATGATACCAATACCCATAGTCATCTAAGCGACGCCGCGCTTTTCCTGCCAAGCAGTAATGCGATACCTCATGCAATAAGCTTCTTGGATAGTTGTTGCTAAATAGAATTTTTGCTTTGGCGTTTGGTCTTGGGGCGCTATAAAAAGGGTCATCAGCGCCGCCCTCGATGCTCAGATTGGGAAACACCGTTGCAAACAGCGCGATTAATTCAATACATAATGCGCTGTCTGATAGGGTCTGCTTAGTACCTATACTGTCTATCTCCACAACATATCCTATTTAGTCAGTCAGATGAGCGTTATTATAATCCATTTTGGTCGGTTCAATCGCAGCACAATGCCACATAAATCAGCCAAGTTTAGATTGCGCTAGATTTTACCTATGCGGTAGCGGTCAATCATTGCTCGCAAAATAGCCGGACATGGCGTAGGGTCTAGCATTTGTTATCTGGGTATATGGTGCGTAGTGAGCAAGCACAGTGAGCGTCAACCTAGTTACCATAGTTACCATAGTTTAGTTGCTAATTTTGCCCTACAATAGCGCCAAACATTGTTTAAAAAAAGAGGATGCTATGACTATAGTCAATAAAGCAACAGAAAATAAAAAGCCAGTGCTTCAAGAAGACGCTAAGCTCGCTGCGCAAACTGCGCCGCCAAAAATTGCCAAAGTATTACCACAGCATATTAACCTAGATAAGTGGGAAGATGCAGACTATATCTGGACGGGGACGATAGCGCCGCAAGAGATGACACGGCTACTAGGTGCGGTGCCCGAAGCTTACCAAGATGAGCCTATTGGCTTAACTTGCGAGCTTAGTAAGCAAGGTCAGTTACTTACGCTAGCTATGACGTTTGACGGCGAGGTATGGGTGACGTGTCAGCGTTGTCTACAGCCTTTGGCCATTGAACTTAGCCATCAAGCCCAGCTTATTTTGTTGCAGACCCAAGCACAAGAAAGCTTGGTGGATGAGGCAGATGATTATGTGCTGCTCGAGGAGTTGTTAGGGGAGCAATCCGAAAATAGCAAAGGGGAGCGGCTATTGCCAATTAAAAAGCTGGTTGAGGACGAACTGCTGCTGCATATTCCGTTGGCGGCAAAGCACGATGACTGCGCTATGGCGGTAGAGCAAGTTGGTATTATTATTGAAGAAGAAAAACCCAGTCCTTTTGCTGCTTTGCAAGTTTTAAAAGGCAAGCTTTAAGCCTTTGCTCATAGTCGATAGGTTAGAGTAGGAAAGTAGACGAGTCGAGTAGTAGACTAAACTAGGCGACTGACAATGACAAGCTGAAGATAGCAAAGGAAAAAGGCAAAGCAGAAAGATTATTTTGCGCTGAGGTGGTGCGCAGTTTAGCGTTGGCAGTAGATTTAATTTGCATTTGCATCCTAAGCGCAGTTAATAGCATTTGCCCTTTATCTTTAATAAAAAAAGGCGTATAATCCCTCGTCTATTATTCCCACATTTTAACCCCATTTGTATTATAGTAATCAGGCGATTATGTATTGCTAGCAATGGGGCACTCATTTTGCTAAGTGACTGCGCTGTTTTTTTCTTAAATTCAGTTACCTCACCGCTATAAGCACATTTAAGAATAGGAGCTACACCCATGGCTGTTCAAAAAAGTCGTAAAAGCCGTTCACGTCGTGATATGCGTCGTTCACATCACCATATGGACGTTGCTGAATTAAGCATTGATGCCACCACTGGCGAAAAACATCGTCGTCACCATATGACTAAAGATGGTTTTTATCGTGGTCGGCAGCTATTTAAAGTGAGTCAAGACGACTAAACCTGCAAACTATTATTATGATTGTGTAGTAATATAAGAGCCAAGTATCGCTAATGAGAAAATCATTAGTTGTATTTGGCTCTTTTTTTTATGGGTCTTACTATCCTGAGCATAAGAAGGTCAATCATGTCTGTTATGTCGTCTGCCTCTATCAAAAAGCAAATGTCACCTCAAGCATCGCCAAACGCTAACATCTCGCACCGTATTGCCGTGGTTTTTCCGGGGCAAGGGGCACAAACTGTCGGGATGCTCGGCGAGCTTGCTAAGATTTACCCGTTAGTACAACAGACATTTAATGAAGCTAGCGAGGCTTTAGGCTTTGATTTATGGGCAGTGTGTCAAGATGACGCCCAACTTGCTAAAACAGAGTACACCCAGCCCGCTTTGTTAACAGCAAGTATGGCAATTTGGCGAATCATACAAGATAACCTGACCGTAGAGCCGTTGTTTTTGGCCGGGCATTCGTTAGGGGAGTATAGTGCGCTGTGTGCCTCTGGCGCCTTAAGCCTTGCCGATGCCGTCAATTTGGTGTATGTGCGTGGGCAGTATATGCAAGACGCCGTTGTTGGTTTAGATACCAAAATGGCTGCTATACTGGGTCTCGAGGACAATCAGGTGATGAGTATCTGCGAACAAATTAACGACGACGATGCCTTTGTAAGCCCGGCTAATTTTAACAGCACGGGTCAAGTGGTGGTGGCTGGCAATGCCCAAGGTATGGACGCGTTAAACCAGCATATTCAGTGTATGGGTAAAAAAATGGTGCCACTTAAGGTTAGCGTGCCATCACATTGTGCTTTAATGACGCCCGCTGCCGAGGCTTTGGCGCCGGATCTGCAAGCGGTTAAGCTGTTGTTGCCGCAAATTCCGGTGATTCAAAATCGACATGCTGAGGTCGAAAAAACGGTGGCTACTATTAAGCAAGCGTTGATTGAGCAATTAAGTCATCCTGTTTTATGGACACAAACCATGCAAAAATTAAGCGATAAGCACATCAACTTACTCATTGAATGCGGGGCAGGAACAGTACTTAGCAACCTTGCCAAAAGGCAGGAATCCCCTATTATTACCTATCCTACCGACAAACCAGTACGGTTAACAAAACTGATTGAGGCATTATCATGAGCCGTACCATTACCCTAGTGACGGGCGCAAGCCGTGGTATCGGTAAAGCAATTGCCAAGCAATTTGCAAAAGAGGGTCATTTTGTGATTGGCACCGCGACCACGGCTGCGGGGGCGCAATTGATTGATGATTATTTGCACGATGCAGGAGGTATCGGGCGGGTATTAGACGTGACCCAGCAGGAGCAAGTAGATAAGCTGTTTGAAGAGGTAGAGAGCGTCTATGGCACAGTGCAGGTTTTGGTGAATAACGCTGGCATTTCAAGCGATGGGTTGCTGATGCGCATGAAGAATGAGGACTGGGATTTGGTTCTGGATACCAATTTGACCTCGATATATCGTATGAGCAAGCGGGCCATCCGCGGGATGATGAAAATACGCAAGGGCCGTATTATTAATATCACCTCTGTTGTGGCGCAGATGGGCAATGCCGGTCAGGCCAATTACGCCGCCACTAAAGCTGGGGTTGAAGGGTTTAGTAGAACCTTAGCGCGCGAAATCGGCTCCCGTCAAGTAACGATTAATTGTGTTGCCCCTGGTCTGATTGAAACCGATATGACCGATGAGATGGATGAGCGCTTGCTCAACTCCATGTTAGATGCGGTGCCCGTTGGGCGCTTGGGGCAACCAGAAGATGTGGCGGCAGCCGTGTCTTATTTGGCCAGTGACCAAGCCAGTTATGTGACCGGAGCGGTTATTCCCGTCAATGGCGGCATGTATATGTCCTAGGCGTTTGCTAGCTGGTCTTTTAAAATCGTAAAACCTAGAGTTTGAGATTTTAGAACTTGGACTTTAGAACTTGGACTTTAAAACTTGGACTTTAAAACTTGGACTTTAAAACTTGGACTTTAGAACTTGGACTTTAGAACTTGGAATTTAAAAATAATGTTGTAGGTGATTGGTAAGTCAAGACCTAGATTAGGGCGATGCTGATTAGTAAAATTGTGGCCCTTTTGCTATCATGCTAAAGCTTAGATGTGGTTAGACTAGCCTATATGAATCGCCCAGCAGTCCGGCGTATTTATGGATAGCCTACGACGACAAAAAACGATACCTATTATAGAACGGGAATGAACGATGAATGACGATATTGAGTTAAAGGTAAAATCTGCAGTCGCAGAGCAGTTAGATGTCGATGTCAATGACATTAACAATGACTCCTCTTTTATGCATGATTTGGGTGCCGATTCTTTAGATTTGGTCGAATTGGTGATGACGTTTGAGAACGATTTTGGTATTACTATTCCTGACGATGATTCCAATGAGCTGACGACCGTGCAAAAAGCCGTGGATTATATTGCTGCTAAATTATAAGCCAAACGCCTTTTTATGCCGTCAACCTAGGGTGGGCGGCCCTATTGTCAACGCTCTGTAGGCGCGTAGACGTATCTTGCCACTGCTCGTGTCATACAAAGCTGGGAATAAAGCTTGTAACAAAGCCATAAAAAAATCCATAAAAAAAGCCATAAACAAAGCCATAAACAAAGCCCCCATTAAAAAGGCCGTTTTTTAGCGTTTGCGCTGCTTCATTCTCTTTAACAATAAGCTACATTCATAGCGCCATAAATATTTGCCTAAGTGTCTTTGTTTCTATTATGATAGCGCTAACGACTGTGTTGGCTAAGTAGGCTAGGTTGGCCAAGTTGGCTTAACAGTTAGCTTAACTCTGTTGACAAGGCGTGCGTCTACTTCGTTGTGTCTACTTGCTTAACCGTTGGGTGTGGCCTATACCTAGTGACTAAAAAAAGTCATCAATAATTGGGGCTCATAACAGCACTAAAAGTTAACGACTCACGACAAGTCGACTGTAAAAAGTGAACGTCTAAATGTAGCATCGATAAATAACAATGATTCAATAACTTATAACTGGAGAAAAATATGGGAATTTTTAGCTTTGCCAAAGATATGGGCGATAAGATATTTAACCGCGATGATGCCAAACATCAAGCCAATACCGAAACCCACGCCTCAGTAAATCCTGTTGCTGCGCCTCATACGACGACGCCAGCGCCTGCAGCTGAGCCATCGGCGCAGTCTGTTGCCAACTTGCTGTTACAACGTGTTCAGCAGCAATATCTAGACATTACCGATTTAAAAATTAAATATAATGGTACTACTGACACTGCTGAAATTAGTGGTAAAGCGAAGACCCAAGCCGACCGTGAAAAGGCCATTATTACCATTGGTAATGTGCAAAACGTGGCAAGAGTAATTGACAATATTGATATCGAACAAGATGCGCCAGAATCGACCATGTATACCGTGAAATCCGGCGATACGTTATCGAAAATTGCTGCTGAAGTTTATGGTTCAGCAGGCGATTATATGAAGATTTTTGAGGCCAATAAACCTATGTTATCTAACCCTGATAAAATTTATGTTGGTCAAGTACTGCGTATACCAAAGCCTTAATTGGTGTAAGACTCTATCAACCTTAGCGCCAATGAACATACGTTGTTGTTAGAACTTCAGCAAAACCCTATGTTATAGCATTATGTGGGGTTATAACGCTAAAAAGCATCCTTAAAATCAGGATGCTTTTTTTATAATTTTTTATAATAAGAGAGTAGGAATAAGACAGTAGAAATACACGGTTCTCAACTCATTATAACTCACTGTAGGCTGGTGCTTTTAGCCCAGCAAAGCAAGACCTTGAAGCTAAAATGCTGGGCTAAAGCCACAGCCTACGCCAAGAGTTGATAGTTAGGTATGATGACCCGTTGCAATCATAACGAGTGATGCGTAAGTTCAGTTACCCTAACAGCCTACGCCTTTTTAGCTTTCTGTTCTGCAATAGCCCAGAAAATATGCTCGTCCAATACGTCGCTATGGTTAAGGCGTTCAGTCAGCTTGGCACAATATTCTGCCTGAAAAGGAGCATTGCCCAAACCAATACTGATATTGCGTAAAAAGCTATGATAACCAGTGCGCCGTAGTGGACTGCCTTCGGTGCGCTCTAAAAAGTCTGCCTCAGACCATTGCCACAGTGCAAGCAGTTGGCTATTTTCTAAACCATGGCGGGCGTGAAAGTCATCGATGGGGGTAATTTTGGCGTAGCGATTCCACGGGCAAATCAATTGACAGTCGTCACAGCCAAATACCCGATTGCCAATAGCCCGCCTGTACTTTTCCTCAATGACCCCCTTATGCTCAATGGTTAAATAGGAGATGCAGGCGTCAGCTTTTAGCACATAAGGCGCGGTTATCGCTTGGGTAGGGCAAATAGCAAGGCATGCCTGACAACTGCCACAGTGGGCGGAGACAGGTTTGTCCTCGGGCAAGTTTAGGCTTAAAAACAACTCGCCCAACACAAAGAATGACCCTGCTTGCTTATTGAGCAATAAAGTATGTTTGCCCGTCCAACCTAGCCCCGCAGCATCGGCTAAAGGCCGCTCAAAAATGGGCGCAGAATCGCTAAAGGGTCGATAGACAAAAGGCGCTTGCGCCCCGATATCAAGATGTTGCCACTTGGGCAACTGTTGCTCAATGCGCAGTGCCAGTTGTTTTAGCCGGGCGCGCATAATTTTGTGATAATCACGGCCACGCGCATAGCGGGCGATAATAGCGGTATTGGGGGACAAATTATCCGCAACCGTTCGTGGCTTGGGTGTTTGCTGTAGATAATCCATTCTGACCGCAATGATAGTGCGACACCCTGCTACCAAGAGCGCAGGGTTGGCACGTTTGTCATGGTTCGCCTCTAAAAAGGTCATCTGACCATGGTTTTTTTGGGCGAGCCAGTCGCGTAAGCCCTGCATTTGCTGCTCAAAAACCGGGTTGGCGACGCCAATAAAGCCACAATCGGCAAACCCCAAAGATTGCGCTGTGGTACGAATCCAATCTTTAACATCGTTGGCGTGTATAAATGGGTTGGAGGGTATGTGCTGCATGGGAGATGCTGTAGGCGGCGGGCTTTGTGAGTAGGGCTGTGACATATGCGACATGGGTGACATGGGTGACATAGAATGATACTAAAAGACAAAATAGAGGTCTATGATAAGTCATTGCTGCCAGCAAGTCATCCGTAGCCCTAACAGCGGTACGAATAACAGTCTGTTGATGAGTTTTAAAACTGAAGGATAGACAAGGACAGACAATGATAGACAAGGACAGACAATGCAACGTTTCGATGATAGCAGTAGCAGCAATAACCCAGCACAGCCACCTATAGCGCTATTTAACGCAAAACAAATTTATGCGGTTGAACAGGCATGGTTTGACGCTGGCAATACCCGTTATGGTTTGATGCAGCAGGCGGCTTGGCTTATTGCCAGTTGGGTGTATGCGCAGGGTTGCCCAAACAAAAAGCAATCGGCAATGCAGCAGCCACAGGGTCAGCGGGCAAATCAATCGCCGAAACTGACCGTATGTATTTGGGTAGGCGGTGGCAATAATGGCGGCGATGGGTGGTTAACTGCCGCTTATCTTAGCCAGTTAGGAGTGGCGGTTACGGTCATCGAGGTGGGAGAGGCGCATAGAGAAGGTAGCCAAAGTGAAAATGCCAAACGGGCAAAAAAGAGCGCTCTACAGCAACCTATCACCCACATTGCATTTGCTGATATATTATTGATGACAGTTGCGCAAACTGACCAGCACCAAGCGAATACCTTGTCGTTGCCGGTTGCCAAAACTAGGCGAGTTGTCGAAGCGTTGCTGCTCGCCGATGTGTTTATAGATGCGTTGTTTGGTATTGGTTTAGATAGAGCGCCAACTGGCGACTACGCTAAGGCGATTTTATGCTTTAATGATTATGCCCATTCACACACCCAAGCAATAAATAATGGTAGCACCAAAACGGTGGTTGCTATTGATATGCCAAGTGGATTGGTTGCCAATACTGGTCAGGTGTTTGACGGTTGCGCTGTCAAGGCCGATGTGACCCTATGCCTTATTGCTCGTAAATTAGGGCTGCATCTTAAGGACGGTAATGACTATGCCGGCAACATTATCGATATGCCATTGGTACCGACAGTTTTTAGTCAATCCCCCATAGCCCAATTACAAAAAACAGCAAGTTCTATGCCCCTGCGTGCTAAAAATACCCACAAAGGCAGTTTTGGCCATGTGTTGATTGTTGGTGGCAATCAGGTCGCAGGCTCGCAAGGCATGGGCGGAGCAGCCATTTTAGCCGCGAGTGCTGCGTTTGCCGCAGGTGTCGGTAAAGTGACAGTGGCTTGTCACTACGCTTGCCATAGCAGTTTGATTGCCCGTTTGCCCCACGCCATGAGCCTTGATTTACATGACCGTGAAGGGGTTAATACGCTGATTAACGCCTGTGAGGTGATGGCGATAGGCATGGGGCTTGGGCGTGATGCGTCAAGTCAAGCGCTGTGTGCTGCCTATATCGCCAGCGCCATAGCAGCAGGTATTGCTATCGTGATGGATGCCGATGCGTTATACCACTTAGCCGAATGGCACGCGCAAGCGCAGCAGCAGTATCAAGACAAGTTAGACGTAGATGACGGCGACTTAGACGCCTCGATTCAGGCGGTGTCACCATCAATAAGTCATGCAAATAAAGCAGGCGCACTTATCGAGGCCTTGGCCGACCATGCCGAGCAGCATCAGGTTTACTATACCCCCCACAGCGGCGAGGCAGCCAAATTGTTGGGTATAACTGCTGCAGATGTAGAAGCCGACAAAATGACAGCGGTAACCATGCTACAGTCTGTTTTTCAGGGCAGCTGGTTACTAAAAGGCACGGGTTCTATCGTGATTGAGCAGGGTGAACCAGGCAAGCAAGGGGCGACGTTTGTATGTGCAGGCGGCAATGCGGGCATGGCGACAGCAGGCATGGGCGATGTATTGTCCGGCTTAGCTGCAGGATTACTGGCACAAGACGCCCTGCCTATCAAGGCACGCAGTTTGTTACAGGCGGTGATGATCCATGCTATAGCGGGTGATAGGTTGGGTCAAAAACTAGGCCAAGCAGCCTTGCAAGCCTGCGATATGCCCAACGCGATTGGGCAGGTTTTGCAGGATATCACGGCATAACTGAGAACGTTGCGCTTATTGAGCATATTGAGCATACTGGCGATTGCATACAGTAGACACACTGCTAAGACGTATTGGGCGTTAAATAACTGCCTAGGCTTTAAGAGTAAAGTCTACAGGATATTTTGCTTAGGAGGATGCTTTGCTTAGGGTTAGGTGCTGGCGCCACTACAGTGTTCTTGAATAAGTTTTTGCATATTGGCACGCTCTTGATCAATCTCTGCGCTGCTTAGGAACTGTCTGCCGCCCTTGTCATCGGGTTTATAAAGGCGACCGCCTATGTTTAAGTTAGCAAGGTTGTTGCGTAGGTTTTGACAGCGCTGGGCATTCTCTTTCTCTTTTTGTTCTTTCATTTGTGTCTCTAACTGCGCAATGCGTTGTTCTTCGGGGGTGGGCGGGGCTTTTTGAGTGGCGTCCGTTTTGCCAGCCATTGCGCCTGCATCCACTTGACGACCATCATTGCGCAGCTCAATCACCTCAACACCTTTACCCTCTTTTGGTGGGAACTGGGAGTATTTTACCTCGCCAAAATCACCAATAGACTTATATACGGTAAGGGCTTCGGCAGGTGACAGCATAACGGCACCAGCCATCGCTATGGCGCCGATTTTAAAAAAAGAGTTTAAACCTGTTAAATTCATACTATTAACCTGTAAAAGAGGGTTTAGACGCGTAAGACTTGTATGTTTTTATCCTAACGCCTTTTAAACCAATGATGCAAAATATTACTTATCTTAGCACAATTTGTTTTTAGGGAGTAATAAACATATTTTCATTACTTTTAAATAGCTTATTTGTTGCTTCGCAGCGCTATGCAGGGTTGTTTGCAACCGGCAGTGAAAACGATACTAACAATTACAGTCATAACAATTACAATCATAACAACCCGCTCACTGTGTTCATAACATCAGTAACGTTTGATACGCTTGTCTTTGCCAATGCTTTCTTGGTGTAACGGGAAATCGCTGTGCTGAAGGTAACTTTTGCGGTCTTCAAAGTAATGCTTTAAGGTGCGTTTTACTGCCTCAAAGGCTATCTCGTCCCACGGGATATCGGCTTCTGCAAACAACGCACATTCTAAGCTTTCAACGCCCGTCCCAAACTTACCGTCCTTTAAATCGCTAAGATACAGCATGTAAATTTGGCCAATATCGGGTATGTCAAAAATACAGTATAAATGCGAGTTAACGGCGATGGCATCTGCCTCTTCAACGGTTTCGCGCGCAGCCCCTTGTACAATAGTCTCGCCAATCTCCATAAATCCTGCTGGCAACGTCCAATAGCCGTATCTTGGTTCAATCGCACGGCGGCATAGCAACACGTTGTTATCCGCTACCACCAAAGCGCCGCAGATGATTTTAGGGTTTTCATAGTGAATATAAGCACAATTGGGGCACACCAGGCGTACTTTAGAATCGCCGTCGGGAATTTGCTGCAAAGCTTGATGTCCACATTGTAAGCAGTAGGCCATAAGGTGTCCTTTTATTCAAAGAGTAAGTTGCGTTAGGCGTCTAGGCGTCTAGGCGTCTAGGCATCTAAGCGTCTAGGCATCTCAGTATTCAGTCTTAAGCGATTAAATTAAACCGTTAAGATTCGAATGTATAGTCCGTTTGGTTTATGCTATCGTTTAACCGCGACCATTAAAGCGGATTGCTTATGAAGATAGCATACTTGCGTAGAATGGTTTAGGCTAGCCTATAGATAGACCAAAATTGTCGATACGCGCTGGAGTAGAATATAATATTGCCTATCCTATCCTATCTTATCATGGCATGTCATAAGCCGTTTTTTAGCAAGCATGAATATTCAATGACCAGTAACCGATGATAACCTATCCATTGTTCGACCCCTTTAAGCATACGCATAAGAGAGAAAGCCTGCCATGCCGTCGCGTTTATTTGATGAAGTAGCCGTTATGCTGCCCGCCGCTATCAAACAGCCCATCTTAAATACCCTTGCCATCAATGTGCAAGCCAAAATGCTTGAGACAGCGACGTTAATCCCAAACCCAGACTCAACCTCAAACCATGTCAACATCGTCAACGTCAACGCTCGCCAACATGACCTGGCCACTAGGCTGTTACAGTGTTTGTATCAAACGCCCAATGCCGATGCGGCGGTGTTAGTCGCTATCACCCATGAGCAACACCCCAAGCTGCTATTAACCAGACGAGCGAGTCACCTAAATTCGCATGCAGGCGAGGTATCGTTTGCGGGCGGCAAACATGATTTGGCAGACGGCAACAATGTGGTTACCGCATTGCGCGAAGCCTACGAGGAGACAGCGCTACCGCCAAACCGAGTGCACCTTATAGGCCAACTGCCGACCCAAACCTCAAAGTCAGGTTTAAGCGTACGCCCTATCGTGGCATTGGTTGACCCTAAGGTTTGCTACGTTGCCGAAGTAGGAGAGATTGAGCGCATTTTTTGGGCAGATTTTGAGGCGCTCATTGAGTTGCCAACGGTAGATTATCACCAGGTTTATCGTCAGGGTGCGCAGACGATACACTATACCACGCCCAGTTGGATTGTTGATAACGAAACAGTTTGGGGACTGACAGGGCGGATTATAGCCAGCTTATTAGAGGTTGCTTTTGAGCGCCAAATCGAGTGGTATTATCGACCTACAATAACCTAATCTCCTAATCGCTTTGTTAACGGCTTGGTTAACGGCTTTGTTGATATCAGTGCTAATAGCGTACGCTTTACTACTTAAGCGGTAAGCACCAAAATCTTACCCGTATAAACACGCAGCGGCTGCAGGCTATCTTGTTGCAGGCGTAAACTGCCATCGCTGCCTATCCCTACGGCCAAGCCTACAAGTGTGTCAGCGTCGTCTGCGTCTTTTGTTACCCTATCTATCACGGTGCGTGCCTTGGCATCGGCTATTTGTTGAGTGCTCGATGACAAGCTATAACCCTCGTTATGGATGAGTTGGGATTCAATCATAACCCGCCGACCCGCCAGCACATCAACGCGCGCATAATCCCCCACAAATTGATGAATACTATAAGGGTGGCGACAGCACGCCTTAAACTGGGTGATGGCACGCCCAATAGCGCCGCTGATGGGTAAGTACAAGTCCTCAGGTTTTAAGGTTGCCTTGGGTAGTTCGGCAGGCAAGTTGCTAATGTTGTGGCTAGGGCTATGGTGAGGTTGCTTAGAGGCGCAAGCGATAAGTTGGCTTAAGCTAACAGCATTATAATTCAAGGCCTCTTGTTTTGCCTTAGTCAATAGCGGCGCCTGCACCACGTTTAAGCCGACCCCCACCACCACGCCTGTCATTCGGGTGCCCACCCAGATAGGCTCAATCAAGATGCCTGCTAGTTTATTGAAGCGCAAGGTAGGTACCTTATTTATGGCAGTACTCTTAGCTTCTTCATAAAAACCCTTATCAAAACTCTCATAAAAACCGATATCATTGGCCCATTTAATCCCAATGCTGGGTAAGCCCAGCTGGCGTAATTGACGGTTAATACCTTGAATAATGGGCAGGCGGGTTAGGTGATAGCCTATCATTAAAGACAACAAACCGGATAAGGGGACCTCTAAAGGATAGTATAAGGACAGATAGACATTGCCAGTAGGAGATTGCCACGTTCTACCATGTTGACCACGCCCTGCTGTTTGGGTGCTGGCCGTCAGCATATAAGGGCGATGGCTGTCTATAACCCCTGATTTAACAGCGGCTATCAGCTCGCTATTGGTAGAAGCACTGACGGCAACATGACGATGGGCAAGGTTGTGGCCAAGATGGTCAAAGTGGTCAAAAGTGGCGGGCATAAGCGAACCTGTAGGGATTGACCGTGATGCAAAGACAGTTAATTTAATCGGTAGTCGATAACTAATGGTCAATAAGGTCAATAAATAGTTAGGTCAATAAGTCAATAAATAGTACACACAATAGATAAAGATTGACATCAAATTGTCGCATTAACCCATTTTAGAATAAGATTTGTTTGCAGGAAGTTGTCAGGTGACCTATGTCATGATGCCCTTTTTTATCCCGGCGATTAAAGATAACTATTACGCCTAAACTACGCTAAAATATAGCGCAAATATCTATGCTCATCCTTATCCATAGCGACCCAGCTACCTTTGCCTTGCGAGCCTCATGCGTCTAAAATCTCTTAAACTGTCCGGCTTTAAATCGTTTGCCAATCCTACTACGTTTACGTTTCGCCATGACGTTACTGCCATTGTGGGGCCAAACGGCTGCGGTAAATCTAATGTGATTGATGCCATTCGCTGGGTATTGGGAGAATCCTCGGCCAAGCAGTTGCGGGGAGGTGCCATGAGCGATGTGATTTTTGCAGGCACGCAAAACAAAGCGGCCAAAAGCCTCGCCAGCGTCGAGCTCACCTTTGAGCATACCCAAAACGAGCAGACCGGTATTCGCCACGAGCTTAATTTATATCATGAATTGGCAGTACGGCGGCAGGTCAATGCAGAGGGCAAGTCCGATTATTTTATCAATGGGTCCCGTTGTCGCCGCCGTGATGTGGTCGATGTCTTTTTGGGCACCGGGCTTGGGCCACGCAGTTATGCGGTGATTCAGCAGGGGATGATTGGGCGTATTGTCGATTCAAACCCAATGCAATTACGGGAGTTTATTGAAGAGGCGGCAGGGGTGTCGCGCTATCAAGCAAGGCGAGAGGAAACCCAAAAAAAGCTGCTCAAAACGCAAGAAAACCTTGAGCGTCTCGATGATATTAAAGCAGAGCTGGTGCGCCAATCTCAAAAGCTGATAAAACAAGCCGACAGTGCCCGCAGCTACCTTAACTTACAAGAGGCGCTACAGCGTAGCAAAGAGCAGATAACAGTCATTGAGTTACAACAGGCCAAAGCGGCCGAAATGCAGTACAAACAACAGCAGCAAGACTATGCTGCTAAAGTAGACGCATTGCAACTTGCCAAAAGTGAGGCGAGCCAAAAACTGGTTAAGCTGAGCAAACAGTTGGCAGAGGAGCAATGGCTAAAAGAGTCGGCCCAAGACCAGCTGCATCAGCACGATATGAGCCGCCAGCAACAGCAGCACGATATCAGCACCCTTGAGGCCAGCTTGAACCAGGTCGAGGAGAGACGCCAAGGCAACGTCAAGCGTCAAAGCCAAATCATGAGCGATATTGCCAAGCTAGAAGGTGAAGCGGCGACGGATGCCACCAGCATCGCCGCATTAACCCCCCAGTTGCAGGATTTGCAATTACAGCGCGAACAAAGTGCGGCAAGGCTGGCACCAATGCAAGCGGCATGGGAGGTAAACCGTCAAGAGATTGCTCAGTTACAAGTGCGGCTAAAAGACCTTGAGCAACAATTGGCGCTTATAGAGCAAGCACAACAGCAGCGTCAACAGCAACTCACTAAATGGCAAATTAGGGATAACGCTTGGCAGATTGAGGCCGCTGAGTGGCAATGGGACGCAGCTGGGGATGAGGAGCCAAATAAGGCGGCGTCGCTATTAACGCTGAACAATCCCACCTTTGATACGAGTCATACAAAGAAGGCCAGCATCGAGACCGCTACGGCAAACAGCCTAGCCACAGTGACGGCAGATTTGGCCAGTGTCAGCCGTCAACGTGACGCTATTTTGGATAGGCTGGACGAGGTGCAGCCGCAGCTTACCCAATTAAGCCAAGCGTTAGCGTCGCAGCAAACCACTCAGGCTGATTTAGACAAGCAACACGCCAGTTTGTTGGCAGAATACAATACGCTGCACGCTATTGTGCACCGTACCCCCACGGTGCAAACCACCGCTTATGCCGACACAAGCACAGATACAGATGCGTTCGTCAATAATATGGCGCAGCGATTGGCACAGCTACCGACCCTAGCCGATACCATTCAGCTCAGCGAGCAAGGCCAGGCGTATGCCGAAGTGTTAGACCGTTGGTTGGCGTTTTGGCTTGCCTGCCGTATTGCCGATAATACAGGCAAACAAAACCTACCAAACGCAGCAGCACAAGTCACTGATACGACTACGGCTACTCAGACAAAGCTATCTTGGCTGGCAAGGATGATAGAGAGTGTATTGACTGACGCCAATAACGAGGCCGCCAATTCGACCAATACCGCCAATGCGACTCAAACGGCTGACAGCGTTTTTTTTAGCACGACCGCTATTCGCCCAGTTAACCCAATGCCTACCAACACTTTGGGGGCATCAAACCCTGCCGTACTTATCCCATTAGCCCCATTAATCGCCAAGCCAAGGTTGGCTATTTTTGCGCAGTGTTATTTATATGTCGCCCGTGAAATCGATAATAAGGATAATAAGGATAATAAGGATAATGAAGACAGTGACACGCAGCGGTTAACAGCAGAGGTCACTGCTATGTTGGATACATTACAACAAGGCGCAATGATACTTACCACCTCAGGCTGGCTCATCAGCAAATTGGGCATGGTGCATGTCAGCAAATTTGGGGCAGCGGCGCAAAACGAGTCCTTTTTAGCCATCCGTTTACAGCAACAACAGCGGCTAGATACGCTCGAAACCTTGTTAAACAAGGTCGAGGCGCAGCTTGAGACCTTAACTGTCGCTATCAACGTACAACGCGCGCAGCACGAGCATCACGCCATAGCGCAGCAAGAAGCATCGGCACAATTGGACGCCTTGCTCCACCGCCAACATGCGCTAAAACAGCAACACAGCGCGCTGACCACCAAGCTTTTGCAGCAGCAAAAAGAGCAAGCCCGTCTTATTGCTTTAAAACAGCAACTGGTGGATGAGCAGCACGAGATAACCCAGGCCCTACAAGACTTAGCCGTGCAAAAACAGCAAGCGCAAGCCCAGCACGGCGCCTGGCTACCCAAGCTTAACGCCGCCGAGGCTACCCAAACCACCCTTGAGCAGGCACGCCAAGCAGTTGACCAGCAGCAGCGCCAAGATAATGATGCCTATGCTGCGCTGCAACTTGAACTCAACCGTGCGCAGCTGGCCAATAAGCATCGCTTAGAGCAACTAAGCAGCCTACAAACCGAGCTGGCACGGCTGCAAGCGCAGCAAGCGACATGGGCTGCCCAAAGCGCAAAGGCGCAGCAATCATTGCCTAAGCTGCAAGCGAGCAAAGCCCAGTTGGATGCGGCGTGCGCTATGCAAACAGCCGTTTTAGCAGAGCGACAAGCGGTGATTAACGGCTTGCAACGTGATATCAAGCAGCGGCAAGAGGGGCAACAGGACACAGAAACGCAGCTGCAAGCCTTGCAAGTGGCACTGGCCGACGCGAGCACCCAAGTGGCGATTGCCAGCGAGCGTATTTTGGAGGCACGGGCGCGGTTGCAGGCGTTACAGACGTCAAGCGTGGCGTCCGGCCAAGGGCAACAGCAGGGCGGCGTCAGTGCGGATGCGGTGTTGGCCGATATTATCGCCCATGGCAGCTCGCTTGCGCCCGAAAAAGCATTAGCCAAATTGCAGCAGCTACAACAAAAAGAGCAGCAACTCACCCGTGAGTTACAAACCATCGGCCCCGTTAATTTAGCCGCTGCGGCCGAGCTTGCTGCCATCAATGAGCGCCTGCAACCCTTAGAGCAGCAAATTGAGGACATTCGTGCCAGTATGCAAAAACTGGTGGATGCCATCACAGAAATTGATGCAAAAACCAAGATATTATTTTTACAAACCCTAGACGCCGTCAATGCGTCGCTAACCGAATTATTCACCAAGGTATTTGGCGGCGGGCAGGCCAGTTTGACTTTGGTGCAGGATGCGAGCACCGCTCAAGCTATGCGACATACGCCAAATACACCAAGCGAGCAGTGGCGTGCGGGGCTTGAGCTCATGGCACAGCCCAAAGGTAAAAAGAACAGCCGTTTGGCAGTGTTATCGGGCGGCGAGAAAACATTGACTGCGTTAAGTTTGATATTTGCCATTTTTAAGCAGCATCCCGCCCCATTTTGCGTACTCGATGAGGTGGATGCGCCGTTAGATGACGCCAATGTTAGCCGCTTTACCAATTTGATTAAGGATCTGGCGCAGGACGTGCAATTTATCTTTATCAGCCACAACAAACTGGCGATGCAAATTGCCGATGAATTAAAGGGTATCACCATGCCGCAAGCGGGTGTCTCCTCTTTGGTCAGTGTCAGTTTAGAAGAAGCGGCGCAGTATGTGGATGCGTCCGACTAGCGCATAGTGGCGAAAAGCGAGATTGGCGATGTTGGCGAGATTGGCGATGTTGAGCGACAGACTTAGCGATAATCATCAAGAAGCATGAAGACATTAAAAATCAAGAATATGAGGCAGCGCATAAAATTTATGAAGTTAAGCCTGCATACAGATGACGAATAGCGGTTAACCATGCTAGACTAAAGCCGTTGACCATATTTTAATTTTAGGACGTGCTGACCATGACCACCATACAATATATTTTACTCATCTTTGCCGTTGTCAGTATGGTAGTGGGTATCATAATGATTGTTCGTAGTATCCGTAAGCGCAAAAACAGTCAGCATGCTCAGCCGGTAAATTATGATAAAAATGGGATACCTATTATCCCTCGTCATGAACGGAATATCGTGGAGCCGCCCGATTTGGACGACCCTATAGCGGGTGAAACCACGATTGTGCCAAAGCGCAGTTATGTAGAGCCTATTATAGTAGAGGCGGGTTCAGCGGAGGCGGGTTCAGCGCATGACAGCCACGCGCAGGCGCGTTATGCCAAGACGCTTTATGGCGATGATGACGCTAACAGTGATAGCGTGGTGATTTCGACCGCGCCAAAACAGAAGGCTTACGCGGGCGACCATCACGACAGCCAGCACCAGCCTATGGGGCGTACCCAGCGTCAGGTGAGTATTGATGACGACGAGGATTCATTTTCCAGCCTCGCCTCTGCCACCGAAAACTTAATGCCGGTTATTGAGACAGCGCAAGAACCTGCGTTTGAAGACAACAGTCCGCTGCTTGATCAGCATTTATTAGCGACAGCCGATGCCAACCAAAATAGCCCGTTAAACCATGCCGAACTCAACGTCAATATCACCCTAATACCGCATAATCCGACGGATACGATTGAGGGCACTACCGTGTTGTCTATCGTTGAGCAATATGGCCTGCGCTATGGGGCGATGAATATGTTCCATCGTTACGAGAACAAAGATGGCACTGGTATTTTGTGGTTTAGTATGATGGGTATTACCGAGGAGGGGATTACTCCTTTTGACTTGAATGATTTGCCAACGGCACAATTAAATGGTTTTATCATGTTTTTATCCTTGCCTCATCCCAAAGCGTTGCAGGGCTTTGATAGTATGATGAGCATAGTTGGGCTGATTGCCAATCAACTTGACATGCGGGTGCTGGACGAAAACAACGATATCCTAACCCGTGAGCGCAAGCAACAATTGCGCACCCAAGTGCAAGAATATCAGCTCTCGCACCGTTAAGATGTATCTATACTTATTTATGCGTATCTATGTTAAACCTGGTTAATCCTGCGTTAATCCTAAGCTAATCCTGCACTTTATAACCGCCTAACATGGTTGTCAGGCGGTTTTTTAAGGCCTTATCGAATCGTTTAAAAAGGGTAACAATGTTGTGAGGCGTCCTGTCAAGACGTTTTATAGTGGCAGGTTAATAAAGTATTCACAACGTTAACCCAAAAATATACTATGCTGTTTGCACCCAAGTTTTCTATTATCACCAGACACAAGAAATGATTATGCCAACAAACACGGACCATCATACTGACCCTACAGCACAAGCCATTATTGCCAAAATGCGACCGCTCATAAAGTCGCTACGCCAGCATAACAATGCGTATTATGTACTAGACGACCCGCAAATTGATGACAGCGAATACGACCAATTGCGCCGCAGTTTGGTGGAGTTAGAAGCCGCTTATCCCGATTTGATTCAGCCCGATAGCCCCACGGCGCAAGTGGGGGACGCACCGCTCGCCCATTTTTCGCAAATCGAGCATGATATCCCGATGCTCTCACTTGGCAATGTCTTTAACGTGGATGACTTGGGCGAGTTTATGCGCCGCGTCAATGACCGCCTAAGTGACGCCCAGCAACACCCAGCTTATGAGATGGAGCTAAAACTGGATGGCTTGGCGGTATCGCTAAAATTTGAGCATGGCCGCTTTGTGCAAGCGGTGACCCGTGGCGATGGCAAAATAGGCGAGGATATCACCCAAAACGTCAAAACGATTCGCAATTTACCGCTGGTACTGGACGCTGCTAGCGATATCGAGTTGCTAGAAGTACGGGGGGAGGTATTGATGCCCAAAGCAGGGTTTGCGCGCTTTAACAAAGCAGCGCTAGAACGGGGCGACAAACCCTTTGCCAACCCCCGTAATGCCGCTGCTGGCAGCCTACGCCAGCTTGACCCAATAGCGGCGGCCAGTCGTCCATTGGCCTTTTACGCCTATTCCATCAATCAAGGCTTGCCTGATAACATTGCTACCCAATCACAAGCCTTGGCGTGGCTCAACGACATTGGCTTTACGGTCAGTGCGGTGCAAGTGGTGGCCGACCTTGATGCCGCCCAAACCTATTATGAATCGGTGCTTGCGCAGCGAGCCAGTTTGCCGTTTGAAATTGATGGCACGGTGATTAAGGTGGATAGCTTAGACTTGCAACAACAGCTCGGGTTTTTATCCCGCGAACCCCGCTGGGCGACCGCCTATAAATTTCCGGCCGAAACGGTAATGACGATTGTCAATAGCATCGACTGGCAAGTGGGGCGTACCGGGCAGATTACCCCCGTGGGCAAGCTTGAGCCCGTGCAAGTGGGCGGCGTGACCGTCAGTAACGTAACCTTGCACAATTTTGGCGAAATCCAGCGCCTTGATGTGCGGGCAGGCGACACGGTGAGCGTCCACCGAGCCGGCGACGTGATACCCAAAGTCACCAAAGTTTGGACCGAATTTCGCCCCGCCGATAGCGAGCCTGTCACCCTGCCCAAAACCTGCCCCGTGTGCGACTCGCCCGTGGTGTTGCCAGAGGGCGAGGCCTTAGCCCGCTGTACTGGCGGTCTATTTTGCCCCGCCCAGCAGCAAGAGGCGTTGATTCACTTTGTCTCACGCCGTGCCATGGACATTGACGGACTGGGCGAGCGTTGGCTGATTAGCTTTTTTGAGCAGGGTATTGTTAAAACGGTGGCGGATATTTATCATCTGTTTGAACATCAACAGGCGTTGCTCACCCTTGAAAAACTGGGCGAAAAATCCGTTGCCAATATGTTGGCCGCCATTGAAGTGAGTAAAAACACCACCTTACCTCGATTTATCTATGCGCTGGGTATCAAAGGCGTCGGCGAGAACACGGCACAAAATTTAGCCCAGCACTTTGGCGATTTGCCTGAGATTATGGCGGCCAGCATCGAGGCTTTAGAAGCTGTGCCCGATATTGGCCACATCACCGCTGAGTCGGTGCATGAGTTTTTTCGAGCGCAGCATAACCTAGAGGTTATACAAGCCTTGCAAGACGCTGGGGTGCAGTGGCAACGGGTCGAAGCTGCTGCTAGCGAGGGCTTACCGCTTGATGGGCAAACTTGGGTGATAACCGGCACCTTGCACCAAATGGCAAGGGATGAGGCCAAAGCCAAGTTACAGGCGCTCGGCGCAAAAGTATCGGGCAGCATCTCGGCCAAAACCAGCGTGCTACTGGCGGGCGAAAAAGCTGGGTCTAAACTCACCAAGGCCGAAAAACTGGGCGTTAACGTGGTGGATGAAGCAGAGTTTATGGCGATGATTGCGCAGTAGCGGAGGTTTGCTGTTAATCTTAACCCTAACCCTAACCCTATCAACCGCCCCAAAACATCTTAAAATTGAGTGTGCAAGGCAGGGCAATAAAGGCAGCGAGTCGTCCTGTAAAAAAATGTAAAATCATAGTTTATGCCTATTGCGGGCAGCCGTACTTCCTATACTATATTTAAGGGCAATAGCTAGGCACGATGTTTAAGCGCAATTTTTAAGCGCAATGCAGCAATAACCCTACGCTACCCGAATAGCCCTTATCTATAATAGCCCTTATCTTATTATTAAAACCAATTTGGAGAATGTTGATGTCAACCAATAAATTACAACTATTAACCCCGCAAAACTCGCAAGTTATCTTTATCGATCAGCAACCGCAAATGGCGTTTGGCGTGCAATCCATCGACCGCCAAACTCTAAAAAACAACGTGATTGGTTTGGCAAAAGCGGCAAAAGCGTTTCATGTCACCACCACGATTACCACGGTGGAGTCTGCCAGTTTTTCGGGAAATACGTTGCCAGAGTTGGTTGCGGTGTTTCCGGAAAACAACCTGCTAGAGCGCACCTCGATGAATTCATGGGATGATCAAAACGTGCGTGATGCCCTCGCTAAAGGCGCAGCAGAGGGGCGTAAAAAAATCGTGGTCTCAGGGCTGTGGACTGAGGTGTGTAATTTAAGCTTTGCTTTGTCGTGCTTGCAAGATACCGATTATGAAATCTATATGGTGGCCGACGCATCAGGCGGCACCACACTAGAGGCGCATCAATGGGCAATGGAGCGGATGATGCAAGTGGGCGTGGTGCCCGTTACTTGGCAGCAAGTGCTGCTAGAATGGCAACGCGATTGGGCCAATAAAGACACCTACGATGCGGTGATGGATATTGTCAAAGAGCATTCTGGTGCTTATGGTATGGGTGTGGATTATGCTTACACCATGGTGCATAAAGCCCCAGCACGCTCGTTAGCGGCGGGCACTTTAGGGCCCAATCCTGCTTTGAAATAACCTGCTTTTTGGCGAACGTCAAATAGGGTGAGTAGGTAGACTGAACAATTTGATAGATATTTATGAAAAAAGTCTGATGTTGACAACATCAGACTTTTTTATGCCATAGACTATTTAATTGTTAAAGGAAGTTAACCCACGCTTAGTCTAAAGACTGCACAACGTTTGCCCATTTAGCCCGCTTAACGATACTGGTCAAAAAAGGCATTGGCAGCATTTAAACAATAAGGGGCAACCATGCCGTGATAAGACGTCAGAACTTGACCCGCTCGTGCCGCTTCACGAGCTGCTGTCGCCTCGGCCACGCTTTTACCCTTGTCAATTGCTGAGGCATAAGCTTTATCGCCCGTTTCAGTCAATAACGCGTCGAGGTCATGGCTAAACACCGTTTGTACCTCGCTGGCGGCTTGTTGAATCGTCGCATCCATTGAGGTTGGTAGGGTGCTGATGTACGCAGATTTACCTTGAGCGCTGCGAGCGGCTGCGTTGGACATATCCACATCTACTAAAGCAAAGCGCACAGTCGGGTTGTTGCTTTGCCAAATTTTTGCTAAGGCCTCGGCATTCACGTCATAGGTCACGCTTGAGTCTTGATGGCCACCGCAAAGTAAGGTTGGTGATTTGGGCAGGTAGCCGCGCAAATCGTTTTCAATAAACGCTTGACGAATAGCAAACTTAGACTGCGGCAATGCACCGGCAGTAGCAGCGACAAAGGTGGGGGAGATGCTATCGGGATGGGCGAGCATATCTTGCACATAAGCGTCTCTAAAGGGCGTCGCAAATAAGTAGTTGTTAGCACCAAAGCCAAAGCTGTAGTCAGCAGTGGGCGGTGACAGAGTACTTAACTGCGGATATGCTGCCGGTGCGGACTCAAACAGCTGGGTTGTGGGGAGTTTGCCTTGAAGAAACAGTTTGACGATATTGTCATTGCTAGGGAATAGATTAGCAGCCCCTGTAAATTTTGGTGCAAACACACCGTTTATCAGATTAGGATAGGTTGCGGCATACTGCTTGGCATAACTGTTGGTGAGCATCGGCAAAAACACAGTGCCACCATAAATGGTGCGACCCGACATGATAGAGTCTGCAAAGGCTGCAACCGCATAAGGACCCGAAGCGGGACTGATAGCCGTTGCAGGCACGCCTAAATCATCCAAGGCCTTGGCGGCAGCCATTGCCACATACCCCCCTTGCGAATAACCCGTGATAAACACCTTATCGCCAGCGCTTACTTTAGGCATTGCTGGCACAGCTTGCTTGCTGGTAGTGACTGATTTTGAGGCTACAGAGTTTAAGCCTGCTTTGGTAGACGGGTCATTTAACTCGGCGATAGCAAGCCTTCCTGCTTGCAAACCGTCTAGCATCTGCTGACCTTGTTTTAAGGTGATATAAGGAGCGTAATCCAGCGTTGAGGCGTCATAACCCGGATAGTTAGGGGCGACCACAATATCGCCACGCCCCGCAAAATTCATCGCTAGCAATAACGCCTCTTTATAGGCTGGGTTTAGCGGGTCATTGAGCGCCGCCAAATTATAGCTTTGATAAGGCGAGGTGCCATGTGCGTACAGCATGATAGGCCGCTCGCCTTGGCAGGCTTTGGCCTCGCCATCTGGCACCATGACAGCGCCGGTGGCATTGGTGGCCTCGTTTTTAAGCCCCGTGGTGGTGTGATTGACATACTGGATGCTAACGCCGCAAACAGGGTCGGTGCTTAATGACGCAACAAGCCCCGCATCTATGGCCGCTTGTTTGAGCTCGCTTGCACTAAAATTTTGGGTGACAACAGGGGCGGCAAGCAGCTTGGCGTCACTAATCACAACTTGCGCTGGGGTGCTTGCGGCTAGGGTATTGTCGACGGCAATAGAATCCTCATCATTGCCACAGCCTACCAATGCTAGGCTTACAAGACTCAAACAAGCGATTAATCCGCTACTCTGGGCAAAGCGGTGTTGGTTTCGCTTAAAAAAGCGGTTTTTGCTAGGGGTGTGCTGATAGGTTACACTACGACATGTAAATGGCTGGCGCATGACTAACATCCTTGTTATTGACGAGACAATCCATTGATTCATTCATTGATTCATTAATTTATTTATTTATTTATTAACAAAGCAGCCTACTGCCTATGACTGCTAGGCCTCAACTAAGATTACGCTTATTTGCAAAATATTTATAGCGCTTTTTGGCAATATTGTTTATTGAAGCTGCGGCTGAATCTCAATCGGTAGCACCAAACCACGCGCAAAATCATCAGCAAGCACATAGTCAAAATGACTGGCTACTACGTTTGGCGTGGTATATACGATTAATTGACCGCCATCATCTGTCACCTTGTGCGACACATAACTATCACCCAATTGATCCAGCAATTTTACCACCGCCTCATTGCTGGCAGTACTGACAGTTAGGGTATGCTGCGCTTGCTTTGGGGTCACTTTGGCAAAATCGGCAAAGGCTTTAACTGGGGCGCTATTAATTGCCAAAGGATAGTCAAAGGTGTCAATGGCGACGGGGGTAACCTTAGTGTCAATTTGCGTCCAGTCAATCTGCACAGGGTAGTCTCTGGTAGAGGGCGGTACACTTTGGCTGAATTCGGCCGGCGCTGCTTGACCAGTATGCACTTTTGCATGTGCCGCTCCCGCTACGTCCGATACGGCAGCTGTTGGTGCACTATTGACAGCGCTATTGACAGCACCGCTTGCAGCCTCTAAAGCCTGCGGCGTAGATATGGAATTGCTAGCCGTTGTCTCGGCTATAGGGGCGGTGTCGCGTTGGTTTTTTGCATCGCAGCCTAGCAATAAAACCGGCACACTTAGCACGACTAAAAGGGGTACTAACAGGGTAGGTAACCGAGTTGCGCTATCGCTAAAGCGACCCTTGAGGCGAGTGTTAACCGCTTGCAACAAGCGGGTGTCAGTAACGGTTAAAAAACGTACTCTTGACATTTGTTTTCTCTACTTGATGATGCTTGATGTAATAGGGCGAGACTAACATTATCACCTAAACGTCCTACTTTAAGATAGAGACTTCTTGCGATAACTGTATTTAGCTCATTTAGCTCATTTAGATTTAGCAACTTACAATCTGCATAGGAAACTTAACACGTTTCAAGCTAAACTAGGGTCATTGTTCAGATTTATGGCTTAATTCATTATTAATCCATACAAATAGACGCTATATCGCTTTCATATTTACGATGCTCAAATGCTCACATTAACCTATCAAAACAAATTAAGGATTTTTTATGGCAGGTGGTAGTTTATTATTGTTGCTTGATGACATCAGCTTGTTGATGGATGACGTGGCGGTTATGACGAAGGTGGCGGCTAAAAAAACCGCCGGGGTACTGGGTGATGATTTGGCACTAAACGCCGAGCAAGTATTTGGGGTTAAACCTAGCCGCGAGTTGCCTGTCGTCTGGGCAGTCACCAAAGGCTCATTTGTCAACAAATTAATACTGGTGCCAGCAGCGCTGTTGATTAGTTATTTGGTGCCCTGGCTTATTACCCCATTGTTGATGATCGGTGGTTTGTTTTTGTGCTATGAGGGGGCGGAAAAGGTCATTCACAAATTTTGGCCGCATTTGCTACCACATGATGAAGCACACATTGCAAGGGCTAAAGCCAATGCAGATGACACGGTCGATTTAGTGGCACTAGAAAAAGAGAAGGTGAAAGGCGCTATTCGTACCGATTTTATTTTATCTGCCGAAATCATTGTCATTGGGTTAGGCACGTTAACCACTGCAAGCCTAATGGATAAAAGCCTTGTGCTGTCGATACTGGCGATAGGGGTGACAATTGGTGTTTATGGCTTGGTGGCTATGATTGTTAAGATTGATGATGTCGGCTTGCATCTAATTCAAAAACCGGGGGCGGGCACAGGCACCATTAAGCTTGGCGAGTTTTTACTGCATGCGGCGCCTAAGTTGATGAAGTTTTTATCTATTGTGGGCACCCTTGCCATGTTTTTGGTAGGGGGCGGTATTATTATTCATGGCATTGGGCATCTGCATCATGCCGTTGAAGATATTGCCCATTTAACGGGGGTGTTTAATGGCGTGTCTACTACGCTATTAAATGGCGGCTTTGGCTTTGTAATAGGGGCGCTGGTTGTGGCCATCATTACTGGATTTAATAAGGTGCGTGGTAACACGGCGGCTCACTAACGCTAACGATGCGTATGACCGCTAAACGGCTTTATGCCTACTGAGTTCTCTAGCAGCTGGCTAAGATTTAAGGTATCGCTAAATTGAGTACTATAAATTGAGTGCTATAAATTGAGTGCTAGAGTGTTGTAAAAAAAGGCCACTGCTTTAAACAGTGGCTTTTTTTACAACACTCTAGCACTCAAAGATGCTTCCTAGTTTTATGCAGGCCGTTTTATTAAGCTTAGCGATTAACCCTCATCCTTATCGATGTCTATGGATGACGGATCAGCTGACTTGGTTTTTAACGCCTCTTTGCGTTCTTCTTTAGGCTCTTCTTTCGCTTTACGAGGGCGCGGCTTTGGAAACTTGGGTACCTTAACGTTGCCCAACTTCAGCAAACCGGTTTGCGGTGATAATTGCTCAGAGATGTGCTCTATCATACTTTTATAAGACTCAATACTGGTCTTATTAGGCGAATGAACCGGCGCCACGTCTTTTGAGCGGTTTAAACTGTCAGACTCTAGGGTGTCAAGGGCTGACGTTTCAGGCGCTAGCGCAGTCGTTGTATCCGTCTCTGTTATACTCGCACTTTTAACATCGTCCGCACCTTCGATATCGTCCGCACCTTCGATTTTGGCAGTAACAGAATTGTCAGCAACATCGCCACTGACAGTATCGTAAGTTGTGGCTATGGGTGCGGTTGCTGCATCGGCTAACCCAGCGGTGTCACGCTGATTGGCCACGAGTAGCAGCACATCCAGCGGTTGCCGCAGTGCCTGTAAAAAGGCCGCTTCGGTGTGACCAGACGCTAACATGTCACGTCCCTCTTGCCCCAATACCCGGCAGACAAAGTCACCCACGTTCAGCGCTAATAATTCACCCATGGCTTTGGCAGATGAGTTATCCGGCACAGCGGCCGTGTCTGTATCAGCGACAGTCGCAAGGTTTGGTTGCGCCGTTACCGCATTGTCGCTAGAGATAGCGGTTTGCGTCTTGTTATCTAAAACCTCTAAGCCACCATCACCATTTACCACGTTGCTCACCTTAGACGCTGCTGCCGCTTTAGAGCTGCCAGAATCCTCAGTTTCAAGGTTAGATGCTGGCATGGCTGCTACACTTGGCGTTGCAGGCGGCGTTGGCGTATAGTCGGGATGTTGGCCGCGTGGGTCGTTTGCCGCCCTTGCACGAACGGCAGGCGCACTGACTTCAGCTTTGCCAGCCTCGAGCGCATAGCGATTAACCGCAGACGTTCTTTCATGAAATTGCTGCAGATAATTTTGCGATAACGGCTCATAACCATAGTTCACAAAGTTAAACAGGGGCTCTGGGATAATGGCCGCAATGGTCAAATCCGTCACCGGCTCTATGCCCGAGGTTTGGCGGTGCGCACTTAAAGCTGCTAAGAAGCAACGAATCACCCCATCTTTTTGCAAACGCAAACTGGCATTGGCCAGATGGGTGTGAATAAATTCGCCCACTGTATGCCCGCTAATAGTGCTTCGGCTTAGCTGATTTTTCTGGTCAGCGGCAGCGGTGCTTGATGTGGCGGCATCTGCTTGTGCGTCGGCGGCTTGCATACGCAGCATAGCGGCTTTTATCAAGCGTGGGTCGTTAGGCGCTTGCCCAAATTTTTGCGCAGTCACATAGCGATTGGCAAATAAAGCCTGCGTATCAAAGCCAGGTGTTGCCTGTAAGCTGTCTTCTTCTTGACTGGCAGACACTTTGCTGTCAGGTGCCTCTTGGCTGACCTGCTCGCTATCGTCGTTACTCTCATAAGGATCACGGCCCTCATTATTTTTAACATCAACACCGCTTAAAGAATCGGCGTTTGCACTGGCACTTGAGAGGTTACTAGGGCTCGATATCTCTTTGGCCACAGCAGGTGCCTCTTTTTCAACCCTGTTAGCCTCTAAACCTTTATCTGCGCCTGTCATGTGTTCGGGTGCATTAGCCGTCGCTTCGCTATCAGCAGGATGTCTAACTGCTGGCTTAGCCTCGTCTAAATCGATTGGAGCGACTGGTGCATCAGCAACTGGCGTATCAGCGCCGGTTTCGTTTTTTTTAACGCTTGCGGTCGCCTCGTTGGGCGTATCATCATTGACCCCACCGACCCCGCGACTCACTTCATTATTAATGTCATTATTATTAACAGGTGAGGTGGCGGTTTGGCTGTCATCTAAGCGAATATGCACGACGTCGACTGGCTTGTTTGCAGATATCGCTTCGCTCACTTTTAGTTGTACTTCGTTAGGCGAGTTAGGCGAGTTAGGCGAGTTAGGCGACGCTACGCTAGCGGTTTGTGCGCCTTTATCAGCCTCTGCTTTATCGGCCGATGCGCTATTTGACCTCGGTTGTTGTGCCTCTCCCCGCTGTATCGAGCCTCGTGATTCACGTTTGCTATGGGCTTCACGCTTTGGCAACTGGCGCTGCGCGGTGTCGTCTTGATTATGGCTGTCCTGATTTATAGCGTCGCCCCGGTTGTTAGCACTTTGAGACTGCTCAACAGCCGTATCCGTTGTTCTAGTATCGTTTTTATCGGCATGATGGCGACGGCTGCTAGACTTATTCCTATCGGTTTTTTTGTCATATTTGTTGCGGCCTCTATTGCTATTGCGAGCCCGCTGGCGTTGCTGCCGTTCTTTATCCGCATCGCTATTGCTATCGTCATCATTGGCGTCATTAGCATCGTTGGTATTGACACTATCTTGCCTATCACCACTAGGGCTAGCAGGTTTAGCCGAGGTTGGCGCCACGCTTTGCGGCGGCGCAGTGACCGTTGTCGTCATCTCGCCAAAGGCACCACGGCTTTTGGCACCTGTATTGACAATGGCCTCAATAGCTTGGGCGGCTTCGGCACTGCTAATGACCGCAGCGGTTTGTGCTTGCGGCGTTGGCGCAAATAAGTTGGACAACCAAGCCACTGCTGCTGGCTTGTTTGGATTGATTTGCGCTTGTTGCTTGACGGGTGCTGCGCTATTGGCATTAGACGAGGCTTGGGGCGCTGCCTCTACAGCCGCCAGATGGCTAGCAGTTGCTCTCGATGTTGGCTGATCTTTGCCACTACCACTATCAGGGTCGGTTGTCGGGGTCGACGTTTTACTGCCACTAGCTGAAACTGGTGCGGGTGCGCGCGGCTGGCGGATAGGCTGATGCTCTGGGCGTTCGGTCTCCGCAGTCTGCCAATCGACCTCATAGCCACGCCCCGAGCTTTCTTGCAACTGGGTATCGGTCACTCGCTCATAGCTGGACGGCGCAAAGCCTTGGTGATTAAAATGCAAGTTAAAGTTTGGCGATTCAAGATGGGCGTGCGGCAAAATAGTAATGCGGGTGCCGCTGTCTTGTTCAAGGTACACCAAGCTTTCACGTTTTTCATTGAGCAAAAATGCGGCAATATCCGTGGGCACTTCGGCCTGTACTTCACCGTGACGCTCTTTTAAGGCGGTTTGCTCAATTTGGCGCATGATGGATAGCGATAAGGAGCGCAGGTCACGAATCATACCATTACCATGACAGCGTGGGCAGATATAACCGGTGGCTTCTTCTAAAGAGGGGCGCAAACGCTGACGGCTCATCTCAAGCAAGCCAAAGCGCGAAATATCCCCAAACTGTACCCGAGCTCGGTCATACTTGGTCGCTTCTACCAAGCGTTTTTCGACCTCTTTTTGATGCTTGTTGTCGCTCATGTCGATAAAATCAATCACCACCAGCCCGCCCATATCACGCAGGCGCAGCTGCCGGGCAATCTCATCGGCGGCTTCTAAATTGGTATGATAGGCGGTTTCGGCAACATCCGCGCCCTTGGTCGATTTGGCGGAGTTGATATCGATAGCGACCAACGCTTCGGTTTGGTCAATCACAATAGAGCCACCCGATGGCAAGCGTACTTCACGCTGGTAGGCGGTCTCAATCTGACGCTCTACACCAAAGCTTGCAAACATCGGCTCATATTCGGTATATTTACGCAGTTTTTCTAGTTGGGTGGGCATTACCGCTTTGACAAAGGTTTCGGCCTCAATAAACGCATCTTCGTTATCAATCCAAATCTCTGATACATCATCGCGCAAATAATCACGCACGGCGCGTGTCACCACGCCGGCCTCTTGATGCACCAATCTTGGCGAGGGGTACTTCTCATTTTGTTCTTGAATGGCGTTCCAGATGTTAAGCAAATGGTTTAAATCGTGCTGTAAATCGTCCTGTGTCTTACTGATGCCCGCGGTGCGAATAATGACGCTCATGCCTTTGGGTAAATCCAGATTGCCCAGCATCCGCTTCATATCTTCACGCAGTTTGCCAGAGATTTGGCGAGAGATGCCGCCGCCTTTGGGGTTATTGGGCATTAATACCAAATAACGCCCCGCCAGTGACACAAAGGTCGATAGCGCTGCACCCTTGTTGCCACGCTCTTCTTTTTCAACTTGCACAATCAGCTCATCGCCCTCTTTGATAAGCTTACGGATGTTTTCTTCACGGGGGTTGCCGGCCAAATAAGCGGCAGCAATTTCACGAATAGGTAAAAACCCTTGCCGCTTAGAGCCGTATTCAACAAACACGGCTTCTAAAGAGGGCTCAACACGGGTGACGTGGCCTTTATAAATATTGGATTTTTTTTGTTCGCGGGTGCGGTTTTCTAAGTCGAAGTCGTATAAATGATTGCCTTTACATAGGGCAACGCGAACTTCTTCATTGTGGGAGGCGTTAATTAAAATGCGTTTCATGGGTGTGTCCTAAAAGTGAGGGACACACAAGTTGACGAGGCAAATGCTAGTGACAGGGGTTAAAAATAAAGCAATAAGTATCAAAAATGGCTTCAGGTCGCTTAGGGATTTACCAGACGGTTACCAACCATCTTGCCGCCCATTGAATCAAGTCGCAATCAAGACGCCATAAAAACGTCATGAAAAGGCAACGTAACAATCCTATGATGCGTATTGCGTATCGATAGGGGGCAAGGCCTTGCTAAGGCGTTTGTTGGTGCTTGGTGGATTAACGAGTAATCTGCCTTAAACCGCTTGGTAACCATCTTCAATCATTGGATAAAATGTTAATGATTCATAATGCCCTAATGAGTAGTACCCTAAAAAATTATGGTGTTGCTGATAGCTGATACAAGGTTGTCTTACAGTTATTTTGCGGGGCGTACTTGGCAAACATTGGCAAAAGATGCAACCATACACTGTTGTTAGGAGTGTGGGTCGCCTCACCTATTGTTTGACCGCCAAATAAAACTGGCAAACCTAATGTTTTTATTTTTAAATTGTCACAATCATGATGTCACAAATTGTGTGTCTTAAATTGTTGATTAACTAATAAACTATTAAACTATAAAGTGGCATTATGTGGCTTGTATGCCTCGTGGTAAATGACGGGGTAGGCATGAGGCGGTTGTTAACCAACCTTTATCCTAATACAATCACTAAGCCTAAGTTATGCTATTAAAAGTCATGCTATTAATAAGTGTCGCTATTCAATTGTCAAAGTGAGTTGTAAGGTCACTGTGTCGCTTAAATATCGCTTAAATGTCGGTTAACTTGAGTTTGGCTCACCCTTTAAGTAAAACTATCAGTAAGTACAACTTTAAGCAGTAAAGGCATATTAGGCCAAAGCTAAGCGGACTTAAGCGACAAACCAGCAAATCATGATGGTTTAGCGCCGCCGCTCACATAGAATATAGATTTTACTGATAATTTACTGATAACAGTGTGCGAGACCTAAAGTCAACGTGTTAGACTATAGCAAATCTTTTGCAAAACGCCTAATAAAATATGTCAAATCCAAATAGCAACGTCGACAGTATGCTCGATAACCTGCAACAACAAATGTCTGATAACCCCGAAGATGGCTTGCAGCATCCCCAAGACCAAGAGAAGGTGCGACGCAACTCTACCAAAGCTCGGCCGCAAAGTGCTGATGATGATATTGCTGATTTTAGCCAAGTCAATCATCTTGAGGTCACCCGGCATCAACACGGGCAAAGAGTCGATAACTTTTTATTAAATCGGCTCAAAGGCATGCCTCGCCCGCATATCTACAAGATGATTCGTGCCGATGAAGTGCGTATTAATAACAAACGCTGCAAGCCTTACGATAAGCTAGAGCGCGGCGATATTGTGCGGGTTGCCCCCGTGCAATTATCGACCCGTGAGCGGCCTATTGTCAGTAGTGAGTTTGCTAGGGGCTTACTAGAGCGGGTCATCTATGAGGATGATGGGCTTATGGTGCTCAACAAACCCTCTGGTATCGCTGTACATGGCGGCAGTGGCATAGATTTTGGTGTCATTGAAGCGATGCGGGAGGCCACGGGCAAAAAATACCTCGAGCTGGTGCACCGTATTGATAAAGAGACCTCGGGCTTATTGATGATTGCCAAAAAACGCTCGGCGCTAAAAGTGCTCCAAGAGCATCTGCGCGATAAAACCATTCAAAAGCACTATTTAGCCATTGTCAAAGGTCAGCCGCCGCTAGACACCCTGACGATTGATGCGCCCTTATTGCGCTTTACCTTAAGTAGTGGCGAGCGTCGGGTGAAGGTCGAAAAAGACAGCAAGCAGCCTGATATAGCAGCCAAACCCAGCCAAACCAACTGTCGGGTACTGGCACGCTTTCACTTAGAAGCAGCGGGTAACGTAAGTTTAATTGAGGCGTTGCCGCTCACGGGGCGCACCCACCAAATACGGGTACATCTTGCTTATGTCAACCATCCTATATTGGGCGACGATAAATACAACATTGCTGATGCCTCTAACGTCAGGCGCTTGTGTTTGCATGCATGGCAACTTAATATTCCTGGTTACCCGCTTATCACGGCGCCGTTACCAGAGGATATGCAGTCTCTCATTCCTAAAGATGTCACTTTGGCCATCACTGGATAAGTTATTTGCCAAGCTCCTGTGTTATATTGCGACAGGGTTATCAAGCGACAGGGTTATCAAGCGACAGGGTTATCAAGCGACAAGGTTATCAAGCGACAAGGTTATCAGGCGGCAAGGTTGTCAAGCGACAAGGTTATCAAGCGACGTTATCAAGCGACAAGACGCTATATTGAGCTATCACCCAACCACGAGCGGCATCACATAACGCGAGCAGCTGCTATAACGGTCGCACTTTGCGCATTCAACCATAACATACCTACGATAATTGATGACTAAAGATAAGCTATACGCCTATATCCAGCTCACCCGGTTTGACAAACCCGTGGGTATTGAATTGCTGCTATGGCCGACCTTATGGGCGGTGTTTTTAGCGGCATTAGGCGCAGCCTATGGTCACGTCAATCCAGATATGACGATAGCAGTCAGTACTGCTGCCTCTATATCAGCAGCTCCCATGCTACCCTCCTTGTCTTTGCTCATCATATTTACGCTGGGTGCTATCCTAATGCGCGCGGCAGGCTGTGCCATCAATGATTTTGCAGACCGCAAAGTCGATGGGTCGGTGGCGCGCACCCAAGGTAGGCCGCTAGCCGATGGTCGATTGTCTGGACGTGAGGCGATTGCTGCCTTTACAGTGTTATCCTTGCTGAGTGCCAGCTTATTGTTGTGGCTGCCGCATGCCGTTTTTTATTGGTCGTTTGGCGCCCTGCTCCTCGCGTTTATTTATCCGTTTATGAAACGCTTTACCTATTTGCCGCAAGTATTTTTGGCCGCTGCTTTTGGATGGGCGATTCCGATGGCTTATGTGGCGGTGCAAGGCGTGCCAGATAGGTGGTGCTGGCTATTGTTTGCCGCTTATATGTGCTGGACGATTGCCTATGATACCCAATATGCGATGGCAGACCGTGCGGATGATTTAAAAATTGGGGTCAAATCCACTGCTATCTTGTTTGGCCGTTTTGATGTGCTGATGATTGCCATTTTGCAAACCGTTTTTTTAATACTCATGGGGCTGGTACTGGCGCATTATTTTAGCGCTACCGTGCTGGGTTTGATTCCGGTATACGGACTTGGGCTTGTGGCTCTACTATTTGCTCAGCAAAACAAAGCGTGCGCCACTCGGCAACCTGCGGCCTGTTTACAGGCCTTTTTGGCCAATGTCTGGGTGGGGCGTTATTTATTTCTGCTGATAGCGGGCAGTTGTGTTTGGGCGGCATTAGCAAGCAGTTAGTACAAGGCAGCTAATAAAAAGCAGCTAGTAAAAGCAGTTAGTAAAAGCAGCTAGTAAAAGCAGCGAGCTAATTTTTATCCCCTTTTTTATCCACTTTATCAAATAGCGCTACCCTTATGAACAAACAGCGTTTACAACCAGAGCATGATAAGCTTGCCGACCTTGGCTTAAGCCGTGATGAGGTGATTGCTATGGAGCGGCAATTGGCGAAGTTTGCCAATTTGATGGACTCAATCGTGCGTATTCCGTTTACCAAACAAGGCGTGGGCGCCGATGCCGCTTTGTCCACCATACCCATAGTGGGCGATGTGGCAGGACTGGTCTTGACCGCTTACGCCTTTATGCTGGGCAAAAAAATGGGCGTACCCACACATAAGCTACTGCCGGCGGTGCGGCTGGCGTTGCTAGACTTTGTGATAGGGGTGGTGCCCGTTGCTGGCACGATCATGGATATTTTTATTCGCCCCAGTCGGCGCACCCTGGAGATTGTTAGAGACCATCTGCAACACGACTACGGCATAAAAGATACTCGCCATATTGACCGCCCCTTTTTGCACGAAGCGTTGCAAAAAAAACAACAGCAATCGCCAGTATGGCGCAATCCTATTGTCGCTTGGTTGTATTTACATTTGCCTGATATCTTAGGGGCTATCGTACTGCTATTGATGGGCTTGGCCTTATGGACGTTGGGGCAGGCCATATGGCGTGCCCTAGTAGGCGTATTTTAAAAAGGCTTGGGTGAGAGGATTTATGTAGCATTCTTAGTCATTAGTCATTAGTCACTAGTCATTTAGGCGGCGCTACCACCTCCGCCTCGGCACTCACGGCATCAAAGCTGGACGATTTGCCATTAAATACCAAATCAATAGAGCCGCCACCACCATGGGTCACCAGCTCAACACTGCCATCGCTTGAGCGATAGGTGGGGTTATTGCCCTCATCCTTAGGGGCGGTGAGTAAGATGCGTTTGCCCGAGGGCAGCACCACATCCGCCTCAAGTGCTGCTAGTGCGGATGTTTGAAAGGTCACTTTGATACTATTGCCGCTGTTATTGCGATATTCGACAGCGGTAATTTGCTTCTCTAAAAATACTTTTGCCTCATCGCTGGCCAGTGCTGGCTTATCTTGCGCATTGACACGCTCTGTGTCGGTGTCTTCTACAGAGGTAGTCTCCCCCTGAGCAGCTATAGCGTTATTATCAACCTGTTTTGCAACCGTCAGGCCGTTATTGTCGAGCATTTGCGACCCATCCGTTTTTTGGGGCGTCGATACAGCGGCGTCGTTACCGGTAGGGACGGCTGCCTCAGCATTCGCTTTATGGTCATTGCCAACGTCATTGCCAACGTCATGGGCAGCAACTGGCGGCTGCTCTGCCTTTTGACATCCGATAGCACTTAAAAGGCTACCGCCAACCAATAGGGCGGCGCTTAAGCCTTTGATGCCAAACGAGTGCGACTTGGTTTGTCGCTTAGTCATACTTTTTTCCACGGCCTTTTGCTCAATGGCGATGGATGTTTTGCAGTTACGGTTGACATGACACATAGTATTCTCAGTCGGGCGGGCGGACATGACCCTAAAACCATCGAGTATATGGCTTAGGCATGATTACAATGTTGATATGAATAATAGGACTTACGCAGTAGCGACTATTTAAGCTGGTTACAAGCGACTGGGGATTATTTATAGCGCCTCTGGAACCACTGTACAGCCAGCGCATATAAATGATTGCCAGTCGCCGTTCAGCTCTATGTCGCGTAAGTCCTAAATAAGCTTGGTCACGGTGCAACCTCTTGTCAAACTTCGCGTCAAACTTTTCGACACCCTAAAGCCGTTTGCAGGGTTTGACGCTTTGGGTCGAGTCTTGCGAGTAAAGCGGCGGGTAGGGGCGCAAACTGTCCTGTCATCTTATCTGCTAATACTTCGGCGCACAACGGCGCAAACGCAAAACCTTTTGACCCCATGCCGCTGATTGTCCATATCAAACCCTGATCGTCCACTTGCCCAACCAACGGATGATAATCGGGCGTCTGCGCTCTAATACTAGCGCGTGCCTGCCAACCGGTCGTATCAATATAAGGCTGGCGTGTCTTAGTAGCAGTAGTGTCAGTATCACTGTCAATACCAGTATCAGTACCAGTACCCGTATTGCCTGCCTCAGGCTTTGCTAGAATATTTTGCATCTCTGGAATGGCGGTTAGTAGCTTTGCGAGGCTCACTTGGTGCTCAGAAGGCCGGATATCAGTAGCAGTATCATTACGCACAAAGCTGGCACCTAGCAAAAAAGTTGGCTGTAGCGGCGTGACAGGGTTCACAGTGTCATCGCCCTGTTGCGGTGTAAATAGCGCACAGTAGCCATTATATTTTAACGGTATTTTTGGCAATGCGCTAAGCTGCTGCGATGAGGGGACAAACCAAGACAGTTGACCCCGAATTTTACGAAAATCAAAAATGCGGTGGTCTAATACTTGGCTATGGTAAGCGGCGGCGATTACCACGGCATCGAACTGTCTTTGCTGTTCAATCGTCACGCCATTGTTGTCCGCTTTGCTTATGCTAAGCTCTACAGATTGATTAAGCGGTGCTTGCGATGAGATTTGTTTTACTGTTGCGGCCACAATCGTAATATTGGGATGGGTGGCTATTGTATCCGCCAACGCTTTCGGATTGACCAAGCCCGCTTGCGGTAGGTATACATGTTGCTGTAAGTCTTGCCGCTCAAGTCCCATCACTGCATGGGCCTGATGCGGATTCAGTACCACGGCCATATCTTCTGGATAGTGTTTAACCTTTGCCGTATCGAGTACCGTATCGATATTGGCCTGTAATAACAGGTCGAGTAGGGCGGTGGGCTCAAAAATAGCGGCTGGTTGGTTTAAACTATCTGGCTTATCTAGCTTATCTGGCTCACTGGCGTTATTGACTAAGTCATTTAACTGGCGATACAGCCGCTGACTGTATAAAAAGCTGATACTGTGCAAATGCTCGGCCACATGGGTGGCGGGCGCCATTTTTGGGGCTAGTAAGGCTCTAGGGTTTCCTGATGCGCCTGATAACGGCGCCCTCTTGTCAAAAAGGGTGACTTGCAAGCCCCGTCTTGCCAGTGACCATGCCGCCATTAATCCGGAGACGCCCGCACCCACAATCGCAATGTGCGAATGAGCAACGCCTGCCATAAGCGGTAAGTCAACATGTTTGACAGTGTCGTCGTAAGCTTTGCTAACACCAGTCGTACTCGGCTTGGATAACCGCTTTATTTGAGCAACAATGGGTGGCGTGCAATAGGGGGGAGGGGTTAAGGGCTTGTCAGAGCCCATCACCTCATCCAAAAACCAAGCATCCACGCCAGCTCCTGATGCGCCGTCGAGGTTGGCGTCGAGGTTGGCAAGGTTGGTCGCTGTGTCTCCAAACCATAAATCCAAAGTCACCGTTTCACTAAGATGCAACCGATGGCATCCTGACACTACCGTAGGATATAGGGTAAGTATCTGAGTAATCAAGGGGGTTAGAGTGGGGTCATGCTGCTGGCAATGTAACAAACTGGCGTCTAAATCGGCATGGGATAAGGGCGAGGGTTCGGTACAGATAATATGCAGACGTGGGCGGCGTATATCGTGTAAGGTTACTGCCTTATTTGCGGTGTCATCCATCGGGCTATGGCTAAACTTATTGCCAAACTCATTGATAAATAATGACGCGTGATGTTGTGACCCAATCGTTTGCCACAATTGCCAAGTAGCGATGATGTTTACCCCAGTGCCAAAGCCTAAGGCAACAATCGTAAATGGCGAGAATGATGGCGCATCGCCAGTATCAGCATGGCCAACAGCATGATATAAAGCAGCAAAGCGTTCGGACAACTGGTTATATTGTAAAAAAGTAGGGCAAGAATTTGCTACGCTAGGGGCCGACATGGATAACCTTTGAGGTGAGAAAAGTAGCGCTGAAGCTTACCAGCGGTCTCGGCGACTAAAAATAAAGGCACCGAGCAAAAACCCCAGGATTAACGAGATAGTCACCGTGATAGCCCCATACATAAACAATTGACCACTACGCTCATTGATTAGAACGTTCACCTGAGTGCTTAGGTCATTCACTTCTCTTTGCAACTTGGCATTGTGACTAAGGAGTTTTTGATTGGCAGCCGACAGCGCTGTCGCATTAGGTTGCATACTATTGGCAAGGCTTTTGGCCGCAGGCATTGTCGTTGCAGCTGGGGTAGACGCCAAAGCGGCGGGCAGGTTATTTTGTGCGTGCAAAAATGGGGTTGTGGGCGGCGTGGCGATTTGCGCCTCAGGGTCAGCATTAGCGACCGCTGTTGGCAGACTCTGACTTTGATTCGTCTGAAGATTAGGCGTAGAATTAGGGTTAGCAGCAAGATTAACCGGCACAGTCGGGCTGTTAGTTGTGTTCGTAATACTGTTAGCTTGCGGTAACGCCATTGCCTGTGTGGTTGCCAACAGCGCCATGCCTAAGCCGAGTAAGCCGACATGTAACGCTACTATTTTTATGGTGCTAACCAGTGCCCTAACCATTGCATTCACGTCAGGCAGCATCCTATCTATAGCAAGAAAACCTTGTTGATAACGTTGATAACGCTGATAACTTTGATAACAAAGCCTCTTTGGCGCGCCTCGCAAATGTTTTGGTAAATCGAGCATGGGTCAGTTCCAAGAAAGCCAATCTGGGTATGGTCAGTTAAATGAATAAGGGTTGATGATAGGGGTATTTCGTTAGGGTCTACCGAATAATAGCTAACAATGACTAACGAGGCTCAGGTACAGGTAGGGTCTGCACAAAGGGGCGCAGGTCGACATGGCTGTACACGCCGTCTTTAAGATAAGGCTCGGCATTGACCCAAGACTGCGCCGCTGCAAGACTGGCAAAATCGGCAATAATTAAACTGCCTGACATCGCCGCGGCGATCGCCGCATCACTATCTTGAGGGTGCTCAATCGGGGTGGGGCCTGCAATCACCAATCGACCCTCGGCCTGTAGCTGTTTTAAACGGGCCACATGCGCCGGCCGCGACTGCTGGCGCTGGTGGTGCGAGTTTGCCACATCGTGGCCAATAATAGCAAATAGCGGCATCGTTTTTCCTTATGATATCCTGGTTGGTGTGGCTCGTTATCTCTAAACGTTATCAACCATTAATATAGACTCGTTATTATAGACTAGAGATATTTTGCGGCCTTTGTTCACCGCTTATTTTAAATTATCCGTGTTCGAGCTATCGGCAATATGAGAGTTATGGGGATTGTCGGCAGCGCTATTGGTAGTATTGGCAGTATTGGTGTTAGCGCCATGAGTCTCGGTCAGCTGAGGATTTAGCGACTTTCTTAGTACCACAAACTGCCCGACCATAAACACTAGCATAAACGGTATCCAGCCATAAAGCTTGAATTTTAACCAAGTTGCATCGGTGGTATAAAAAGCGAAATAAGATTGCAAGCCTGCCATTAAAACAAAATACAGCGCCCAAGCCAAGGTCAGCTTGTTCCAGCCACTTTGGGTCAGATCAAATACATTTTTCATGGCCAGTTTTAGCAGCGGTTTACCCATAGCTATGCTAATTAATAAGGCAAGCGCAAAGACGCTGTTGATCACCGATGACTTGGCTTTAACAAACATATCATCTTTAAGCAACAAGGTTAGCCCACAAAATAAGACGGTTAACACCACCGTCACCAGTTGCTGTTTATTCAGCTTTCCCTTTTGCGTCAGCAGGTGAACCAGCGCCACCAGCAACGTAGCAATCAGCAAAGCGCCAGTACCCGCGACAATACCTTGCATTTTGGCCACAATGAAAAAGGCCAGTAAAGGAATAAAATCTAATAATGCTTTCATAAGAGTGCTTTTTGAATCGACTTAGGTAGATAGATAATAGCTATATAGATGAAAAATAGCTAGATAGACCTAGATAGACCTAGATAGACCTAGATAGACCTAGATAGACCTAGATAGACAAAGTGCCGTTAGTCTACACCGCTTAACCCATAAAAAACAGCCATAAAACTTAGTAATAATGGGATGACCACCACTATAGGTCTAAGCTCTATGCTAGTCTCTTGCATTTTGCAACAAATAAAGCTTGAATTTAGCGCCACTTTGTATAATAAAGCGTTACAATGAATCGTTTCTATAACATTTTAACAACACGTATTTTAACAACACGTAGAACGTAGAGACAAGCAATATGGCACTGATTATGGATAAGCCGCTAGCCCCAATAACCGCCTTTACGGGTAAAAAGATAGATTTGCACAGTCATAGCACCTGCTCTGATGGTAGTCATACCCCAAGCGAGCTACTGCAAAAAGCCTTTGCCGCTCATATCGATATTTTTGCCTTGACCGATCACGACACCTTGGCAGGTTTGATTGATGCCAAGCAACAAGCGGATACGCTAGGCATTACCTTAATCAATGGCGTGGAGATAAGCTGTGAGCATACACTGACAGGCGGCTATGGTAAAAATAAAGCCAAAGATAAGATTATTCATGTGTTGGGTTTGGGGTTTGATGACCTAGATCAGATGAATGCTACCTTAGGCCCTATTCAAGATAGCCGAGGCAAGCGTGGCCGTCTTATTGTGGAAAAATTAGCCACCTTAACGGGCTTTGAGGTTGAGGCATTATGGGAGGCGGTGCTGCTACAAGCGAATGGCAATGCGGTCGCAGTGGGCCGCGCCCATATCGCTCAAGTATTGCTGCAGCAAAAGATTGTACCGACCATGCAAAAAGCGTTTGATAAATATCTTGCGGATAATAAATCCGCTTATGTGCCTATTGAAAGCCTCAGTATGCAAGCCACCATTGCGCTTATCCACAACTGTGGCGGCAAAGCTGTATTGGCGCATCCGACCCGCTATCATTTGTCGGCCACTCGAGTACGCAAACTGATTGCTGAGTTTGCTGAGTTTGGCGGCGATGCTTGCGAGTTACCCAGTCGCGATGAGCCGATTAGTACCAGACGCATGGTGGATAGGCAGGTAGCCGAGCATGGCTTAGCGGTGTCTATCGGCAGTGATTTTCATGGCAGTAGCATGCCGTGGCGCAAACTAGGGGACGTGCCCGTATTGGCGCCAGAGCAAGTGTTGGTGCTAGAGCAAATATGTCGGGCATAACCAAACAAGACTAGGCGGACACAGGCAAAAAGGTTAGGCGATACTGAGCCATGGCAGTCTCTAGTTTCTGTCAGTAATTTCGTCGAATGATTAGCAACGCCCTGAGACATAGGATAAAGAATATAGAGACACCGGGTAATGATAACTTATGACGAGATCAAAACGTTTAACCATATACACTGCTCTTAACTCAAAAGCCTTACGTATTATTGATGACTGGAGTAAAACCGACAAAGTCACCTTAATGGGCCGGCTTATGATATATGAAGCCTTAACCCATTGGCTATGGATGGTGTTCGTCATTTTTAAGATGACGTCTTTTGATTTATTTGTCGACCCCTATTATCTTGTCGTGTTACTCATCGGTTGTACGATTTTTATCTTTGCAATTTGGGTATTAAATGATCAGATACCTAAAATAAAGCCGTATAAAAATCGGTTTATTCACCATCAAATGACCATGTTAGTGGCGTATATTACCTATATTAGCGGTTTTATCCTTTTAATAGGTCAAGATAGTTTTGTGTCGGGCATCTGTATACTTAGTGTGGTGGTGGGCTTGTTGTTGGTCGATAGGCAAATAATTTGGCGCCTGTTTTTAGTGCAATGCGTCATTACGATTGCTTTAACCCTGCTACCCTATTGGATTGGCGAGTTCCCAAGCCTAAGACAAACAACCTTTGCCAATAATGACGTACTTGAGGAGAGCCGTTTTTTTTGGCGTTTAAGTTACCTCTATCTTGGGTTACCAAAAGCCATGGCGATTGTTTTTACCGTTCGTAAACTATTAGATGGCATTCAATACCGTAAGCAGCTGATTAGATACAAAGCAGAGTATGACGAGCTGACTAAAATTCGTAACCGACGGGGGTTGTTTGAAATTACGCGGCGCAGTTTATGTCTCGAGGTCAATCGATACGATTGCAGTTTTATTCTCATCGATTTAGACCATTTTAAACAAGTAAATGACGTTTATGGCCACCTAGCAGGCGATAAAATGCTATATCAAGTGGCGCAGCTGTTTAAAAATATTCTACCCGATTCGGCAAAAATAGGACGTTATGGCGGTGAAGAGTTTTTGGCAGTGCTGCCCAATACCAGCAGCGAAGCGGCGCTCAAAATTGCGCATCATTTAAGAACTGAGTTGGCCTGTAAGCCTATTGATGTAGATGAGAACAATGCGATAGCCATGACTTCAAGCTTTGGTGTGGCCTCGCTGCATATCGACTGTATCGACTTTATTTATAAGGTGCATCAAAGGGTTCTTAGTCAGCATCAGTTGCAACAGCAGTTTAATCTTGAGTTCATTGAGATGCTCAAGGTGGTGGTGGATCAAGCGGATCAGGCGCTTTATGACGCAAAATACCAAGGGCGTAACCGTGTCATGGTATCGCCTGTGGTCTATTTTGATAAATTACAACATTTGGGCAGCTTTGGTTCTGGGGTCTTGATCGAGCCATTAGACCAAGAAGACGCCGGACTTAATGTACCTTAAACATACCTTAAATGTACCTTAGTATTTGGCTGCCGACTTGGCCTAGTCTAAATACTAAATACCTGTGGCCTAAATACCTGTGGCCTTTGATAGCTGCATAAAAGGTCAATCCAAGACGTCAATCTAAGACGTCAATCTAAGACGTCAATCTAAGACGTCAATTTTTGAATACAGCTTGCGAGGAAACAGGTCGCAAAAGCACCAGAAGGCAGGGTAAAACTCAATACAAGGCTGTCATCGGGTCGCCATTGCTGCTCAAAATCGCTAATAGGTAAGCGCAAGGCACGGCGCATGGTTTTTACGCCTTTATTGTGTAACCCCGATGCTAAAGCTTGCAAAATAGGCTGGTTCTGCACCGTCTCCTCTTCGATAAGACGAGCTAGCCCCGTTACTTTATCATTGTGAGTACCCCATAAGGGCCCGGTGGGATGGATATCGCCGCTTTGCACCCGCGCTATTAACGCCGCATCGAGTTGCTCGCTGCTAAACACCGAGCTTGAACCGGCAAGGTTAAACACCTCACCTGCCAAACCCTTGTTCCATGAACCATCGCTTACTCGGCGGGCGAGTATTTGGTTAAAAATGGCACTGCGAGCGGCGGATAACAATAGCGATTGCAAATCACGGCTTTTTTTAGGGTGCGGTTTGCGGCCGTTGATTAGCCCATGCTCAAACCACTCTAGGGCTTGCGTCAGGTTATTGCCATTGTGACCAAAGCGCTGCGAGCCAAAATAATTAGGCACCCCTTGCTTGGCAATGTCTTGCAAAACCTGAGTTGCCGCAACGGGGTTGGCCGCTACCGCCGCATTTAACAATACGTTATGCAGCGTAATCAAAAAGCGGTTGCCCCGATGCGTCCCCCGATTAAGCTTTTTGCTATGCCAGCTTTGGCTGAGCACACTGAGTGTTTCGGCCGTATGATGCGTCGCTTGTGTGTGCTGGGCTATCATCATAAAGTCGTCAAATGCCAGCGCTGGCGCTTGCTTTTTGGGCAGGCGCACACTAAACCACTGCGTCGTCACCGCTTGGCGGTCTTTCATCCCCGAAAAGCCCACATCACGTTTGGGGATGTTCGCCCATTTTGCCAACTGCTCGGCCACATACACCGTATTCATCCCGGACTTTTGTATTTGTAACCACAGGTGCTCGCCCTCGCCGCTAGGGTTGACATCCATGATTTCGTCTACCTTAAAATCGGCAGGCGAGCTTTTAAAAGTGGCACTTAAAATCGGCACAGGATAAGGCTGGGGCAGGGCATTGATGTCGCTTAACGGTAAAACGTCTTCTTGATGCACCACTTGATGCACCACAATGGGATTGGTCTTATTGATGGCGTCAGGGCGGCTGTTGTTATCGCCCTCTGTGTAGCTAGCACTAGTATTCTCACGGATGACCGTATTGGGATTGGGTAAAGTACTCATCGACATACTCGGATTAAAAAAATGGGATTATGACAGGTTGCAAGCCTGTTAGGTGACATCAGTGCGGTTCAATAGCCATGAAAACCGCTCAAAACCGCTCCGCTAATGTGCCCGGGGTATGGGTAATGGCGGCAAAACAAATATCCGGTTTAAAACCTCTATATTGCAAAAAGCGCAATTGCCGGGCTTTTTCTTTGGGGTCAGCAGGAATGGCCTCACCATATTTTTTGACCCGAGCTGCCACCGCCAAGCGTAGCCAATCAACGCCGTCTATCAGTGCGTGCTCTGAGACCACATCGGCAAACCCTGCGTTGTCAGCCATGGCCATATCAATCAGCTCATCAACATTGCTGGGCAGCGCCACGCGACGTTTATATAAGTCGTTTTTTATGCGCACCCGTCCATGATGCTTACGAATGCCCTCGCGAATGAGCATCATGGCAGTGCGGTAATCACTTTGATAGCCTTTTTCTTTAAATTCGGTCAATAACTGTTCAATCTTGGTAGGGTCTTGCTCCTTGTCTATTAACTTTTGGCGCAGCTCACCCGCTGAATGCTCACGGCGAGACAGATAATAAAACGCCAGCCAGCGTAGCCGACTGTTGGCCTTTAGCTCTTCTTTTTCCGCTTGGCGTTGCTCGGGAGTTTTTAGGTAGCTTTTTAACGCGGCAGGTAGATTGTCCAAATGATCATTATCTAAATCATCTGGTTTGTCTAAATTGGCGATAGAAACAGCATCGTTTTCACGCGCTGTGGTCTTATGCGCAATAGCCGCGCTATCCATCTGACTATCTGCTGGCCTCTGGCCAGGTTCTGCTTTTATCTGTGCCAATATGTTGTTAAGGCGGTTGGCATCAATTTCTGCTATAGGAGGTGTATTGGCAAGCTTGGGCTGATAGGGAGACGCCGGGTGAAAACTTTTCTTTTTTTTGGCTGTCTGATTTTTTGGGTTACTTTTTTTCCGATAAAACCTATTTTCACCGCTACTATCATCATCGCCATGACTATCTTGACTATCTTGATTATCTTGACTCTCTGCAAACGATCGTTGTGTCATAACCGTATGGTTAGTCTTTAGCGTATCAGGCGCATCGGGGTTTATCGTATGCTTGGTTTTAGAGTGCTTGTTTTTAGATACGGCAACACCACGGGCAGAGGAGGTCTGCGCCCGTGGTATTTGATGCGCTTGACTTTGGGACTGATTTTGAGACTGGCTTTGCTCATTTTTTTTAGGAGAACCCTGATGATTATCAGGGTGTTCTGCCAGAATTTGCGCTAAGGTTTTAATCTCCATAAAGCTTTGTTATTTACCTATTTATTTTATTCGCCGTCTGCTAATGGTTATTCAGCATCAATATCCGTATCGACATCGATGCTGACGGCATCTGTTTCGCCGGCCTTATCCTTTGCTGCTTCTGATTCAGCAGGGCCAAGTTTTGCGGCGCGAATTTTCGCCTCGATTTCTTCCGCAATAGCTGGGTTGTCTTTGAGATAGAGCACCGAGTTGGCTTTACCTTGACCAATCTTTTCATCGCCATAGCTGTACCATGACCCCGCTTTGCCCACCACATCAATCTCGACGCCCAAGTCAATCACTTCGGCAAGATGGTTGGTACCCTCGCCATAAGTGATTTCAAATTCGGCTTGGCGAAACGGCGGGGCCATTTTATTTTTAATGACTTTAACCCGAGTTTGGTTACCAATAATGTCATCACCACTTTTCACGGCACCAATGCGGCGGATGTCCAAACGAACCGAGGCATAGAATTTAAGCGCATTACCGCCTGTGGTGGTTTCGGGCGAGCCAAACATCACCCCAATTTTCATTCGGATTTGGTTGATAAATATGACCATACAGTTTGAGCGTTTGGCGTTGCCGGTGATTTTACGTAACGCTTGGCTCATTAAGCGCGCTTGCAAACCCATATGGCTATCGCCCATCTCGCCTTCAATCTCAGCGCGTGGGGTTAGGGCTGCAACCGAGTCGATGACAATCATATCCACCGCGCCTGAGCGCACCAACATATCGGTAATCTCTAACGCTTGCTCGCCGTTGTCGGGCTGTGATACCAATAGGTCGTCGGTATTGACACCAAGTTTGCGGGCATAAATAGGGTCAAGCGCGTGTTCGGCGTCAATAAAAGCACAAGTGCCGCCCTGTTTTTGGCATTGGGCAATGGCTTGCAGGGTTAACGTGGTTTTGCCCGAACTTTCAGGCCCGTAAATCTCGACGATGCGCCCTTTTGGCAAGCCGCCGATGCCTAGCGCAATGTCCAAGCCTAGCGAGCCTGTAGACACCACGTCCACATCCAGGGTAGCAGAGTCGTCTCCCAAATGCATAATAGTGTTTTTACCAAACTGTTTTTCAATTTGGGTCAAGGCTGCTTTAAGCGCTTTGGCTTTATTGTCGTCCATAGTCGTATCCTAATTGAGAGTAAAAGATAATTAAAGAATGAATAGAATGAATAGAAAGGATTAACAGGTTTAGGGTGCCGATTTTAGGGTTGCGATACCGTGAAGTCAGCGTCTCTTTGTTGAATCCAGTATAACAAATTATGCTTAACTAGCTAGGGCTAGATATGCTATAAACGACAGTATATGACGTGCCAATTTTTTGCCAAAAGATTCGCTAATCGTTGTGCGTTAAGTTGCCTTAAGCGATTGTTTTCAAGTGTTTGAAGGATAATTGTAGCCAAAGTTATGTCACCAAAGCGGTTACCCATGCATTAAACGCCACGCCGCTACCCTCTGTAAAAACGGCACACAAAAAAGGCCAACACGAGTGCAGCATTGACCTTTTTACATACTTTAACAGGCTTTATCGATTGGTACCCACAAAATGCGGCATCAACAACGCAACCAATAAACCGCATGGGGTAACCGATATCACACCATAAAACCGCTACATTTTTTCGATAACCCCGCAAGCGATACGGTCGCCGGCATTGCCCGAGGGTTGGCTGACATAATCGTCAACGCCGTTATGGACAATGATGGCACGGCGATACACACTGTTTGCACCGCTCATATCTGCAGTGATGTCTGTATTGACAAAATTAAGCATCGCAACACCGTTAGCATCAGCAGTCACATTGGGCATATCGCCAGCATGACTGTCTTGCGAATTAGGATGACCATGCGGCTTATTGGCTGGGTTAAAGTGGCCGCCGGCTGCTTTGCCCATGTTGCTGCAGCTGCCTGTTTCATGAATATGAACGGCAACGGTTTTGCCCGGTGGCAAGCCCATCAGTTTACCAAACACTTGCATCCCACCTTCCACAGGGCGTAAATACATCTGACCCATTGGCATAGGCTTATCACCAACACTATTAATTTTTGATTTTAAAACGGGCTGTGCGGCAACACCGTTAACAAGCTGGTTGCTTGGCATATTTTGACAGGCACTTAGGGCTATAGCAGAAGCGAGCAGTGCCGACCTAGCAATTAAGTTTTTCATTGTTGTATCCTTGAATCTTGAATAAAGAATAAAAAATAAATAACGCTCACAAATAACCGAGTTGAATAGCTATTTATTATAAGTCAGTTTAAGCCCCTTTAATTAGCAAAACCGTTGTCATACGTTATAAAATGTAAAAGTGCACATAAAAACAGGCCTAATTACAGATAACTAGGCCATAAGGCTGATGATTTAAGTGGCATACTGCTGGTTTGAGCCAAAGTTAGCTAATGTAAATGTATCAAGCATACAGCCTATAGGTTAACCACAAGGCTAAATGCGGGCTGATAACTGCTAACTTAATGGCGAGCTTAACGGCTAACTGCGCAGCGACTGTTTATCCGTCGCATTCACGGTTACTTTGCTCGGGCGAATCGGCTTTGGCATTTTGATAAGCGCCGCTTTTAACACCTCGTCAATGGTCGCCACCGGCTGAATGGTTAAGCCCGCTTTAACGTTATCGGGAATGTCAATCAAATCACGCTCGTTCGACTCAGGAATCAGCACCTGAGTGATACCGCCACGATGCGCCGCCAACAGCTTCTCTTTTAGGCCGCCAATGCGTAGCACCTTACCGCGTAGGGTGACCTCACCGGTCATGGCAATCCCAGGACGAATGGCAATACCCGTCATTGCCGACACCAAGGCCGTGGTTAGAGCGATACCAGCGGAGGGCCCATCTTTTGGCGTCGCCCCCTCTGGCATATGCACGTGCACATCTTTTGCCTTAAAGTCCTCATAGCTAATACCCAGCGTCTCACCGCGCGCCCGCACCACGCTCATGGCCGCCCGTATCGACTCCTTCATCACATCGCCAAGCGAGCCGGTATACACAAACTCCCCTTTACCCGGCATAGTAATGGTCTCAATCGTCAGCAGCTCGCCGCCGACACTGGTCCAAGCAAGGCCGGTTACGGTGCCAATCTCGGGCTGCTGCTCTGCCAAGCCAAAATCGTATTGATGAACCCCCAAATAGTCATCAATGTTTGCAGCATTCACCGTCATTGTTTTTATTTTGGTCTTTTTAGAGGGCTTGATACCATACTTTTCAACCGACTGACGCACCACTTTACGGCAAATCTTGTTCACTTCACGCTCAAGGTTACGCACGCCTGCTTCCCGAGTATAGCGTTGTACAATGCTATGGATGGCTTCGGGTACAATCTGCAGCTCTTCGTTGTTCAGGCCATTTTGGGCGATTGCTTTGGGCACTAGGTACTTTTCGGCAATATTCACTTTTTCATCTTCGGTATAGCCCGGCAGACGAATCACCTCCATGCGGTCAAGCAGTGCTGGCGGGATGTCCATACTGTTGGCGGTACAGATGAACATCACTTGCGATAAATCCAAATCCATATCGAGATAATGGTCGTTAAATTTATTATTTTGTGAGGGGTCAAGTACCTCAAGTAGGGCAGACGCTGGGTCACCTCTAAAATCTTGCGCCATTTTGTCAATTTCATCTAGCAAAAATAGCGGATTTTTCACCGCGACTTTTGACAGCGATTGCACAATTTTACCCGGCATTGCGCCAATATAGGTACGACGATGGCCACGAATTTCGGCCTCATCACGCACGCCGCCAAGCGCCATACGCACAAATTTACGTCCTGTGGCACGGGCAATGGATTCTCCAAGCGAGGTTTTACCCACCCCCGGCGGGCCCACTAGGCAAAGAATAGGGCCACGCAGTTTTTTGACGCGAGATTGCACCGCTAAATACTCTAAGATGCGGTCTTTCACATCTTGCAGGCCATAATGGTCTTCATCCAGCACCTTTTTGGCGTTATCGAGCTTTATCGAAACTTTGCTGGTTTTGTTCCACGGGGTGTCCAATATCCATTCGATATAAGTGCGCACCACAGACGATTCGCTAGACGCTGGCGGCATCATTTTAAACTTTTTAAACTCTTGCTCGGCTTTTTTACGCACCTCTTCCGGCAAATCCGCCTCTTTTAAACGGTTTTCCAACTCATCGAGATCGTCGTCAGCGTCATAGCCGCCCTCACCAATATCGGTAAGCTCATTTTTGATGGCTTTCATTTTCTCGTTTAAAAAGTACTCGCGCTGGTTGTTTTCCATTTGCCGGCGTACAGCATCTTGAATGTCCTGCTCAATCGATTGCTCTGCACTTTGTTTGGCAAGATATTCGGTTAGGATATTAATGTGCCCGGATAGGTCATCAACCTCTAACAGTTGCTGTTTGACCTCAAGATCCATCGATACTCGGGTCGCAATAAAGTACATAAGCTCTAACAAATCGGTGATGCGTTCGGTCACCCGTATCAGCTCACGGCTATTACGCAGCCGAGCTTCGGCATAGTTGGCAAACAAGCTGCGCAGTGCTTTCATCGTATTTTTTTGCTGGTTGTCGTCTAAAGTGATGTCGATATCTTGCCGAGAAAAATCAGCAGTGATAACGCCGTCTTCGTCATCCGTTTCATGGTGCAGGCCCTCTAACTTGGCGCGATGCTGCCCCTCAATCAGTACCTTGATACAGTTCTCGTCGCTGTCATGCGGCATGGTGCTGACCACTCGGCACACGGTTCCGTATTGATATAAATTATCTTGGTCAATATCTTCGGTCAATGAGTCCTTTTGCGCCACAACCAGTACCAAATCCTGGTACTGCGCTTGTGCCAATTCAACGGCTTTTACCGAGGGCGCGCGCCCAACAAATAGGGCAATTTGCATATGCGGATACACCACCACGTCACGTAAAGCCAGTAGCGGTAAATGGGTGGGGGCACGAGAGTGATTTAGCCGTTTGTCGTCAAATTCGGTATCAATATCAATATCAATGTCAGTGTCAGTGCCAGCACTTAAGTCAGTGCTGACATCAGCACTTAGGTCAGCATCCATAGCGATATTATCATTATCGGTTATCTGTGAATTTGCATCGGTAGCAGCCGTTGCGATAGTAGCAATCGCTGCGCTCACTGGGCTAGTCGCGGCAGGGTCTACCAACGTTGCAGGGGTGTCAGTATCAATCTTTGGGCGTGATTTACTCATATTGCTTCCTATGGTCATGGGACGTCGCACTCACTAACAGGGGGTTCGCTGTTGCAGGGCGTTAACGTCGCATCAATGCCCTGACTACTACCATCCTCCAATGCCAATCAATGCCAATCGCTACCCTGTTTTTTTTGCACTATGGATAGTAAATGGTGATGATAGGCTCTAATTGCAAGCGGCATATCTGTCGCGGCTTTGGCATTCACATCCGTCATCAAAACCACCTGATATGGTCGGGGGTAATCAAGGCATGCAGGGGCACATCCCACGGCTGGGTTGATAAGCGTTCTACCACTTGGAACTCGTAACACCAACCGATGCGTAACGGCTGTTTGCGCTGAGATTTATAGGCTGGTGCTAACGTCGTGTCATAATAGCCGCCGCCCATGCCCATACGGTTGCCCTGCAGGTCAGCCGCCACTAACGGACAGAACATAACGTGCAATTGCTGTGCCCAAAGCAGGCGACGTTGATTGGGTTGTTGCATACCAAGCGCATGGCGCACGCTGGGCACCTGGCATAGATGACTTTGGCTAAATGGGGCAAAGCGCAGGCGTTTATCCTGTTGACCTAGCGTGTGCACCACGGGTAGATAGACCTTAAAACGCAGGCGGCGGCACCAATCGACAATCGGCTGGGTCGGTAGCTCACCAAAATCATCCAGATAAATGGCCACATTAGCCCCTGTAGGCAGGCGCGGACGCAGCTTGGTTAAATGGCGGCTGGCACGCTGACTGGCCAGACGGCGCTGTTGCTCGCTAAGTGCTCGGCGTTGGCGATTGATGTCACGTCGGTTAGGCTGGATTATAGTCATCAAAGGTTTAGGGTTTTTGTTGCCATAAATAGGCGCATCAGTAATAAAGGCATCAGGCGAGTAATGGGTGCTATGTGTCTGCTAATGCGCTAGCCACAAAGTCATGCTATCATAATTGCGCATAAATTCTATATATCCTTAGACAGTCGTAAATTATTGGCAATTTTATTTCAAAAATCAGGAGACATTATGTCAACGCGTATCGAAAAAGACACCATGGGCAACGTAGAGGTACCCAGTGACGCTTATTGGGGCGCACAAACCCAGCGCAGCCGTGAAAACTTCAAAATTGGCGGCGAAACCTTGCCACGCCCCATGTTAGAAGCGATGGCATTGGTCAAAAAAGCCGCCGCCATTACCAATGCTAGCCTAGAGCGCATTGAGGACAGCCAACGTGATTTAATCGTGCAAGCAGCGGATGAGGTGATTAACGGCGGGCTTACGGATCAATTTCCCTTAGTGGTCTGGCAGACGGGGTCTGGTACCCAGTCCAACATGAACATGAACGAAGTGCTTGCCAATCGTGCCAATGAAATTGCAGGGTCTGAGCGTGGCAGCTATACGCCTATTCATCCAAATGACCATGTCAACCATGCCCAGTCTACCAACGACAGCTTCCCAACCGCCATTCGTGTGGCGGCAGCTCGTCAAATCAACAGCTTGCTCATACCAGCGGTAACCGCGTTACGTGATACTTTGGACGCCAAAGCCAAAGAATTTGATAGCATCGTTAAAATTGGCCGTACCCACTTGCAAGACGCCACGCCATTAACATTGGGTCAAGAGTTTAGCGGTTATGTGAGTCAGCTTGATCATGCCTTAATCCGAATTGATAATGCTTTACAAGGCCTGTATGAATTGCCTCTAGGCGGCACTGCGGTGGGTACAGGTTTGAACTCGCACCCGGATTATGCCGTTAAAGCCGCCGAGCAATTAGCCACCTTGACGGGTCTGCCATTTGTGACCTCACCCAATAAGTTTGAAGCCTTGGCTGCGCGTGATGCCGAAGTGTTTGCGTCAGGTGCGCTAAAAACATTAGCGGCAAGCTTAAATAAAATTGCTAACGACGTGCGCTGGCTTGCCTCAGGCCCGCGTTGTGGTTTGGGCGAATTAACCATACCCGAAAACGAGCCAGGCTCTTCTATCATGCCGGGCAAAGTGAACCCCACCCAGTCCGAAGCGATGACGATGGTAGTGGCTCAAGTCATGGGCAATGATGTCACCATCAGTATGGCGGGTGCATCAGGCAACTTTGAGCTGAATGTCTTTAAACCAGTAATTGCGTATAACTTGTTGCAATCTATCAAGCTACTTGGAGATGCGTGTAACAGCTTTAACGAACATTGCGCAACAGGTATTCAGCCGGTAAAAGATAAAATTGATGAATTTTTGCATAACTCATTGATGCTCGTCACGGCATTGAACCGTCATGTCGGCTATGAGAATGCGGCTAAAATTGCCAAGACTGCTTATAAAGAAAACAAAACCTTAAAGCAAGTCGCCGTTGAGCTTGAATTACTGACCGAAGCCCAGTTTGATGAGTGGGTGACGCCAGCCGATATGGTACATCCTGCTTAATCGCCATCTTATTTGGTTTCTTGTGCTTGATACACAGAGTTGCAAATAAAGGCCTTGTCATTTTAGTTAGATGCCAAGGTCTTTTTGTTAAAACAGATAAAAAATCAGCGCAAAAGGTAAGGGTTGCTAAGGCCAAGGCGCTCTAAAATCTCAATCTCAAACCCCTCCATGTCATCCGCCTCGCTATCCCCCAATTCATGATCAAAGCCGAGCAAATGCAAGATACCATGCACCACTAAATGCGTCGCATGCTCGCCCACCGGCTTGTTTTGCTCATGCGCTTGCGCCACCACCACTTCATGACAAATAATGAGCTCTCCAAGTGGGATAGTGGGCATTGCTTGCAACACAGGCGGCGGTAACTCACTAGGGTAGGATAAAATATTGGTGGCGTAGTCTTTACCACGTGCCGCTAAATTGAGCGTTTTGGCTTCGGCTAAATCAGTGATATACACATCAAGCTCTTTGGGTTTCGTTGTCCAAATATCCGCCTCTAGGGCAGCAAAGTCAAAGTAGGGTAAGATAACGCCCGATTGCGCCTTGTCATCCATGTATTGTAGCGTTGTGGCTAATATCTCGTGCAAAGCCGCCTCGCTATAAACTTGGCTTACGCTATTAGCATCGGCATCAGCCTCCACCTCTAGCAATTCAGATTGATGAATGTTAATGGTGTGGCTGTTGATTGCCAAGCTTGTTATGGCTAAGTCTTTAGTCATCAAGCCTTGAGCCTCCTTACCCTGTCTAGAGTTTACCATTTAGACCTTGCTGCCAGATCCGACTCCACCTGTTTGCGCTCTTGCTCTATCATGCGAGCACGTTTGCGGGCTTCTTTTAACGCCTCTTGTTCTTCATCAAACTCGCCATAGGCTTCGACAATTTTTTGTACCAATTGATGGCGTACCACATCTTTTGAGTCAAACTTGGTGATATGAATCTCCTCGATATTGCTTAAAACTTGCATCGCTTGCGTCAGCCCCGATTGATGACCACGTGGCAAATCGACTTGGGTAATATCGCCGGTAATCACCGCACGCGAACCAAAGCCTAAGCGAGTCAAAAACATCTTCATCTGCTCGGGCGTGGTGTTTTGCGCCTCATCCAAAATCACAAACGAGTTATTGAGAGTACGCCCACGCATATAAGCCAGCGGAGCGACCTCAATGATTTGTTTTTCAATTAATTTGCCAACCTTCTCAAAGCCTAGCATCTCATATAAGGCATCGTATAAGGGACGTAAATAGGGGTCAATTTTTTGGCTTAAATCGCCGGGTAAAAAGCCCAGCTTCTCGCCCGCTTCGACCGCTGGGCGCACCAATAAAATACGCTCAATCTCATTGCGCTCTAGTAAATCAACGGCACAGGCAACCGCCAGATAGGTTTTACCCGTACCTGCAGGGCCGACCCCAAAAGACACATCCGAGGTTAAAATGCGCTGCACATACTGCTGCTGATGCCCACCACGGGGGATAATGTTACCTTTACGGGTTTTTAGGGAGATTGAGTCATAATGCGCCTCTTCGTCATGCTCATAAGCGGCGTCGGGCTCATTATCCTCTTCAGCAGCCACAGGAAGGTCATATTGACCGGACATACTGGTTTGAATAACCAAATGCAGCTCCTCTGGCGTAATATCATCGTTGTTTCTGGCTTCATCCGCCAATTGATTTAAAATATAGTCGCCCCGTTCCACCGCTGTCGGGTTGCCCCATAAGGTGAGTTTGTGTTGGCGTTGATTAATGGTAATACCGAGGCGCTCTTGAATGTACTTGAGGTGGTTGTTGTATTCGCCCACCAAGGTTTTAAGTTGCGGTGAGGTTAAAAAATCAAGATTTACTTTACGAGTAACGGTATCAGTCAATTGGCATTCCTTTTATAATGGCTGTCATAAGAATCTTCCAGCATCCCCAGTCTATAGTTATTGTTAAGGGGAGATTGGAATTTGGGTCACCTTAAGAAGGTGGGTCACCTTAGGTGGTGACGCATTGAATAATAATGGCATATCAAAAGGGGTTAATCAATAACAAGACGGCAACAAGGCGATAAGAGCTGATAAGGCGTTATAGACTCTAAGGTTGAAGGCGTTTAGCGCTGTTTCAAGTTTTGTTTACCAAATCATAGCAAGCTGCACACATGTCTACAGCAGCTATGTACTAAGCTAATAAGCAGCTAATAAGCAGCTACTAAGCCGTCTCAAAGCTGGGAGGCATCGCATACTAAGGCGCAAAATAGCAAGTTTACATGATAAGATAAGGTGAATAACGCTGAGTCAAACCCTATAATAGGTTGGGACTAAACACAAGTCACGGTATGCCAATCTTACTGGAATCACGATGACCATGATTAGCCCTGATTTTTTAACCAACACAACCACGACTGTAATCTGTCAACAAGGCTATAGGCTATGACGCAACAAACTGACGATAATAAGACGCCATGGCAAGCATCTGCTGATGCCCGCCTGTCATCCGCTTCTATAGAGAGGGATGGCAACGCCAAGCCGCATGCCGACGCCAAACACACAGTCAATTTGCATGCCATTACCGACCAAAATGTGCTGATTGCCGGTGGCGGTCATGTGGGGTTATCCTTTGCGTTAATGCTGGCCAGTAAAGGGATTGCCAGTACCCTGCTTGAAAAAAACCGCTATCCTGATATGAGCCCTGCTGCCGACAGCCAGCGTCAGCATTATCTGGACAGCCGCAACACTGCCTTATCACGGCGCAGTGTGCAGATTTATCAAGACATTGGCCTTTGGGCAGGGCTGCAAAGCCATGCGTGCCGTATCGACTCGGTGCAAGTGAGTGAGCAGGGCGGTTTTGGTTATGCTGAATTAAAAAAGGAAGAAGAGGGCGTTGAATCGTTTGGACAGGTCATCGAAAATGCTTGGCTGGGACGTAAATTGCTCCTAGCCGTGCAAGCAAGCCCGCTGATTACGGTGCTTGATGGCGCAATTGTCACCTCAGTTGAGCAGACTGAACACCAAGTGACGGTCACTTATACGACCGATGCCAAGCAGCCTAACTGCTTAACCGCTACACTGCTGGTCGCGTGCGATGGCCGCGATTCAACCGTGCGCCAGTTGCTCAATATTGACACTCAAGATTATGACTATGGGCAGTCTGCCATCGTTGGTGTGGTGCAAACCGACACGCCGCATAATCATGTGGCGATTGAGCGTTTTAGCCCGGCTGGCCCTTTGGCAGTATTGCCGCTGACCGATGTCAATATGGCGGATGTGGGGGATAGCATTGATAATACCGCCATCCAAGCAGGTTACCGCCGCTCGGTAGTCTGGGTGTGCAAGCGGGGTGAGGAGCAGCAGTATCTTGACGATGACGCCCTGTTTTTAGCCACGCTGCAAGCAGCGTTTGGGCAACGTGCCGGCACCTTTGTGAAAGCCGGCAAACGCGGTGCTTATCCATTAACCCGAGTATTGGCCACAAAGCAGGTATTGGGGCGAGTGGTGATTATGGGCAATGCGGCGCACACCTTGCATCCGGTAGCCGGGCAAGGGTTTAACCTGTGTATGCGCGATGCACACGTTTTGGCAAACATGCTGGCCCATCAGGTGCTGCGGGGCGAAGATATTGGCGATAGTCAGATGCTAAAAAATTATGAGTCGCTACGGCGTAAAGATCAAAAACGGGTGATTCGCTTTTGCGATGCGGTGGTACATGGCTTTACCCATACTAATCCTGCTATGAAGGTGGCTCGCAATGTGGCGCTGATTGCCTTTAATAAGCTACCCCATATCAAGCCGCTAGTGGCGACGTATGCGATGGGGCTTAAGAGTTAACAGTTAATATCTGATACAGCAAGTTTTAGGCTCGTTTTTTTGATGACGACGACAGTTGAGTGATTTTTATGGCGATTTCAAAACAAAGTACATTGATTATTGGTGGCGGTATCGTCGGGGCAACGCTGGCCTTAAAACTGGCGCGGCAGCAGCAAAAGGTCACTTTGGTTGACGCCCGCCCTACACTATCTAGCGAGCAGTGGCAAGCCAAATTAAGCCGGCGTGATGCTCGGGTGTATGCGTTAAGCCTTGCTAGTATTGAGCTGCTAAAGGAAGTAGGCGCTTGGCAGTTAATAGCCGCGACAGGGCGTAAAGCGGACTATACTCAAATGCAAGTTTGGCAACAAGATGGTAAAGGTGAGCTTGCCTTTGGTGATGCTTGTCTGCCTTCCTTGCTAGGCAGTATGGTTGAGCCCAGTGTGATTGAGCAGGCGCTGCAGCAACGCCTAGCGTCGCCGGATATCAGCAAGTATTTAACGGTGATTGCAGGACATAAAGTGACGGCATTAGACTGGTTGGGCGCAGCGCAGGGCTATCGAGTATTTTTAGACAATCAACAGGTTTTGCAAGCCAAGTTGCTGATTGGGGCAGATGGGCGTGGCTCGGTAGTGCGCCGTGAATCCGGCATCGATATGGCAAGCTTAGATTATAAGCAAACCGCCATTTGCTGTGCGATTCAAACCCAAAAACCACACCAAGCTACTGCGCGCCAATTGATGCTACCTACCGGAACCTTAGCGTTGTTGCCACTGGCAGATGTGAGCGAGGTGGACAAAGCACAGCCGCGGCATTGGCAATCGGTTGTGTGGACGTTGCCAACCAATCAAGCTTTAGATTTATTGGCGTTCAACGAGCGTGATGGCGATTTGCTGCGCCAACACTTGGCAGTCGCCAGTCAATATTGTTTGGGCGATATCGAGCAGCTTGAGTCGGTTGCCAGTTTTCCATTAACCGCGCAGCAGGCTAAGCGCTATGTGCAAGATAACCTAGTGTTGGTCGGTGATGCCGCACACGGGGTGCATCCGCTGGCAGGTCAGGGTTTGAATTTGGGCATGTTAGACGTGGCCGCCCTAGTCGATATTTTAATGGCAGATTATCAGCGCAGTGGCAACAAACTGTGGGGCGAGCTGGCAACATTGCGCCGCTATGAGCGGGTGCGCCGGCCGCAAAATAGTATGATGATGCACAGCTTTTCCCTGATGAATTGGCTGTTTGCGGGCGAGTTTGCGGCACTGCGCCCTGTACAGCAATTGCGTAGTGAGGGCATGTATCAAGTGGGCAAAATCAAACCCTTAATGCGCTTGTTTGCGCGGCAGGCAAGCGGTATCTAGGAAAAACGGATTTATGATAGCTATATACACGGGGTAGATTGTTTTCGATAGCGATTTTCGATAGCGTATAGCGTTTAACTGTCTTGATATAGGGTGCTAATTTTTAATCAGGCTGTCATATAGATTGCCTATAATGACCTCTTAGACTCAATTATAGAGTTATAGAGTTATAGAGTTATAGATACGTCTGCTTTGTTTATAGTTATTGACCAGATAACGTCTAAATAGCCTCGTATCCTAAGCAATAAACGGTATTTAATTCGAGGCAATTTGTGATGTATGATGATGACGAGCTTGACCCCGGGGCGTTGAAATGTACCCCAAAGTGCCAAACCGCACTGACCTCGGACAATACTTTAAATTGCCGCACCCGCCAGTATTGCTTGTTATTGACCCGTGGCGATGAGCTCAGTCAAAAGGTGAGCGAAAAATTAAGCGCCAAGATTGACGTGCCCGCCTTGTTGCAAGCGGGTTATCTTGAATCCGACAACCCTAAATTTAATCAGAATAAAGCTGACAGCATTGAAACTGATGGCATTGATATGCATAAGCTATCGGCAAACGCCAGTTTAGCCGCGGCCTTTAATAGCGACAAGACCGTTGAGAGCGCATCGGACAGTAGGGGCTTATTTAAGCCATGTGTGAATTCGGCGCCCACTCAACGCAACAGCCTAAGCCTAGAAGAATACGAGCTATCACCTACTTTACAGTGGATAGCGGGCAATCATTAAAGGTTAACCGCCGGTGTTACGCATCAACGCCAAAGATGCGTGCAATGGGTTGCTAAAATGAGATGAG
>JAGLBE010000140.1 GCA_018260445.1 Psychrobacter sp.
AAAAACAAAAAATATAAATTTTCGCCTCTCTCGGTTTCAGGAAACTAAATTTTTGAATTATTCTTGTTATTGCGATTACGAAGGCAACATTTAGGTCGGTCTACTCATTCTTTAAGATAAATGGCAAAATTGGGGAAATGAATTTTTTTTTTATAATTAATAAGATGCCTCAAAAGAAAAAAGAAACAAAAAAAAAATTCTGCATTGAAAACTGCTTTTGAAAGATGAATAATTTTTGCCCGAATCTTTAATCAACAACAGGTTCGGAGGAAATTTGATTGCAATTTAGTGGGAAAATGGTTTCCAATAATGAAAGTCTTTTGTTTTTGAAAGTTCCTAGATTAAAGGCAAAAAATATTTTTTTTCAAATTCATTTTCAAAGGCGAACTCGTTTTTAAATAATCAATAAAAAAGTTAATAAAAATAAATAAATAAAATAATTTATAAAAATATACATATAAAAATATTATAAATGTATTATTCCATTATATAATTATATATTTATACTTTTATGTAATATGTATTCAGAACCAATATAAATTTATTGGTTCCACATAAGATAAATCATGTGCCATTTCAAGAACAACCTATAAAAATCATTTATTTATTTATTTATTTATGTATTTATTTCAGTCATAAACGTTTGGAATCTATAAATTATTAAAATTTTATTTTTGTGATTCCATTCTTCGGATTGAAAGTAATTTCAATTTCGTTTTTTTTTGCTCTTATGGCTTATGGATTTTCT
>JAGLBE010000141.1 GCA_018260445.1 Psychrobacter sp.
TTTTCTTTTCGTGAAGGTTGCGGGTCGGGGGATTCGATTTGTAGTGATTTCGAGCGAGTGGTTCGTGATTGTAGGGAGAGAAGAAAAATTGTCCGAACCGTTCTGAAAAAATAGAAAATAAAAAAAAAAAAAATAAAAATAAAAATAAAAGAAGGATTTCTTCTTAGTGGTCATTTCTATTAACAGAAAATCCTTTTTTTTTTTCTTTTGGTGAAGGTTGTGGGTCGGGGGATTCAATTTGTAGTGATTTTGAGCGAGACTGTCATTGTAGGGAGAGAAAAAAAATTGTCCAACCGTTCTGAAAAAATAGAAAATAAAAAAAAATAAAAATAAAAAAAAGGAATTTTTCTTAGTGGTCATTTCTATTAGTAGAAAATCATTTTTTTTTGCTGGGGATTCAATTTGTAGTGATTTCGAGCGAGTAGTTCGTGATTGTAGTGAGAAGAAAAATTTTCCGAACCATTCTGGTCATTTCTATTAGTAGAAAATCATTTTTCTTTTGCTGGGGATTCAATTTGTAGTGTTTTTGAGAGAGACTGCGATTGTAGGGAGAGAAGAAAAATTGTCCGACCGTTCTCAAATAATAGAAAGTTAAAAAAATAAAAATAAAAATAAAAGATTTCTTCTTAGTGGTCATTTCTATTAGTAGAAAATCATTTTTCTTTTGGTGGGGATTCAGTTTGTAGTGATTTTAAGCGAGACTGTCATTGTAGAGAGAGAAGAAAAATTATCCGAACCGTTCCG
>JAGLBE010000142.1 GCA_018260445.1 Psychrobacter sp.
GTCGCACCCATCACGGGTGCGTGGATTGAAACGCAGTCAAATTTAATGTCAAAATTGATGTTATTGGTCGCACCCATCACGGGTGCGTGGATTCAAACATTGAGTGAAGAAGAGAAACAAGCTATTAAGAAGGTCGCACCCATCACGGGTGCGTGGATTGAAACTATCACATCACATTCTAGTTGTAGATTAACCAAGTCGCACCCATCACGGGTGCGTGGATTGAAACTGAAAGCGTTCAAGCAGTAAATGACGGTAAAGTTGTCGCACCCATCACGGGTGCGTGGATTGAAACCCAGCGACTGACTGAGCCAAAGCCACTGCCACGTCGCACCCATCACGGGTGCGTGGATTGAAACATCTTGCCCGCTAATATCTGATTGCCGATGCCGCGTCGCACCCATCACGGGTGCGTGGATTGAAACTATTGAGACAGTTTATGGCATCTAAATATTTAGTCGCACCCATCACGGGTGCGTGGATTGAAACACGCGTAAATCCCATCGTGTACCCATCAAATTTTTGTCGCACCCATCACGGGTGCGTGGATTGAAACGGTATTGGTCAGAGGCCTTGTAATACGTGCCATAGTCGCACCCATCACGGGTGCGTGGATTGAAACAGCGCCCCGTAAAAATCTAGCTTTTGGGTGATAGTCGCACCCATCACGGGTGCGTGGATTGAAACCGATTTATCAACAAAGATACCTGAGTTGGTTGATGTCGCACCCATCACGGGTGCGTG
>JAGLBE010000143.1:0-284 GCA_018260445.1 Psychrobacter sp.
ATAATTAGAAAGCAAATAAAAAGAAAAAAAATAACACTGTTTTTAAGAGTTATGTATAAATGACAAAGGCTGAAGTTATTATAATAAGTAACTTTTTTTTTCCTTTTCAGTAAGCGAATGATTAATATAAATCAATAAATAAATAAATAAATAAATATGCTAATGCATATATATATTTATACATATACATATGCACACATATATGTATATTAAAGCAAAATTTTGAACTTTTGAACTCTTCTTTTTTTTTAATATAAATTTACTCGATTTGAATTTTCTATCGG
>JAGLBE010000143.1:294-732 GCA_018260445.1 Psychrobacter sp.
TCAAATAGATGGAGACAATCAAAATTTTATTCATTGTTTTTATTTTATTTTTTTTATTTTAATTATTTATGTATTTACTTTGTTAAATTCAAACTGCTTGTTTTTTTCCCGATTTGTTTTATTTTTATTTATTTATTTATTTATTTGTAATAAAATGTTCTCTTGTTTCTTTTTCTTTCTTCTCCTTCTTCTTCTCCTTCTTCTTGTTTTTCTTCTTCTTCTTCATCTTCTTACACCCAAATCGCTAAAAAATGATAATTACATTATTAATTGAAAACCAATTGATCGAATAAATAAATAAATAAATGAAAAATCAACGAATCATTTCTGTGAGTGAATAAGTAAGCACAAATTTTTGTAAAATTTGGCAAAAGTTAATTCAAAACGTGGTCAAAAAAGTCAAAAGATTGTAAAAAAAAATTTTCTTTGGATCAAAAC
>JAGLBE010000144.1 GCA_018260445.1 Psychrobacter sp.
GCAAGTGCAGGCTATGAGCGCACCCATCGTATCGATTTGCCACAATCAAAGACCGGCTGGCAGATACGGGTTAGACGTTTAACGCCCAATAGCAACAGTGACTTACTGCAAAATGATATGTATGTTGATGCCATCGCTGAAGTTATCGATGTTAAATTAAACTATCCAAACACAGCTATGCTAGGGCTAGAGTACGATGCCGAGACCTTTCAAAACGTCGCCAAAGTTGCGGTGCATTGCCGTGGTATGCGGGTCAAAGTCCCCTCAAACTACAACCCTGTAGCACGTCAATACACTGGCATATGGAATGGCAGCTTTAAAATCGAGTACAGCAATAACCCTGCTTGGGTGTACTACGACTTGTTGACTCAGTGGCGATATGGCCTAGGTGAACGCCTTGATAGCACCATGATTGATAAATGGTCATTGTATCAACTAGGGCAGTATTGCGACCAATTAGTAAGCGACGGCAAAAACGGTACTGAGCCACGTTTTACTTGTAACGTTTATCTGCAAAAACAAGAAGACGCGTTTACCGTATTATCCAACATTGCTGGCATATTTCGGGCAATGAGCTATTGGAACGGTGAACACATTGTACTTGATGCCGATGTTCCGCAAGACCCTGTATTTACATTTAGCCGTGCAAACGTGATTGATGGTCAATTCAGCTACACCGGCACAAGACAACGCGATAGACACGTCGCACCCATCACGGGTGCG
>JAGLBE010000145.1:440-714 GCA_018260445.1 Psychrobacter sp.
GTAGCCTCTCTTAGAAATGAAAAAAAAAAAATTTTTTTTCCTCAATTCTTCCATTCATCATCATTTGGCCTATTAACGAATTTATTTTTTTTTACCACTTTCCAATTGCGCAAAAAACCAATCAATAAAATAAATAAATAAATAAATAAATGTTTTGATTAATCGAACGAATATTTATTAATTTTTTTTTATTGGCGAGAATCAATAAAAATAATAAATGACCTATAATTAATATTGAAATATTGAAATAATATAATATAATTAATGTTCAAAT
>JAGLBE010000146.1 GCA_018260445.1 Psychrobacter sp.
ATATTTTTTTCATAGTTTTATAGTTTTTTATAGTTTTTAAAGTTTTTTTTTATCGTTTTTATATTTTTTATAGTTTTATAGTTTTTTTTTAGTTTTTATATTTTTTATAGTTTTATTTAGTTTTTATAGTTTTTCTCGTTTTTATATTTTTTTTATAGTTTTTATAGTTTTTTTTATCGTTTTTATATTTTTTCATAGTTTTATAGTTTTTATATTTTTTTATAGTTCTATAGTTTTTTATAGTATTATAGTTTTTTTATAGTTTTTAAAGTTTTTTTAGTTTTATAGTTTTTATAGTTTTTATATTTTTTTTATAGTTTTATAGTTTTTTTTATCGTTTTTATATTTTTTATATTTTTATAGTTTTTAAAGTTTTTTTATAGTTTTTATATTTTTTTAAATAGTTTTATAGTTTTCATAGTTTTTTAATAGTTTTTATATTTTTTATAGTTTTATTTATAGTTTTTATAGTTTTAGTTTTTTTTATAGTTTTTATCGCTTTTATATTTTTTTTACAGTTTTATAGTTTTTTTATAGTTTTTATAGTTTTTATATTTTTTTATAGTTTTTTTTATAGTTTTTATAGTTTTTTATAGTTTTTTATCGTTTTAATATTTTACAGTTTTTATTTTATGTATTATATATTTCTTTCGCGGCTATTTTTTTTCTAACTCCTTTTCTTTTCTTTTCTTTTCTAAATGAAGTA
>JAGLBE010000147.1:0-292 GCA_018260445.1 Psychrobacter sp.
GTGTTAGTAGAAAAATAGTTCTAGGTTTTTTTTCAAATATAAAAAATATAGGTATTACTAAAACAATACTTCTAGGTGTTACTAAAAGAATACTTCTAGGTATTACTAAAACATTATTATTAAGTGTTACTAAAAAATTACTTCTGAGCAATACTAAAATAATAGTTCTAGGCGATACTAAAACATTACTTCTGGGTGTTAGTAGAAAAATAGTTCTAGGTTTTTTTTTCAAATATAAAAAATATAGTCATTAATAAAACAATACTGCTAGGTGTTAGGGGACTAATAGGTC
>JAGLBE010000147.1:302-705 GCA_018260445.1 Psychrobacter sp.
TATTACTAAAACAACAAAGTACTAGGTTTTACCAAACCAACAGTTCTGATGTCACCAAAACAATAGTTCTAGGTGTTACTAAAATTTTTAATTCTTGTCGAGGAGGTATCAACTAACGATAAATACCACCAAATGGTAAATCAATTAAACTTCCTTTTTTACATTATTAATATTATACTTCTTTGTGTCAAATTATTATTATTATTATTATTATTATTGTTATTGTTATTGTTATTGTTATTATTATTATTATTATATTGTTAGGCACTAGATTTAAAGGTGAATTTCCTAATGCGGCCTCAGAATAATTTCTTCTCCCATCCGCAATGTGAATAATAGAATAATAATTGAATTGGTAATTGAATTGAATTGGAATGAGAAAAAATTCTATAAATTTGATTTT
>JAGLBE010000148.1:0-400 GCA_018260445.1 Psychrobacter sp.
GAGAGAGAGAGAGAGAGAAAGAGGGGATGATTAATTGTAACAATAACAATAATAATAATAGTAATAGTAATAGTAATAGTAGTAATAATAATAATAATAATAACAATCACTTTTACACTTACTTTTTGGGTTATTACGTCACGTAGAAAAACTGTATAAACGTCTTTACCAGACGTGCCAGCTTTAACAGCTGCTGGCATCGTCGGTGGAAAAACGAACCGAACTAAAAGTACTTGAAAAACTCGAGGGAAAAATGGCAATCATCTAAAAAAATATTATTATTTATTTTTTATTTTATTTTTCATTTTATTTTTTATTTTATTTTTCATTTTATTTTTCATTTTATTTTTCATTTTATTTTTTATTTTATTTTTCATTTTATTTTTCATTTTATTTTTCA
>JAGLBE010000148.1:410-705 GCA_018260445.1 Psychrobacter sp.
AAACGAACCGAACTGTATAACATCAAAAACTAAGTGCAAAAGTGATGGTGAATTTAACGGAAGTCTCGAAATTTTAAAATCGTTAATAATAATAATAATGATGATGATGATGATGATGATGATAATAAGACGAAGAAGAAGAAGCTTTTGAGCATCTGAAATCCATCCGTTCAAAGTGTTTTTGCGTTATGACGTCGCCGCGTTGAAGACTGATGAACCTCGAAGAACCCTTATAATTCACAATTAGAGTCGTTTTCCAATGGATGTAATCGAACTGTCAAAGACGGTTCACTGC
>JAGLBE010000149.1:0-232 GCA_018260445.1 Psychrobacter sp.
ATTACACTTGAATTTACCGGTTCAGGTGTCGATGAAAAAGCAACAGTTAAAGGGATCACTGGCGATAAAGCGCCTGCCCTTAAAGTGGGTGATGTTGTAGTACAAATTGACCCGCGCTATTTCCGTCCGGCTGAAGTGGAAACGTTATTAGGCGACCCTTCCAAAGCCAAAAAAGTATTGGGCTGGGTGCCTGAAATTACTGCTCAGGAAATGTGTGCGGAAATGGTCGCGT
>JAGLBE010000149.1:242-701 GCA_018260445.1 Psychrobacter sp.
CCCAACTAGGAAGTAATTATGTCTGTAAATATGTCGTCGCCACGTAAAGATGCAAAAATTTATGTTGCTGGACATCGCGGTATGGTTGGGGGCGCGATTGTAAAATCCTTACAATCTCAAGGCTTTACTAATATTATAACCCGTACGCACGCTGAGCTTGATTTAACTCAGCAGGCAGCGGTTAATGATTTTTTTGCAACTGAACAACCTCAATATGTATTTCTAGCTGCGGCAAAAGTTGGCGGTATTTTAGCTAATAATATTTATCGTGCTGATTTTATTTATCAAAATTTAATGATACAAAATAATATTATTCATGCCTCATATATAAATAAAGTGGAACGATTATTATTTTTAGGGTCAAGCTGTATTTATCCTAAAAATGCACCTCAACCGATTAAAGAAGACTATTTATTAACGGGTGCTTTAGAGCCGACCAATCAGCCTTATGCGATTGCT
>JAGLBE010000014.1 GCA_018260445.1 Psychrobacter sp.
CAAAGAAATCGAAGTTCTCTTTGATCCGTAATGAGAACTCATGCGGAAGTACTTTTTGTGTGATTAAGGATAAGAAGCTATCTTTATCAGTCTGCGTCAATATCATTTTATAACCGCGTTCACCTTCTTCTAATTGATTTAGTAAATAATAGTTACGTAGGTTTTTAGCTGAAAACCCCTCAACAGGTTCAGTATCACCAAGGTAGCGAGATAAAGCTTCTAAGAGTAGCATAGCCGTAGTCAATCGCTGCTGACCATCAATTACAAGTAAAGGTGATTGGCTAGAAACCTGATATAAGCCCTTCTCAATATATACGACAGAGCCTATAAAATGAGCGCCGACAGCATCATTACTGCCTGCGCGTATAATATCATCCCATAATTGGCGGCACTGCTGCTCAGTCCAAGAGTAGGTGCGTTGATAAATAGGAATAATAAATTGTGGTGATTTCTTTAAAAAATCAAGTAGCTTGGCTTCTGTTGCTTTCATATTTGCGTATATTCTCTTGTAGTCAAACTGATAGTTAATAATCTGCTTTATGTTTCTATAATAATCATTATTAACCAGCGTAGGTTAGGTTAGTGATATCATAACCCACCAAATTTAAATGATAAACCAAAATCTAATCTATATTGGTGGGTTACGATTTTTCCGCCCCTCTTTGAGGCTTGAAAATTTAACCCACCCTACTTCGCCTAATGCAACCCTACGCAACAGACTACTTCTAACGCACCCCCACCTTTGCCCACAACTCCTCTAACCGTTTTTGCGACACCGCTTGCCGGGTTTTCATCGGTTGGGCGAACAATTGAATACGAAACTCTTCGACCAACCAGCGGTATTCGCTGATAGTGTCATCATCGGCTCGACCAGACAAGCGCTCCATATGGCGGTCTAACTCGTAGACCGCATCTGTGTCACCATCAAGATTATGCTCTAATCGCTCTATGCGAATCTCCAACGCCTCGAGGTAGCGTGGGTATTGTTGCCAACGCTCAAAATCCATGCGGTAGACAAAGTCGCCGAGGTGTAAGTCATCTAGCTGGTCTTCAATATCATCTATCGACTCGCCAAAAACCTCTCTATCAAGCATCAGCAGAGTGCGGCGGATGCGTTGCCAGCGGGCATACACGTCACGCAGCAGTTTGAGCACGGTTTGCCCCTCTAACAAAAATTGACCTACTACGCTAGTGGCGGTTTGCTGATATTCGCTATCGGTAATTGGCAGTTGCTCGATTAACGAATAGAGACGCTTATCCGAGTTGTCGGGCAATTGGTCATCATGATGTTTAAACTTTGGCGCATGCGTGTCAAGGCTGGCATCTAAAGTGGCGTCAATGACGATAGTTTTGAGCTTTTCCATGTCGCCAAGTGGGGCAAAGGCCAGTTTAAAGGTTTTATCAATTTGGCTGGTGAGCTGTTTTTGTTTTGCGCCCAATTTTAGTTTGATAAGGGTCAATACGCCTTTGCGGTGCGCTTTGAGGGCGGCGCTCACATCGCTAAAGTGATGAATAGTGACCGCCTCGCCTGCCTCATCGGCCACCAAGGCGGCAAACTGCTTCATAACGATGCCCGCACTGTGACGGTTTTTGCTAAACACAAAGTGGTCGGGAAAGTCGGTGTGCACACCTTGAACGTCGCCCTCTGCTTTAAGCGCTTGGCTGGTTTTACTGGCATGGCGTTGTTGCAGTGCTTGCAGGTCACGCCCCTTTTCGATAAGGCGTTTGTTATCATCGACCACGCATATTTGCGGCTGTAGGTAGCGGTCAATACTGGACGGATGAAAGTCAGTGGCGGTGACACCTACCACGCCGCGGCGCTGCAATGCTTGGCACAATTGATTGAGTAACCCTTGCTGATGATTTTTCTCTAATTCATCAAATAGGCTATCGGCAGTATCCGGTATCGGTACTATTTTGCGGCGAATGTCTTTGGGTAGCGACTTTAACAGTTGCAGCACCAGCTCATACCGCCAACCGGGCACGCCCCATAATAGCTCGATGGCATCTAACTGTGGTAAGGCAGCAAGCGGCACCCGAATGGTCACGCCGTCATCTTCGCTGGCAGGGTCAAAGGTGTATTTTAGCGGCAGTTTTAAGTCGCCCAGTTGCCATATTTCAGGAAACTCGCCGGTGGTGGGCGCCACTTCTTTAAGCACATCGGCATCGGTAAAGAATAAGTAGTTAGGGTCGCTCTTTTCGACCTCGGCGCGCCAGTCCTCAAACGATTTGCGGCTAGCAATATGCTCGGGCAGTTTGTGGTCATAAAACTGATATAAATCTTCTTCATCGACTAACAAATCACGGCGGCGTAGTTTTTCTTCTATCAGCTCAACGTCGGCTATTTTATCCATGTTGTGCTGTAAGAATGGCGCTTGTCTGCCAAGGTTGCCCGTCACTAAGCCATCACGGATAAAGATTTCCCGCGATTCTTCTAAATTGACTTGCTCATAATTGGTGAGCTGTTTGGCCACAATAATAAGACCAAACAGGCTAATTTGGGCATAGGCACGCACTCGCCCCGTCTTTTTAGACCAATGCGGCTCAAAGTAATGGTATTTGAGCAAGTCGCCTGCGGTGGCAATAATCCATTCAGGTTCAATCTTGGCGACGGTGCGCAGATACACTTGCGAAGTTTCAACCATTTCAAACGCCATCACCCACGCTGGCACTTGCTTAAAGGTGGTGCTGGCAGGAAAGATTTTTGCCTTTTGCTGACGGGCGGCAAGGTACTCGCCACGTTGGTCAGTCTTATGTGCAATTACCGATAACAAACCTGTCAACAAAGCACGATGTAGATTGGCGTACTTTACTGCTCGCAATTCTTCGTCTATTTGTGTATTGTCGCTACTGATTAGGTCTGACGCTATGCTGTGTGGCTTGTTTTTCGTGTTCTTTAGGGACTGATTGGTGTTCCTATTTTTATCATCCGTTTGGCTATTTTGATGACCAGACTTACTGCTTTGCGGTTTGTTAGACTGATTGGCGGATGGACTGGCTGAACTGTTTGAATCCCCTATCAGTTTAAGTTCAGTGACCATTTGCTCAAGCTGGCGGTAGGTTTTCTCCCATTCTCGAATACGCGGAAAGCTTAAAAAATGACGTTTGGCAAAGGCTTTACGTTGACCATTGGTCAATTTATCGCTGCCACCTTCATACAACGCCTTCCATAAACTTAGATAAAACAAAAAGTCCGAATCGGCTTGACGGAAGATGGCGTGTTTTTGGTCGGCCTGCGCTCGCTTGTCATTAGGACGTTCCCGCGGGTCTTGCACTGCTAGCGCTGCGACGATGATGAGCATCTCTAGCATACAGTCAAAGTCACTACCCGCTACCAACATACGGGCTAGGCGTGGGTCAATGGGCATGCGTGCCATCTTTTGACCCGTGCTGGTAAGCTTGATATCGTTTAGGCTATGTTTCGAAATGGGTTTAGCAATGGACTTGGCGTCAGGTTTAGCGTCAGGGTTATTGTCACTATTAGCATTGCTGGCATGGTCAGAATTTTTTAGAGTAATTGCGCCTAATTCATCCAGCAATTTGCGCCCATCTTTGACCAGACGGTTATCGGGCGGCTCGATAAAATCAAAGTTCTCAACGCTACCGAGGCGCATGTTCGCCATTTGCAAGATGACCGACGCTAAGTTGGTGCGCAGGATTTCAGGCTCAGTAAATGCTGGGCGGCTCTCAAAATCCTCTTGCGAGTACAGGCGAATACATACCCCCGGTGCGACCCGACCACAGCGCCCTTTACGCTGATTGGCGGCGGCTTGCGATATTGCTTCAATTGGCAAGCGCTGCACCCGTGAGCGATATGAGTAGCGCGAGATACGGGCAAAACCTAAGTCAATGACGTAACGTGTACCGGGTACCGTTAGGGCAGTTTCGGCGACGTTGGTGGCAATGACGATGCGTCGCCCTCGTCCCGATGGCTGGAAGATGCGTTGCTGCTCGGCATAGGTTTGACGGGCGAATAGTGGCAACACTTCGGTATGGCGTGGCCCATGGGCGATGAGCACCTCTTGCATCTCACGGATTTCCGCCTCGGTGGCGGCAAATATCAAGATATCAGCATGCTCTGGATGACCCTTGTTGACGGCATCGTCAAAGCACTCTTCTACCGCTGCCACAATGGCACGCGGTAGGTTGTCCTCAAACTCATCAAAACTGTCATCATCCGAGCTGGTAACGGGCGCATCGGTTAAAGGACGATAGCGCACTTCAACCGGATAGCTGCGACCCTCGACATCAATAACAGGGGCAGGCAGCATGCGCTTTTTGACTTTATCGTATTGGGCAAAATATTCACTAAAGCGCCCTGTATCAAGGGTTGCCGAGGTGATAATCACCTTTAAATCAGGGCGCTTGGGCAGTAGCTGTTTTAAATAGCCCATAATAAAGTCAATATTCAGGCTACGCTCGTGCGCTTCATCGATAATAATGGTGTCATAACGGGTTAAAAAGCGGTCGTGACCCAATTCGGCAAGCAGGATACCATCGGTCATTAGTTTCACCACCGACTTGGCGCTACCTTGCTCGTTAAAGCGAATTTTAAAACTAACGGTGTCGCCCAGTTGCTCGCCCAACTCTTCTGCAATACGGTTGGCAACACTGCGCGCCGCCAATCGCCTTGGTTGAGTGTGCCCTATCTGTCCGGTAATGCCTCGCCCTGCCAGCATGGCAAGCTTGGGCAATTGCGTCGTTTTACCCGACCCTGTCTCCCCTGCCACGATAATTACTTGATGGTCAATGATAGCTTGGATAAGGTCTTCTGCGCGTTGGCTCACGGGTAAGTCGTGATTGAGCTTGGCGGGTAAGTTATCAGGGATGCTGTCCATCCGCTCTTTAACCGCTTGTTGTGAGCGCCGTTTGCTGCGCTCTAGCTGAAGCTGTTTGTCTGCTAACACCTTTGCAGGCGTGTTTTTATTGGGATAGTGGACTTCTCGCTCTAGGCGACTGATAAAATGGCGGTCTTTGCCGAGTACCGGGGTGTTATCAGTGTTAGCATCTGGTTTGTTTGGGTTATTAGGGCTGTCAAGATGCCTGCTATGGTTTTTGCTATTGCTATGACTATCGCTACGAGTAGTGTCACTACTGGTATCGGACTTAGGATTTTGAGTTTGGGTTTGGGTTTGAGCGTTTGTTGTGTTATCTATGTTATTGTTTATGCTTTGATTTGGGGGTATGGTATTTGGCATTTGCTTAGGCTATTTCTTATTGGAAAAGTATTTATGCTTTATGAGGGTTATGCGCGGTGGTTTCAAGGTTTGCGATAGCTGGGGTTCTACTGAATGGTTTGGATAACTTTTTAGAAAACGCTATAAACACTGTCAAAGCTCTTAAAATCATTGTACGATTAAGCTTACTTCTTGACTTATCGCCATCAAATATTCAAATATAGTGATGATTTTACGCTGGCTTGATTAATTTTGGGATCAACAAACTGACATTAAATGCGGAATCTTTAACTATGCCAGTCGTTTTATATGAACTTATGGGTTTGCAATTTGAGTGGGACAGTGAAAAAGCTCAAACAATATTCAATAAACATAATATAACTCTTAAAGAAGCCTGTAGTGTCTTTATGGATACTAATGAAGTTACTTTGATTGATTATAGATTTGACGATGATGAACAACGCTATATTACTATTGGTTTTAGTAATCAAGTAAGATTACTGGTGGTCGCTTGGACTCAAAGAGCGCATAATATTAGAATAATCACAGCCATGAAAGCAGGGGTTAACCATGAAAAAAGATATGCCCGTAGATAATAACTATTTTGATGACTTTGACTTTGATACGGCTAAATCTATCAAACATCCTTTAATTAAAAAATTGCAAGATAATGTGGTACAGCAGAATGGTGACAACTTGCAAGACCTACCTATTGATGACGATATTGTGCAATGGTTGTTGAAACAAGATGACAATACCAAACGGCATATAAATGAGGTATTACGTCATGTTATGGCGGTGAAGATGGTTTGAGTAAAAGTTTAAGTGTATTGATTTCACAAGGGTTGCTTCGAAGGTGCGGTTTAGCCCCGATTGTAGCAGATATCCTGTGCGGTTGAGTGAGCTGCGAGGGCTTGGTTTGGCGAGTCAACGCGAAGCAAGGGACTTGCCAAATCTTATCCATCGCCTTACCCAACCGTACAGATAGCAGCGCAAAGCGGGACTAGCTACAGCCCCAATTTGTTAAGCGCCTTTAAACTTAAATAACCGACATGGTTGTTATCTTCGTCACCCTCACTTTCCTCTTCAATTAATTCAAGTATCATTTTGCCTGCTGGCAGTAAGCTATCTACCTGATAGATATCATCGACGTCAACTTGCAGCTTGTCGTCCACATGCGAGGCGGCATTCAATGGCGATGTCTCATCATAATAACTGTATTGCTGATAAAAGGGGCTTTGTTTGGCATAGCGGATAGCCAGCGCTTGGGTTGGGGCAACCACTAATATTTTGTGGTGAAACTCTTCGGTGCTGCCATGCTGATAGCCGCCAAGATTGATAAAAAATAGTTTTAACGGCGCATCGTTAGCTGACTCAACCTGTGATACATCGACATCATCCTGTTGCCAGCTAATGTGATAGGCATTGCCATCATACCCTGCCACTTTGGTGACCGCCCGATACGAATCAATATGCCATTTATTTTTAACCTCTGGCCAATGGTTGTTAATAGCAGGGATTAAGGCTTTAAGCGAGGCCCCCACGCCAAAAAACATATCGTGCTGTTCGATTAAGCGGCCTTTGGGGCGAGCGCCAAGGTGTACCATGTATATCGTGTGCATGTTGTGTCTCCAGATACCTTTTTTTGCATCTGCGATGTAGGTGGATTATCGTTACCCTAGAAATAATTGAGCGGCCAAACAGTATAGCGAAATTTAATAGGTTAGGGATAGGTTCTGCTTATTGAGTGCCACAAAAAAAAGGTCTAAAGGATGACCCCTGTAGACCTTTTAATGATTTATCCCAACTTTATTGCTATTCTACTATGTGCCGTTCAATATCACTTACTGCACCCGATAATTGGGCGCCTCTTTGGTGATTTGTACATCATGCACATGCGACTCTTTCATGCCCGCCGAGGTGACTTTAATAAACTCAGGCTTGGTGCGCATCTCTTCGATATTGGCACAGCCGGTATAGCCCATTGACGAGCGCAATCCGCCCATCAATTGATTGACAATACCATTAACGGGGCCTTTATAGGGTACGCGGCCTTCAATGCCTTCAGGTACTAACTTTTCGACGCCGTCTTTAGCATCTTGAAAATAGCGATCGGACGAGCCATTTTGACCCGACATTGCCCCAAGGCTGCCCATACCGCGGTAGGCTTTGTAATAACGCCCCTGAAACAGCTCGACATCACCCGGTGCTTCTTCGGTACCTGCCAGCAATGAGCCTATCATAATACAAGAGGCACCAGCGGCAATGGCTTTGGCAACGTCGCCCGAATAGCGAATACCACCGTCAGCAATCAGCGGAATGCTGTCTTTTAAGGCAGACGCCACATTATCAATGGCGGATATTTGCGGTACCCCAATGCCGGCTACAATGCGTGTGGTGCAAATAGAACCGGGGCCTATACCCACTTTAACCGCATTGGCTCCTGCATCACGTAGCGCTAATGCCGCATCGCCCGTGGCGATATTGCCGCCAATCACCTGAATGTGCGGAAAGTTCTTAGTCATCCACGCCACTCGGTCGATTACCCCTTTTGAGTGACCGTGCGCCGTGTCCACCACAATCACATCGACAGCCGCTTCTACCAAGGCTTCAACCCGAGCTTCGGTGTCCGCACCCGTCCCTACGGCAGCGCCAACTCGCAAACGGCCTTGGTCATCTTTGCAGGCATTGGGGTTGTTTTCGGCTTTGTTAAAATCATTCACCGTAATTAAGCCTTTGAGCAAAAAGTTATCATCGACCACCAACACTTTTTCGATTCGGTGCTCATGGAGTAGCTTTTTGATGTTCTCGTTGCTCTCGCCCTCTTTCACCGTCACCAACTTGTGCTGCGGGGTCATCACATTGCTCACCGGCTGGGCGTGATTGGTTTCAAAGCGCAAGTCACGATGAGTCACAATGCCCACTACCTTTTGGGTGCCCGCCTCGACCACCGGCACGCCCGATATATTATTCACCCGAGTAATATGCAGCAATTCGCCAACCGTCATGTCTGGGGTGACGGTGATAGGGTCGACCACGGTGCCCGCTTCAAACTTTTTCACCCGGCGCACTTGCATGGCTTGGCGCTGGATATCCATATTTTTATGCAATATGCCAAGGCCGCCCAATTGTGCCATGGTAATCGCCATTTCGGACTCGGTCACCGTGTCCATCGCCGCAGAAATAAGCGGTAAATTGAGGCTGATATCTTCGGTTAATCGAGTGACTAGAGATGCCGATTTTGGCAACACTTCTGAATAAGCAGGCAATAACAAAACGTCGTCAAAGGTTAGGGCATCATTTACAATTCGCAGCATACAGACCTCTTAGCTAGGTAAAATAGCGCCTCATTATAACAAATTAAACAAGGTCTGTATGATTGTTCAAACAGACCCTTAGGTTACAGAGGATAGTGATAGTTACTATGGGCATCCACTGACCCTAATTCAAGCCACAAGGCGGATAAATTCTTAGAGTCAACTCAAAAGCGACGCCTAATAAACGTCTGCCCCTGCGTGGATAGGTGGGGCGTTTAGTGGCGGTCGTGGGGCTAAAGTGATGCGCTCTGTGGGCAGATGCTGAGGCTGCTTGGTCGCTAAATAGTCCAGCAATTGTTTACGTACCTCGCATTCAAGCGTCCACGCATCGGCAGGGCTGCCAGCACTCACTTTGCAGCGAAGCTTGATAGCCTCTTCTGTGACCGCCGTCACCAGAAGATTAGGCTCGGTTTGCTTGTCCCACAGCTTAAGCCTTTGACAATGGCGATAAACTTTGCCTCGATGGCATCAATATCGGCCCCATAATCCACATACAAATAGACCGCAGATGACTGCTTGATGTCGGTATGCGACCAATTCTCTAGCACTTCGGTGACAAAATACTTCATCGGCACAATAAGCCGCCTATCGTCCCACGTTTTGAGCACCGCATAGGTGTAGCGCAAATCCTCCACCTCACTTACCCCGTCGAGCATAATGGTGTCGCCTATGCGCACCGGCTGGGTAATCGCCACTTGAAAACCGGCGATAATATTGCCCAAGGTGGGCTGGGCGGCGATACCAATAATAGCGCCGACAATACCAGCAGAGGTTAATAACGTGGTGCCAAGGCCGCTTAAATCGGTAAAAGCAGACAAACTTATCCAAAGGCCGCCCAGTATCATCACAAAGATAAAAATGCGCCTAAATATAGATAAATAGGTACGGCGACGGCGTTGTTTAATAAACTGCTCATCAGAGAGGCTATCTATTTCAAAGTCCTGATAACGATTGCCAAAAAAGTTAATGGTACGAACGCCAAGCCATAAGCTACTAAACACCAAACCTATCCAAATAAAGGGGCGTGTAGATGCGGCAATGGCCGGTACCCGTGGCAGGTTGCCAGATACCAAGGCATAAACCAAAGCAAAGCTGATAGTAATGGTGAATGGCACGGTGATTTTCGAAAATAAATCGGTGAGTCCACGGCTCTGTAAAGCAACATCGCCTTCGCTGCGGTTTTGCTGTTTTTTATACTGGGTATATTGATCGACTAAATAACTGACCACACGGCTGACCAGATAGCCAAAACCCATGGTAAGCAAGATAAACAAAACGAGGCTGCCAATCTCCCACAAGCGCATCCCAAAAATTTTGATGGTGAGCCACTGCGGTAACTCACGCTCAAAGTCAGCGGGTTTGTGCATGTCATAAAGCACCTCGATATTGACCACAGCTTGCGCTGAAAACACCCAAACAGGCGGCTTGTTGGCGGCTTGCACCCGCTCAAGATAAATGGGTACATGGCGGTCTTTATAATCGATATAGCCGAGCTTAATTGAGCGCCGAGGGATGCCCGTTATAGGGTTATTGCTTCCCAAAGGCGGCTCAACCAAACCATCGGCTCTATCGGGCAAGTCGTCAAAGATATATAGGCCACTTTCGGACAATAGGTAGTCGAGTTTTTTGGCAAGCTGTGGCCCGAGGTTGGTTTGTTTATCGGGGGCGATAGGATTTAGATTGAGGGCATAGGCAGCTAGGCCAAATTGCTTTTGCAGCATGGCACTGTGAAAAAACTCTAGGGTGGCCAGTGGGGTTTGCAAATTGGGCGGCGGTGACAACGGCGGTAGGCCAGTATTGAGAGCAGTCAGCTCATAAAACGCCTCGTTATAGTCTCCGGTTAGCTCACTTTTGACTAAGGTATTTGATAACTTTTGCTGACTGGCAGATTGTAGTGGCTCTGAGCTAGCGTTGGCGCTATTGGCGGTGTCGGTGCTATCGACACTATCGGCGTCGCCAACACTATCGGCGTCACCAACACTATCCGCGTCACCAACGCTATCAACATGACCAACACTGGCGGCGCTCTGGCCTGTTAAAGCCGTGGCATGGCTTGACATGGATAACACAGCCAGCATGGCAAGCGTGGCGAACTGTTGCAGAATACTGACCTCTATTGATTGACGAGAATTAACACCTATCACCTTGTCATGTTAACAATACCTAAGCCTACGCCTTTAAATATTAAAAGCCCAGTGGTTGATGCGATGGGGGATATCAACGGTAAGCCTAAACCCGTCGCCACGTGGTACCGCCATTGCCATCTTCTAATTCGATGCCTGCCGCTGCCAACTCGCTGCGAATGCTATCGGCACGAGCAAAGTCTTTATGGGCTCTGGCATCTAGCCGCTGTTGTATCAGCGCTGCAATGTTCTCTTCGCTAAATGGGCCCTCATCTGCTGCGCCAATTTGGGATTGCAAAAACTCAATTGGGTTTAATTGCCCAATATTAATAATGGCAGACAAACCGCGTAGCAACGTCGTTAACTCGTCTAGTCGCCTCAAGTTGTCCGTAGCACTATCGTCATGCGCATTGGGCTCACGGGCTAATTTATTGATATCTTTGGCTAAGTTAAACAACAAGCTAATCGCCAATGGCGTATTAAAATCGTCATTCATCGCCGCTGCAAAATCGAGGCTATAACGATTTATCAAAGCGTCGTCGCTTGAAGTCGGGCTAGAGTTTTTACGAGGACTATCGTTAGCACTGCTAGCGCCACTTAAATCGCCATTAAGCGTTTGCTGATTGGCGAGTGCCGCATCGGCCGTTTTCAGCGCCTGATAAATTCGGGTTAGCCCTGCATGCGCCTCTTTTAAGGCCGCGTCAGAAAAGTTGACTTGGCTACGATAATGGCTGGATAAGATAAAAAAGCGAATAACCTCGGGGTGAAACTGTTCACGAATCTCTTTAATGGTAAAAAAATTGCCCAATGACTTCGACATTTTTTCGCCATCAACATTGATAAAGCCAACGTGCATCCAGTAATTGGCATAGTTGCAGCCCGTCGCCGCCTCCGATTGCGCTATTTCGTTTTCGTGATGCGGAAACTGTAAATCGTGACCACCACCATGAATATCAAAACTATTGCCTAACAATTTGGTCGACATTGCCGAACATTCGATATGCCAACCGGGGCGACCACTGCCCCATTGCGATGGCCACTGCGGTTCTTGCGGTTTGGCGGCTTTCCATAACACAAAATCGAAGGGGTTTCTTTTGTCTGTATCCACATCCACTCGCGACCCTGCCTGCAATTCGTCAAGATTACGCTTTGACAACTTGCCATAATCCTTAAAAGTATCGACGGCATAATACACATCGCCGTTGCTCGCAGGATAGGCGTGTTTTTTACCCTCCAAAGTGGCAATCATCGTTAACATATCGTCAATATGGTCGGTCGCTTTTGGCTCGGCGTCTGGGGTGGCACAACCAATAGCAGCGGCATCATCCTGCATCGCTTTAATAAATCGGGTGGTTAACTCAACAATACTTTCACCGTTATCCAAGGCACGGGCAATAATTTTGTCGTCAATATCGGTGATATTACGCACATAATTGACGTCATAGCCAAGATGGCGCATCCAGCGCACAATGGTGTCAAACGCCACCATGACCCGGGCATGACCAATGTGGCAATAGTCATAAACCGTCATCCCGCACACATAAATACCCACCTTGCCAGCATTGAGCGGTTTAAACGCCAGCTTTTTGGTGGTCAGTGAGTCGTATAGCGTCAGCGAGCTGGCGAAATCCGCAAACGGCTGCGATGGCGTGATTGACAGAGAGTTGACGTTTGCAGACATAAATAACCTTTTAATGAAAACCTTTTAATAAAAAAATGGCGAGCAAATCCGTATAGAATACATAGCCCACACTGAGATGAAGCCCCCATCTTACCTAAGCTGACATAAAATTGCTATATTGAGTACTTATCCATCTCATTTACCAGGTATGATAACACCCTCTGTAATAGCCTGTAATAGCCACGCCTTATTATCGCAGTGGCCATTTACAGTAGTCATCACAGTGACTCAATACGATATCCAACCACCGTCAGTAAGACGCAAGATGATAGGCAAAGGAGCTTGACCAATGGGCAACCGTTTAACAAAAATATATACCCGTACGGGTGATGATGGTACAACCGGCATGGCCAATGGCGATAGGCTGAGCAAGGCCGATCTCATCTTTGCGGTCATGGGCGATGTTGATGAGCTTAACGCCCATATGGGCATGGTGGCCGCTCATGTTACCGTCTTAAAACAAGCGACGGCTAACCCTACAGAGGAGGATAATATCAATAATGTCAGTACACAGGCGAAGAGCTTGCTAACCACGCTTAGCATCATGCAACATCTTTTATTTAATGTTGGCGGTGAGTTGGCCATGCCCGAATACAAAGGCATCACCGTGCAGCATATCCAATGGTTAGAGACAGATATTGACAAGTTAAACCAAAGCTTAGGGGCGCTTAAAGACTTTATCTTGCCGGCAGGGTCTGTGTTGGTCAGTGCTATACACATTGCTCGCACCGTATGCCGCCGTGCGGAGCGCCAAGCGGTTGGCCTAAAAATGCAGCATCCAGACTTGCTGTCTGATACTGCCCTACAATTGTTAAACCGTTTGTCCGATTGGCTGTTTGTGCTGGCACGCTACTGCGCCAAGATTGAGCAGTCGCAAGAGGTGTTATGGGATAAAACCATATTGGCATCTATTGCGCCAAGCTAATAAGTAGCGTCATCTTGAGTGATGACCATAGCGGTATCTTGAGACTGGCGAGCAGCGTCAGACCCCGAACGCTGTGTTTTAGTAGTATTGGCACTGGCGTCGCCTTTAAGCTCTTTATTGGTTGATGGCTTGGACAGTGTGCGGGGTGTTGCAGGTTTGTCTGCTGTCTCGGACTGCTTAACCGCTGGTAAAGTCTCGCTATCGTTAACCTCATCAGGGTTGGTCACTCTAGCGGGAGACGGCGGCTGGGTTGGCTGAGCACTTTGGGCAGGCTGGGCAGGACGCTCAATAGGCACTTTATTGGTTTTGTTAGCCTTATTAACCTCTGCATCCCCATTAGGCTCGTTGTTTGCCTTGGGCTGGGTAGCATCTACGGCAGCTTTAAACTGCGATTTGGCAATGATATCCGCTACTGCAGACAGTATAGGGGGCTGTCCTACCATGCGCGTCACGGTCTGCCCGCTTTGAATCCCCACCACATAAGCAAAGGTGTTTGTCACTAACATATTGTTAGTCATTGATACTTTTTGCGCCTGCAAACGTTTATTTAACGAATCGCCGTCTAAAGCTCTGTAAACATCTTGTGCACGGTAAATATCTTTAGTGGGTAAGGTTAAGCTTAAACTGGCATTGCAGGTTATCAAACCATTGCTATTGGCAGCACTAATCTGTTTGGGCTTGGCCATATCAACCAACATAGCACTAACTGAGGCGTGGGTGTTTGCCGCTTCGGCTGCCATATCGGTACGGTCGATATAATGCTCTAGCATGTTTTGGGATTGGTTATAAATGCTGGCTCTAACCGTTTGAATCAATTGGGTCAAAGCCAACTGATCATCACACATAATCACGGGCGTACGAGCAATGGGCGCCGCTGCACTGGTGGCTGTATTTTCGCCATCCAGATTATTGCTGTTGTTAGCATTTTTTTTAGCATCCATAACCAAGTTGTCTAAACTATTTTGAGTTTTGTCAGCCTGTTCATTGACAGCGGCTGTATCGGTATTGCCGCTAACTGACGTATCCGTATCTTCTTGTTTATCACAAGCGACCATCGATAATGCACAAAATAAAAGCAAGCTTGGTATACGGCTGCGAGTAACAGGGTTACGACAAACTGGTTTCATGATGACCTCAAAAATAGGTTGCCAATCAGCAACAACCTCTAAACAAGACTAGAAGTACAAAGAATTAGGCTTATCACTAGACTAGACAAGACAAGACAAGACAAATTTTTTTTATTATACGTCAGTCAATAGGGTATTGTTAGTTGACTTAATGTATATGCTATCCGCTTAGCGACCAAATGTTAGATTTGGTGTCTTTTATTTTTCATTGTTTTACGTTGGGCTTTACATTGAGAAAAAGTATCTACTAAAGTTAATATTAAGATTAAGATTAAGATGAACCTTAAGCCGCTCAGCGTTTATACCCCTTAAAACCAAAAAACGAGCTAACCCATTATGACCACTCATACCATTGCAGCCAATTTAAACCCTAGGGTTACGCTTACCCACCATTCTAAGACCAAAATTTTAGGTCACCGTGGGGCCCGTGGCGAACGGCTAGAGAATAGCCAAGCTGGCTTTTTACATAGCCAAGCGTTGCAGCAACAAGCCCCGCAACACTTTGTCGGCATTGAGTTTGATGTACAGTTAACCAAAGATGGGCAGCTGATTGTCTTTCATGATGACGATTTATTGAGGCTATATCAATTACAAATTAGAGTTGACCAGATGACCTATCAAGCGATTTTGCGGTTAACTGCGCTAACCTATCCTATTTTAAGGCTAGAAGATATGGCCTTGTTCCTAAGCGGGTATAGCCGTATTGAGCTTGAAATAAAAACCCATCCACGCACCCGCTATCACGTCTTAATAGCCGCATTGGCACGCACCTTAACCCTACCCAACTTTGCTGCTGCTCCCATCGTGCTTACCAGTTTTGATGATGCGCTTTTACAACGGTTACAAGCCCATAAAATACTATCCACGTTTGGGCGAGGCTTATTGGTAGCGCCTGTCATAAGCAACACGGTCAATAACAACCCAAGGCTTATTGGTGTTACTAATACAGCGAATGATGCTGAAAATGATGCTGAAAATACTGCTAATGTTAGCATTGCTGGCACTACAAACGTATATCAGGTGCCCTATATCGCCGCCCGTTTAGGCTGTACGGGGGTTGGGCTATACTATCCGCTGTATGACCAAAAAATGATGGCACTATGCCAACGTTTAGGGCTCACCACCAGCGCATGGACGGTGAATAGCAGTCTTGAAGTGGAACGATTGGCGCACCTTGGTGTCGACTATATCATCACCGATTATCCGGTACGCTTTTTACCTTAGGTTTGTCTTATTTTTGATTTAGGAGGGCATGTCGCACAATTTGACCTACAATGCCTGTCCTAAAATAGCCGCTGTTATAGAGCCATTGTTATAGAGCCATTGTTATAGACCCGCAAGTATTGCCCTAACCTTCATTAACTGTATAAATCAGGTGTTATACGGCAATAAATAGATTTATTTAAGCTATTACAGTATACAGGTGTACACTTCGATGTTATTTTAAGCTACTATATAGGCTAACAATAATAGGCTAGCAATAGCCCTTAAGCTGGCTTAGTTTTGTTGTGGCTAACCAGCCTATCAAACTATCCAATTACTTAATGTTTCAGCTAATCCACGATTCAGTTAATTAAATGCCACTGCCAATTTAGTCCTATTTATCAACATTCGTTTATTATTACTTCATACCTATAGCAAGGAATGCTCATTCAATGACTCTTATTCATTATTCGTTTCACACTGCACGCCGCATGTTGCAAAAACTGGCAACATTGGCTAACGAGATACGTCAAAGTGGCGCCTCTACATCGATGGGTGCAGAGGAGATTGGCAAACAATCTAGCCAAATCCGCCAACATCCGGTGCCGTCTGCTCATCAACCAACAGCGTCGATTGACCCCAAAATTGCAGACAGTCATAATAATCATAATAATCATAACAATCAGGTCGATGGGGTGATGCAGGGTGTGACGCCTGACGCGGCCGATAACTATAACGCCCATAACTTTGAAGCCGATAACTATGACGGCCATAACTATGAAGCCGGTGACGATTTAGCCGAGCAAAACTTTAAGCGCTCGCCCATTAACTGGATACCAGCAGGGGTTTTGGTGGCAACGCCAATCGCTGCTGCCGTTATAGCCCCATGGTATTTGGCCACCCATAAGGTGAGCCCTGCAACTTGGGCAGTGTTTGGACTGGTAGGGGCTTGGACCGGTTTGAGCATCACCGCAGGCTATCATCGGCTGATGTCACATCGGGCTTACAAAGCGCATCCCGCTGTGCGCAACTTTTTTTTGGTGGGCGCAACCTTGGCGGTGCAAGGCTCCGCTTTTAATTGGTGCTCTGGGCATCGCACCCATCATAAACATGTGGATGACCGCATGCAAGACCCCTATTCGGCCAAGCGTGGGTTTTGGTTTAGCCACATCGGCTGGATGCTTAAAAAATATCCTAGCGGCAATTTTGATTATAAAAATATTCGCGATTTAACCCAAGATAAGGTGCTGCAAATACAGCATAAATACTATGGTTTGTGGGTAGTGGCGGCCAATGTGGGTCTAATTGGCGCCATAGGCTGGTTGATAGGCGATGTGAAAGGCACATTATTATTGGCAGGACTGGTGCGTTTGGTGCTCAACCATCATTTAACCTTTTTCATTAATTCATTGTGTCATATGTATGGCACTCGGCCTTATACGGACACCAATAGCGCCCGTGATAATTTTTTGCTCGCCATTCCCACGTGGGGCGAGGGTTATCACAATTATCACCACTTTTTTCAGTACGACTACCGTAATGGCGTGAAATGGTGGCATTATGACCCCACTAAATGGCTAATTGCCACCTTGTCTCAGGTAGGGCTTGCCAGCGATTTACGCACGGTTGACACCCTCAAGATAAAACACGCCGAAGTCAATATGTTGTTTAAACGGGCTTTACATAAAGTGGACACCTTAACCAGCCATTCTGATAGCGCTGCTGACCAGCTTACGCCATCCGCTTTGCAAAAATTTAGTCAGCGCATTATGAGCGAGCACGTGCTATTTAATGAAACAGTGCAGGCATGGCAAGCGCTTAAGACCGAAGCGATGGCCATGAAAAAAAATGAGTTTGCAGAGCGTTTGCACGAGGTGGATGAGCTTTTAAAAGGTAAGCGCAAATTGATTGAGCAGCGCATCAAAGCACATCAGTACAATGTTCATGACGCCTTTTTTGCCATTCGTCAACGGCCGGTTACAGTATAATCCCAGCATAAGCTATGGCAATGACCATTTAAGTTAGATGTTAGTGGCTATGATGGTTATGGCGGCTATGTTATGCTATCACGCACTAGTCTATAAAAATCCTAGTCAACTTTAGCCTCCTTTAGCCCCCTGAATTAATCATCTTTATCCCACACAAGCCAACTATGCCAACTATGCCAAATGTAAACCGCTCTCATCTGTCGCCATCCCTATCCCCGTCACCGTCTCCTTTAACCTTGCTGCACACCTCGGACTGGCATCTGGGGCGGCGGCTATATGGGCAAATGCGTTACGAAGAGTTCGAGGCATTTTTGGCGTGGTTAGAGGCGACGATTCGACGCTATCAAGTCGATGTTTTGATCGTGGCCGGCGACATTTTTGACACCATGACCCCAAGCAACCGTGCCCAAGCCTTATACTATGCGTTTTTGGGACACGTCTCAAAATCGTGTTGCCAGCATATTGTGATTGTGGCCGGCAACCACGACTCCCCTACCTTTTTAGATGCCCCAAGCCATGTGCTCAAGTTTTTAAACGTGCATGTGGTGGGCACCGCATGCGACAATTTGGCCGATGAGGTGCTGGTGTTGGACGATACAGCGGGCAACCCGTTTTGTATTATCACCGCTGTGCCTTATTTGCGCGACCGAGACGTGCGCAGTAGTCGTGCTGGCGAGTCTGCTGAGGATAAAGACGCTAATGTGATTGGCGGTATTAAGGCGCATTATGATGCCGTGGCCGACATTGCCCAAGCGGCGCAGCGCCAATTACAGGCAAGGGTAACGCGTCATATCCCGATTATTGCCACCGGTCATCTGTTTACCACCAACGCTCAAACCACCGCTGATGATGGGGTGCGCAGCCTATATGTGGGCAATTTGGGTAATGTATCCGCCGATATGTTTGCAGACTGCTTTGATTATGTGGCGCTGGGGCATCTACACGTGCCGCAAAAGGTGGGCGGACGTGAGTATATTCGCTATAGTGGCTCGCCAATTGCGATGGGTTTTGGCGAAGCGCGTCAGCAAAAGCAAGTGTTGCTAGTACAGTTTGCAGCGTGTTTGCTATTGCCAGAAGTAGCTGAAGTGGCTAACATTGATTTGGCTGAGGCTGATTTAGTCAGCGATGCTGGTGATGATAGGGGCAATAAACAAACGTCTGCCTCGCCATTGGCGCCATCCAATTTGGCTAAAAAGTCGGCTAAAACAGTTAAACCCGTTAAGTCACTCAAACGTGACGGTGATGGTTTTATGGATGATTTGTTTGCTGATTTGGATGAGTCTAAAGATGAGACGATAGAGAATAGTGGCAGTGTGGATACTTATGGCACTAATAATCGTGACGAGATTCATACTATAGACAATAGGGGTCTAAAATCGATGGCTCAGGCGACCATATTACATAGCGATGCGGCGAAGCAGATGCATGTGGTGTCTGTTGCGGTGCCTTGCTTTCATAAACTGCTGCAAATTAAAGGCGATATGGCGCATATTGAGCAGACCATTAATGCGCTAGCGAAAGATGCGGTGATATGGTTAGAAGTTATTTATGAAGGTTCTAAAATTGTGAGTAATCTTAATGAGGTAATACAAGCGCTACTTGAAAATACTCCATTTAAAGCGTTAAAGATAAAAAACACGAATAATTATAATAAGGTATTAACGTCGGAGAATAGCACTGAGACGCTACAAGACCTGAATGTGATGGAAGTATTTGAGCGTTGTATGATAGTGCATGACATCGCTGAGTCGCAAAAGGATGAGCTACGAGCGGCGTATGAGCAAATCGTTTATGATATTCGTCATGAGGATGTTAATTCGGGTAGGGTTTGATTTAAGCAGGATTAGAATTTTATGTAGTATTGTTCAATCTATATAAGTATGAACTCTAATTATATCTAATACATCCTAACAATTTTATATCAGTACTGATATAATACTATAAGTAATTAAAAGGATTTTATGAAAGATATTGAGTTTTTGGGGACTTCATTAGATGACTTACGTTCTTTTCCTGAGAACATTAGGCAAGATACAGGTTATCAACTTCATAAAGTCCAAATAGGCGATATGCCAGATAATTTTAAACCTATGCAGAGTATAGGCAGTGGAGTAATCGAAATTCGACTTAAAGACGCTGATGGCATTTTTCGAGTCATTTACACTGCTAAATTCGCTGATGTTATCTATGTTTTACACGCCTTTACTAAAAAAACCCAAAAGACACCTCAATCAGATATTACGCTCGCCAAAACAAGACTTAAAGAACTTATAAAGGAGTTACAAGATGACTAGATATACTTCTGTATTCGATGCCATAAGTGATACGCCCGTTCAAAGTGCTAACTTAAAAATGCGTGCTGAGTTAATGCACCATATTACCGCTATGATTAAGCACATGTCAGGCACTCAAGGTAAGATTGCTAAACGTTGTGGTATTACCCAACCTCGGTTAAATGATTTGTTGCAGGGAAAAATTAGCAAATTCAGCTTAGATGCCCTAGTTAATATCAATGCCAGCCTTGGCGTTGATATCAGATTAGATTTTACTCAAAGAAAATCAGAAGGTGAGGTGGTAGATGCGGATTAAGTGGATTCAGTTGGCGTAGGCTGGGCTTGTAGCCCAGAAATTTAATCAAGGAGGTCTATATTGAGAACATACTTACCCGGCAAAACCAAAGGCGGTTGTTATTTTATCACGATTAACTTGAACGATAGAAGTGCCCGTAGCGTGCGCTCCATCGCACCGATTGAATAACGTGACCTAAAAAGTGCGTGGAACGCACCAAACTGGGAATAAAATGAGCTTTAAGGATTAAATATGAATATTAACCTAACGTTATTAGTATTTGTATTGTCTTTGACACTTCTAATATTAGCCATTTTAGAATTGGTATTAATGTATCAGAAAAGAGAATTTAAATTATTCATGTGTGCTATCGTCCTCATGATTATAGGTACTTTTGCAAATTTGGAAGCTTCAAATCCCAACTTTATAATAGCGCTTGTATTAACGATTGCCATCATAATCGTTAAAGTTCCCGTAGGGTGCGCCCCGCGCACCATTTGAATTCTTCAATATATTTGGTGCGCAGGGCGCACCCTACCAACTTATAGTTTGTCAACGTCTCATCCTATCTATTTCATTATCAAACCAATAAGACCCCATCATGCGCCTAATTGAACTGCGACTCAAAAACTTAAATTCTTTAAAGGGCGAATGGCATATTGACTTTAGTGACAAAGCGTTTATGGATGAAGGGATTTTTGCCATCACTGGGCAAACGGGTGCAGGAAAGACGACTATTTTGGATGCGATTTGTTTGGCGCTGTATGGGGAAACGCCACGTATCAATAGTATCAGCAAAAGCAGCAATGAGGTAATGACACGGCAAACGGGCGACTGCTATGCCGAAGTGGTGATTGATTTGGATGGGGCGCAATACCGCTGCCGCTGGGGGCAACGCCGAGCTTATGGTAAACCTGATGGCAACTTGCAAGATGCCACCCACGAGATTGCCAAAATAAACCTTAATGACCCTAGTAAAGGCGATGAGCTCATAGAAGAAAAGCTATCTCGCACCAAAGAGGCCATCATCAAGCTTACCTCGATGGATTTTCAGCAGTTTACCCGCTCTATTTTGCTGGCACAGGGCAGTTTTTCGGCGTTTTTAAAAGCCAAATCGGATGAGCGTGCCGATATTTTGGAGAAAATTACCGGTACACAGATTTATGCCGATATTTCTAAAAATGTGTATGAGAAATACAGTTTTAAGAAGCAAGAGCTAGAGCAAATGCAAGCGGTGGCAAAGAGTTTGTCGCTACTCGATGCCGATACCGAAGCAGAGTATCGAGAGACGATAGGCTGTAAGAGTAATGAGTTAGATAGTAAAAAAGCCACGCAAGCAGGGTTTGAGGCGCAAATTAAGTGGCTAGATGCGGTTGCGGATTTGCAAGGTAAGCAAAATCAGTATCAGCAGGATGTGAAGAATGCTGAGCAAGCGAAGTTGGCATTTAGGGCTGATGCCGAGCGGTTGGATAAGGCAACTAAGGCGCTTGAGATTAATAATGATTTTAATCAACTGGAGATCTATCGTCAGCAATTGGACAGCTTAAAAACAGACCAGCATCAATGTATGCACGATTTAACAGGGGCTGAAGGTCAGCTTAGCCAAAATAAGGTTGATTTGGGCCATGCCCTATCAGCCGAGCAAAGAGCGACGAATCAGTATGAGATAGCGCAACCCCTGATTGGTGAGATACGGGGACTCAATGGTCAAATTTCGCAGACTCAACAGCGTTTGCATGACCAACAAACTCGTTATGAGTCGCTGACCACCAATATTGATGGGTTAAACGTATCTTTAATGACGTCTAACATTGAGCAAGCGCAGTTGCAGACTCAGCTGAATCAAGCAACCGATTATCTTGCTACGCGCTTGCATCATGAACAACTTGTCAGCCATATTGAGTCATTTCATCAGCTTGGGAAGCAGATTAAGAGCCTATTAATCAATAATGCGGATAAGGCCTCAAATAGAAGTCAGGCGCTGAGTCACTTGGCGCACTTAACCCAAAAACTTGAAACGCTCAAGACCAGTCGGCAACAAGCGAATGATGACATTGAGCATAAAAAACAAGCGGTTGACTCGTTAAAGGCGCAACATCGTAACTTATTGCAAGGGCAAACTCTACAATCGCTACGTCATCAACAAAACCATATCGACCAAAGCAGTCAACAGCTTAGTGATATGCGGTCTCACTTTAGTCAGATAGGTGAAGTTACCTCGAAAGTGCAAGCGTCTCTATCTCTGCTACCCAGTAGTCAAGCTAAGATTGATAAGTTGCAACAGCATATTGAGGCGAATGAACAGACGCTAGATAGAATGAATACCGAGTATGAGTATAAAAAGACTAATTTAGAACTATTGCAACGAGTCGCTAAGCTTGAAGATTTTATTGATTTGTTGCAAGACGATGCGCCTTGCCCGCTGTGTGGGTCTCTTGAGCATCCTTATGCGGGCAATCATCCGTTGTTAATGAATACGTCACAAGAGGGTTTGAAGCCCTCACCCATTACGGAACTTAAAAACCGTTTAGCTGAATTATCGATTGAGATTAAGGATATCGAGAGGCTTATTGCTGAAGATAAAATTAATTTGGCAACGTCGAGAAATGAGCTGAACAGTTATCAAAAACAGTTAAGTGAGCAATTGGCTCAAGCATCAAAATTGGTCACTGATAATGCCTTACAGATAGCGAGTTTTGAACAGTCTTTGGAGAAGGTTAGCCCTACCCTTTTAGCGGATTTTGATAAGTTTTCATTAATTTCCAAACTCAATGACTCGCAAAAGACTTTGCAAGCTCATTTAAATAAGCCTGATTTTGATAAACCTGATGTTGATAAACCTGATAGTGAATTCTCTAAAGAAGCGCTAATAACTATAAAAGCGACAGCCAATGATTTAATATCACTGTTGCAAAACGTTATGCAGGATTTAGCATCGCAAAAGGACGCGCTAAACACGGTGCTTGATGATAACGATAGGTTATTACACGACATTAACCAAAGCGAAACAGCACTTAAAGCTCTGCAAGATAACGCCCAGTCTGCTTTGCAAACAATAAATGATATCGAAACAGAGATTAAACTGAGTCAACAACAAGTTGCCAGTGATGATACTTATATCGAGAGTAATTTTACAGAGATTGGGCGCTTGGTTCAGTCTATCCGTCATTTAGCCAGTTCCTATAAGGATGATGATCAGGATAAATGGACAACCCTTGATACAGGGCTTAATAAACTAAGTGACTTTATAACCAATAAACAGGTTCTAATCACACCTGAGTCTGAAACGTATATAGACACTCTACGCACCTATTGTAGAGGAATGCAACAACTGCAAAAAGACTATGAGCAACAGCGAAAACTTAGCCAATCGCTTAATAGTGACATTAGTAATTTAACTACCAAAATAGAGGGTTTAAAGGGTCAGCTTGAACAGCTGCAAAGTGAACGGGATGCTTTATCTACTGCTATTAATGATTTGCACTCTAATCTACAGTCATTACAGAACACTAGACAAACCCACTATCAGAAGATGGATAGTGCGCTTAATATCAAGGCACACAGTGTTGATATTGATGTTGATGTTGATATTGATGTTGATATTGATGTTGATGATAAAGGCAGCGACAGCGACAGCAATGAAGAAGCTCATGCTGATGAAATAGCCGACATTGACGCCTTTGATAAACGCCTACGTGTGGCAATGGATAGTGCCAGACTAACGCTATCTAAAGTGAGACAAACATATAATAATAACCAACAGCATGTCGAACAACTTAAACAACAAGGGTTAAAGCTGGATAAAGTCATAGCAGAAACCAGTGAAAAGTTAGTCCAGCAACAAACTGTGTTCGCTGGTTTACTAAAAGACAATAATTTTGATGATGAAGGTCAGTTTAAAAAGGCGATGCTCGAGCGTGAGACTCGTGAAGCGTTAGCCAGACAACAACAACAGATAGACAGTGATTTGAAAATTGCTGAGCATAAACTTGCGGATAGCCAACTGCAATTGGCAGAAAAACTGGCGAATCCGTTGGTTGAGAATGGTGAAAATTATGAAACTAATGCAACCATTAAAGCCACGCTTACGGCCAAACTGTCAGCAATAGAGGTTGAGATATCAGAGCTTAATAAACAAATTGGTGCGCTGGAACAAAAGCTTCAAGACAATGACGCCAATAAAGCCAACCAACAGGCGCAACTTGAGGCAATTAAGCATAAGCAACAATCATTTGCAGTTTGGCGTAACTTGAACAAGCTGATTGGCCAGGCTGATGGCAAAAAATATCGCACCTTTGCCCAAGGTTTGACCTTCCAAATGATGGTCAGTAACGCCAATACCCAGCTTAAAAAGATGAGTGACCGTTACCTGCTTACCCGTGATGAGGAAAATCCGCTAGAGCTGAATGTGATTGATGACTATCAAGGCGGCGAGATTCGCAGTACCAAAAATTTGTCGGGCGGTGAAGGGTTTATTATTAGTCTGGCGTTGGCGCTTGGGTTATCCAAAATGGCGAGTCAAAATATCAGTGTTGACTCTTTATTTTTGGATGAAGGCTTTGGTACGCTTGATGAGGACTCGCTTGATATCGCCCTAGACACGCTCACCAATTTGCAAGCCGAGGGCAAATTGATTGGGGTGATTTCGCATGTGCAAGCCTTAAAAGAGCGCATTTATACCCAAATTAAGGTAGAGAAAATATCGGGCGGACACAGCCAGATAACAGGAGCTGGTTGCCAGAGGATTGCTTAAGCAATTATAAAGAGTGCCCTATTAAAAATAATAGGCTAAAAGATGCGCCCCCTGTATTAGCAAGTACAGCCAGTACAGAATGTTACCGAGGTACAGGACACAGCCTCGCCTATTCAATTATTATTTTACCATCAAGGTGCAAGTCTTGTCTAAATCAAAATTAGCCTAATCGACCAGACGAGTCAGCTCACTCATGATTACCGACAACACGGCTAAGTCTATTTTCTGCGTTTCCACCTCGCTCATGTTGTGTTTGATATAACGCATTTTATCGCTATGCGTTTGTTGCCAGGTTGCCAACGCTTGCTTTGGCTGCTCGGATTGCTTTGCTTGCTCAGATTGATTGATTTGCTCGGTGCTTAACACCTGATTCAATAATTGGCGCAATAAACGATTTAACTCATTAATCAGTGCATAGCGGGCGCGGCGCTCCCAGTAGGTTTGTTGCGGCAACTGACTCACCTTATCTAACATCCAATCAATCTCGAGCAAATAATACGCTTCAAAATACAAATCGGCCACTGCTTCAACAGAAATACTATATTTCTCGGACAGTAATGCCGCATCAAGGGCATCAATGTGATACGGCAATTTGACAAACAGCATGGCATCGTCATGAGCCAACCCATCCGCCATAACTGCGGCTAAATCAGTTTTTAACAGCGCCTCAAAATGAGTTTCAATAAATCCGCCCGCTTTGGTTAACGTGGTGACACTATCGCCAAAACGTACAATCATCGCGCTAACATCAAGCGATGCCCCAAAGGCGTTAATAAACCAAATGATGGTACGCTCTAACACCGCACGTATTTGTTTTCCAAGATGCAGCTGTACTGTGGCATCTATCTTATTGTCCATCGCCTCAATGTGTTGCCAAGCTTGCGTAATGCGGTACACATCACGAGTAATGGTATAAGCGCGCACAATAGAGGCCAGCGACTGGTCGGTATCCTCGGCTAGGCGAAAAATGGCCTCAATGCCCAATCGATTCACAATGCTATTGGTCAGATAAGTGCTAATAATTTCACGATGCAGCCGATGCTGGGTCATCTCATTAAAAAAGCGGCTTGCCAGCTCATCGGGAAAGTATTTACGTAATTCATCGACAAAATAAGGGTCATCGGGCAAATCAGACTTTAACAGCTCGTCATACACCCACATCTTGCCATAGGCCAAAACAATGGCCAATTCCGGATTGGTTAAGCCCTCGCCGTGCTCCCGGCGGGCGCTTATCTCATCATCGGACGGCAAAAATTCAATCAACCGATCTAGGCGGTCTTGACGCTCTAAAAACTGAATAAAACGCTGATGCTCATTCAAGGTGGCAGCAGCATCCAGCGCACTTAGCTCAATAGCTTGCGGTTGCAGATAGTTTTGGCGTAGCACCAGCTCGCTGACTGCATCGGTCATTGATTCTAACAGCTGATTGCGTTGTTTGAGGGTCATGTCACCCTGCTCGACCACTTTACCCAGCAAAATCTTGATATTGACCTCGTGGTCGGAGCAGTTGACGCCGCCCGAGTTGTCAATAGCATCGGTATAAATGCGCCCGCCCTTGCCGTCTATACCGCCAAATCTGGCATATTCGATACGGCCTCTTTGGGTACAACCTAAATTACCGCCCTCACCAATCACTTTGGCGCGAACCTCACGGCCATCCACGCGCAGCAAATCGTTGGCCCTATCGCCCACATCAGCATGGCTCTCATCAGAACTTTTAACATACGTTCCAATACCGCCATTCCATATGAGGTCGACCGGCGCTTTTAATAAGGCGTGAATCAGCTCATTGGGGGTCATAGCCTCGGCACGGATATCAAAGGCTTGTTGCATCTCGACGCTAATGGCAATCGATTTGTCGGCTCGTGAAAATACACCGCCGCCTTGACTGATTAATGCTTGATTATAGTCCTCCCAAGTCGAGCGGGGTAGCTCAAACAAGCGCGCCCGCTCGTTAAAAGCGGCATCGCTGTCTGCATCGCTATCGGCATTGCTATTGGGATTCGGGTCGATAAAGATATGCAAATGGTTAAACGCAGCCTGCAATTTGATATGCTTGGATAGCAACATGCCATTGCCAAAAACATCGCCGCTCATATCACCAATGCCCACCACGGTAACATCATCTTTGGCTTGGATATCCATGCCCTCAAGGCGAAAATGCCGCTTGACCGACTCCCATGCGCCTTTTGCGGTGATGCCCATCGCTTTATGGTCATAACCTACTGAGCCGCCAGAGGCAAAGGCATCGCCTAGCCAAAAGTTATATTCGCTTGATACCGAATTAGCAATATCCGAAAATGTTGCGGTGCCTTTATCGGCCGCCACCACCAAATAAGGGTCATCGCCGTCATAACGTACCGTGCTATTGGGGTGGACGATATGCCCATCAACAATGTTGTCAGTCAGGTCCAACATGCCCCGCAAAAAAGTTTTATACGCCTGTTTGCCCTCGGCCAAAAAGGCCTCACGCCCCTCCGCCATATTGGCCTTTTTGGCAATAAAGCCGCCTTTGGAGCCGACAGGAACAATGACGGTGTTTTTAACAATTTGTGCTTTGACCAAGCCCAACACTTCGGTACGAAAATCCTCCATCCTATCCGACCAACGCAGCCCGCCACGAGCCACTTTGCCGCTACGCAAATGGATGGCGTCCAAACTGGGCGAGTAGACAAATATCTCAAACATGGGTTTGGGTTTGGGTAGGTTGATGATGTCACTAGAGGCAAACTTAAACGCCAGTCTGTCTTTACGCTGGCCATCATCGTCACGCTGATAATAGTTGGTACGCAGCATGGCGCTCAGCAAATTTAAGTACCAGCGGATGATGCGATCCTCATCCAAACTGCTGACGTTGCTCAAAGCCGTCTCGATAGCCGTTTGTAATGCGGCACTTTTGGCACTACTATCGCCCTCTTCAATAGCAAAGTACTCGGGGTTCATACGGGCGTCAAACAGCTCGACCAGCAGGACGGAGATATGGCTGTTTTTCACTAAGGTGCGCTCGATATATTGGCGTGAAAAGGGCGCTTTTGCTTGCTGCATATAGCGAGCCAATGCCCGCAGCACGACAACTTCATACGTCTCTAATTTGGTGGTGAGTATGAGCTCATTTAAATTATCGCTTTCTACCTTATTGAGCCATATTTGCTCTAAACCTTGCTCAAATTGCAAACGTACTAGCGCCATATCGACACTATCGACATGCTTAAGCAGCAGCTCAAATTCCTGCATCCATAACGTCTCAACCTTAACTCTAGCTTGGCTACGCTCACTGTTGTCATCACTGCTGCTATCAATACGGCCATTCATTTTAGCCGTCTCGCCAGTCGAAGTCGCTCCAAACTCATAGGCTTGCGCCGATACCACATCCACACCAAATTTCTCTAATATGGGCAATACTTTTGACAGTATGGCCGGCTCGCCGCTGCCGTAAACTTTGAGATTCAGCTGATTGCTTTGGGTGCCCGTAGACTGGTATAAATGCCACAATAAGGGGCTATCTTTGGTCAAACGGTCTAAGCGCTCGATGTCCAGCACCGCCACACGGGCATCAAACTGCTCACGATACGAAGCGGGTATATGGGTTAAAAATCGAGTGAGTAATTTGTGGGCGCCGGCCTCACCAACGTGTTCTAGCAAAGCTTGCTCAAACCTATCTTCCCAATTTTGCATCAAGTCAATCAACGTACCCTCAAGCGTTTTTATGTCCACTGTTTTAATATGACCCGGCACCGTACGCACATGAATATGGACACGGGCATGATTGGACTCATTAAACTGGGTCGTGAAACCTGACGACAGGCCACCAAAGGCCGCCGTTAACGCCTTTTGAATTTTTACTCGAAGCTTGGTATTAAACTTTGAGCGGGGGATATACACCAAGCAGGAGACAAAGCGTTGATAATGATCGATACGGGCAAACAGGCGCAAGCGTTTGCGGTCTTGCAGGTTGGCGACCCCAGAGACCATATCATACAACTCATCAACACGGCCTTGAAACAAATCGTCCCGTGGCAAGGTGTTGATGATATGCACCATTTTATGATAGGCATGCCCATCTTTTGGCAGATTGGCTTTGGCCAAAATTTGCGCTGTTTTTTCGCGCAGTAAAGGAATATCCGTCACATCCAATTGATAAGCGCGTGAGGTGAGCAAGCCGATAAAACGATACTCACCGACTAATTGATTGTTGTCATCAAACTTTTGGATGCCTAAAAAGTCCATATAGGCTAAGCGATGCACGGGTGAAAAATGGCTCGATTTAGATAACAGTAGGACTTGCGGCACAGTCAGCAGATGCTTTAGCTCATCTGGTAATTCGTGAAAACTTGCCGATTGTTCATTATCTAAATTGCCTTTTAACAATCCCAGCCCACTACCGCCAACCGTATGCAACGTTGGCGTAGCTTGGCATTGTTCAGCATTGTTTTGATTAGCGTTGTTTTGATTAGCGTTGTTTTTGTCCGCACTGTTTTTGTCCGCAGGGTTGTTATCAGCACTGTTGTTATTAGCGTTGTCAGTGTCTTGAGCAACCGATAGTTGACCCATACTCACATTATCAAAACGATATTCACGATAGCCTAGAAATATAAAATGGTCATCCAATATCCAGTCTAAAAAAGTTTGCACCTCATCCATACTGTATTGGCTACCCGCCACTTGCTTACCCACCAAATCCTCTTTGATGTTGCGCAGTTGCGTTTTCATAGCGGGCCAATCCGCCACTACGTTATCAAGCACCGTCACTTTATCCAACAATAGGGATTGAATTCGCGCTAATTCAGCGGCATCACAGCGGTCGATTTCGCAATGAATCATCGAGATGTAACGGGTTTCGCTATTATCGATGCGCTCAACGCCTACAATCGCGCCAGCGTCATCCCAATTAACTTGCAAAATCGTATGAAACAGGCGATGGACGTTGATACCCTTAGTCTCCAAACCCATCAACAAGGTGTCGACTAAAAAGGGGCGGTTGTAGGCCACCAGCTGAATCACACTGTGTGAGCTATGAAAACGCTGCGCCTCAACAGTTGGGTTAAACACCGTGATGCTGGGCGACTGGCGATTGTATTGTTTGAGCAAGCTTAGATGATGCAGCGCCATGCCCGCTAAATCGGCTTGGCTTAGGCGCAAGCTGTCCTCTTCGCTCAAGTTGCGGTAATACACCTGTACAAACTGGCTGACCAATGCTTTATCGGTTGTCGCATAATCACTAGCAAGTTGGGTCACCTTATCAACCAATTTAGCAATGTTCTCACTGTGAAAACTGGGAGACTGAGCTTGAATCTGAGTGTGGGTCATTGTGCTATTCCTTGTCGTTATTGTTATTGTTATTGTTATTGTTGTTGAAGTTGTTGAAGTTGTTGAAGTTGTTGAAGTTGTTGTTATTGTTGTTGTCGTTATTGTTGTAGTTGTACTTAACGTTATAAGATTTAAGGTAACGATGCTTGGATAACTGGCTGAAGTAATGATGGATGGATGGATGCTTGATAATAACGACGGGTTAGATGAGTGATGATAATAAACCAAATGTGTAAAACTCAAGATGGGTGATGGGTAAAAATGAAGCGTTACGCTAAATCATCGCACACCCCTGCCCTAATGTCCCTAGCTGGCAAACAAAATTGACAAAATTAATCACAATACGCATTGATTATCTTGGGTATTTTAAGAATCGCACTGAATATTGTTGCCTTTGGTATTAATGCACAGCTTGCTGCCATCTTTTAAATTGCCAATCCACGCTTTGCCGTTTTTAAAAGTAAAGGCAGGCACCCCTTTGTAAGTACTCGTTTTAGTACGATTCACCCCTACATCCTCAAAGCGAAACGGTATCACCAGCTGCCCGGATAAATCCACAAAGCCCCATTTATTGTCTATCTTGACGCCGGCTAAGCCTTCAGAAAACGGGGTGACCTCATCAAAGGCAAAGTTAATCATGGGCACATCATTATGGCTAACAAAGCCCCACTTGCCATCACGCTTGGCCGTTTGCCAAACCTCGGCCCTTACTGCGTTGCTCGGCGTATTTAGGGGGGTGTTTAGAGGGGTATTGCGTGAGTTGTTACCCGTACTTGTGGATTTGGAAGTGGCAGATTTGTTGCTTGGACGGGCGTTATTGCTGGCAGCGTTGCGCTTCGCCGTATTGACCGCGGTACCCATATTTGTATTGGCTGAGGGTTGGCTACTATTAGCCTGCTGTTTTTTAGGCGGCGCTATCTTGCGCGCGTTTTCATCTAACCAAATAACACTGCCGTCATTTTTGACGACTTTAGCGCTTCCTGATTCATAATCGCTAATCGTTTGATAATCGGATGAAAAAGATAAAATTACCTTATTATTGCCGTCAATAATGCCAAAGTTACCCTGTTTTTTCACAATAATGCGATTGTCATTGGCGGGTCGTGCCCAGCCTTTGGTGAGGGCATCACCTATCATAACGTCGTAAATAGCAGGCACCACTTCGCGGCCTGACATAGTGACATACCCCACTTTGCCGCCGCGTTGCACCGGTAGCAATCCTTCATTTAACTGAAAAACATCCACTTGCGAATAGCGCGACAAATCGACGACTCTTTTGCCTTTGCTATCAATTAAATCGACCGGCGCGCCAGAGTCTTTGACCGCCAAAAAATAAGCACTATTGGCGGTACAGGAGACGTGTTTGTAGTAACTTTTGGGGATGTTGCAAGCGTAGGCGGGCGCGCTTAGTGTTGTCAAGGTAGCAGCTACTGCAACCATAGACAGGGCAGTTTTAAGAGAAAAACGGGGTTGACATATAGACATAGGTTTTGGGTTCGGCATTGACTGTGGTAACGGTTTTAGAAAGTGACATCATTCACTGACTATAAGATTACCATTGTATGGCAGTATTTAAAATTGCTAGATTGTATTGCGGTGTGTTGGGCTTTTAGACATTTAGATTTAGAGGTAGTTAGCCGTCTATAGCGACAAGACTTGCTTTTTTTTCGGCTAAAGCGATGATTTATATACACTGTCAATCTAAGCCGGCATCTTTATAAAAGTATAACGATTTACGCCAACAACCAAAGGCAATAAAACCCAGTAAATTAACTGGGTTTAATCTTAGACATACCATGATCGCTATCTTATCAAATTAACCCATTAATGCAGGGCTATTAGCCTAGCCTACGCTTGCTTAATACCTTATGAACACCTTTAATGTATTAGCGTCACACTTGTATAATTCAACAGACACACCCTCACTTAAAAGGGTCTTAGCATCACACCATAAACTTCTGCTCAAGCCAGCGGTTTATAAATACCTTATCAGGGTCATAGTCTGCCCGTATCTCTAAAAAACGTTTTAGTTGTGGGTATAAATGGCGTATCTCGGCAGCGTCCAGCTTATTAACCTTGCCCCAGTGCGGGCGAGCGTGCCATTTTTTCATATAGTCGTTCACCCAGTTAAACAATGGCTCGCAGTCCATACCTTGATACACATGAAACGATAAGACAGCACAATCACGGCCTTGGGTGGGGCTTAACATGCCCGACTCACCTTTATGGGTACGCACCTCAATAGGAAAGTGTGAGCCTTTAATATCCTTTGCTAAAGCCTCATTCACCTCAGTGATGCAGGCGGTAAAATCGTTTAAATCAATAAAGTACTCGGTTTCGTTAAACTTAACGCCGCGCGGGGTCGGAAACACCTCATAACTATAGCCCTCACGCTGTACATTAGGAATAGAATTGGCGGATATCTGACTCACCTTTAACACATAGCTTGGAAATTTGCGGGCCAGCTCACACAGTAAATAAAACGCACCGTTCAACACCAGCCTGCTGTCAAAACTGTCTTTCATTTTTTGCCGGCGGCTCATGGGTTTAGGCTCGATAACCGATAAGGTTTTTTGCTGCAACTTATGGGTACCCGGAAACAAGAACCACTCTAAATGCCGGTGTTGATGAATACCCTGCTCAAACTGCGCCACAGCATCGGCAAACTCTAAGCGCTGGTTTTGCTCTTTTAAACCATACATTGGCACCACCCGAATGGTTAATTTGGTAAAAATGCCTAGCATACCAAGGCTGGCATGTAGTGCATTGCCCAGCTCATCGGTTGCAGGGTCGCCGCGGCGATGCTGGTGCAATTTGCCGCAACCATCCACCCATTCCCACGCCACCACCTGATTGGCAATAGAGCCAAGCGAGATGCCCGTGCCGTGGGTGGCGGTACTTACCGCGCCGGCAAGCGTTTGCGCTTGCACATCGCCCATGTTCTCTAACGCAAGGCCATGTTCTCGCAAGGCGTCGCCTATCTCATACAAATACGTACCCGCATACAATGTGGCTTCTTGTGCCTCCTTATTCACCTCAATAAGCCCACGCATATGGTGCAAACTAAGCGCTATTTCCTCAGGTTGGGCACAGCCGCTAAACGAATGCGCCGCCCCCGTGACCCGAATGCGTTTGCCGTGTTGCCGAGCGGTTTTAACAATGTCTTGTATCGCCGCAACCGTGTCTGGGATAAGCTTTTGTTCGGGCGTGGCTTGCACATAGCCCACCCAGTTTTCCCACGTTGGGTTATTTTGCCAATGGGTTAATGAAAACATTTGCCATCTCCCCGGTAGGTGGTCATTATTTGATTGGTGCTATTTAATCCTGTTGTTGACGGGCTTGCTGTTGTGGCGGCACTGATAGCCGCCTTGCTTTGATAACCAATAAGCTGGTTAAAATGCTCACACAGTTCGCCTGCTTTGGCATGGCGACACCACACATAATCGCCAATTTTTACTGGATTTACTGATGCGCCATCAAACACCTGCATTGGGGTTTGCACCTCGCCGAAGCCTTCATCGCTTAAAATCGTTAAATTTTTGGGATAATGCACCACGGGGCTTTTATCACTACCGCTGGCACCCGATGCGATAAAACCGCCCCCATGACAGGTGATCACGTTGTGGGAAGCTTGCCCTAACTGACTTAATAAGCGGTTTTTGGCAGGGCTTTCGGGGTGGCGAGTCACTTGCAGCACAAACCCAGCGGCGGGCTTAAAGGCGTGCATGCTGTCCATATAATCAAAATACGCCGGTTTATAATAGGCCGACCCTACTGTGATTTCGGTGACCTCAGACTGGCTTGAAGTAAAATCCATACTGCCGCTGCCGCCGCCATTCACCAGTTGTAGCGGCTGCTGCTTTTTTTGTAGCAATGAGACGACCGCTTTACGGCGGCGGCTCACTTGTTTGGCAGACTGCTTTTTGAGCAATTTAATGGCTGGCGCTAACAACGGCTTTTGCGGCAAGTGCTCGGGCAATCCTGCTATTTGCCCTTCATAACCCATCACCGCATTAATCGCAATGAATGGCAGACCCTCGGCTTGCTGTAGCAGTTTTTTCACGTCCTTTTTGCCCATCAATGCCGACCGCTTGGTGCCAAAATACAGCTTGGGCAACGCCATTGACATATTGATATCCAAACAAACGGACACCTGAGTGTTGTGGGTTTTGCCCACCGCATTTAATATGGTCAGATGCTCAATGCGGTCTGCCATCCAAATCATGACAGCGCCGTTTTTAGTGTATTTAAATGTTTGCGCTATGCTGTCTTTATCTAAGCTGGGATACGCACAGAGGACGTTATCAAAGCCATTATCCAATAGATAAACAGACTCATCGGCGGCATAGGACATCAAGCCAATAAACTTAGGAGATTTGTTTTTGATATAGCGTAGTACGTCGATACTACGGATAGATTTGGTCGCCAAGCGCAAATTAACCGCTTGGGTTTTTTGATTGACCAGTTCAATATTATGGTCGAGGGCATCCATATCCAGCCAAGCACTGGGGGCATAGTCTGGGGCTATCGTTGCAAAGTCCATTTGCAGTCCTTTTTGTTTGCAGTCCTTAATGTATGGATCGATTTAGCCGCCCTAAACATTAGTCCTAAAACGACAACAACTTAAATACTCCTTGAATATCACCAAGGACACTGCTTAGAGCGAAACTTTAGACACATTATTTTATACCTAATGCCTTTTATATTTCTGTTTGACTGGCATAAAGTTCCCGCATCACTTTTTTGTCATGCTTGCCGACTGACGTTTTGGGTAAGTCGTCGACAAACAGAAATTGCTCGGGCACGCCATATTTAGCAATCAACCCTTTTTCAACTGCTTGTAGGGCGATGGCTTTAATATCCGCAGCTTTAGTGTCTTTAAAATCGGGCTTTAAAACGATGACCGCTAGGGGACGTTCGCCCCACTGTTCATCGCGTACTCCAATGACTGACACATCAGCCACCGAGGGATGCAGCGATAAAATGGTCTCTATCTCCAGCGACGATATCCATTCTCCGCCCGATTTAATCACATCTTTTAGGCGGTCGGTAATTTTGAGGGTACCATCGGCTTGAATAAGGGCAATATCTTGGGTATGCATGTAACCACCCTCCCATAGCTCTTGACCTGCGTCTGCGTTTTTAAAGTAGCTTTGCGTCAACCACGGCGCACGCAGGACAAGCTCACCTGTTTGCACCCCATCTTGCGGCTGTACGCTACCATCTTCACGCCATATCTGAGCATCGACCATGAGCACAGGTTTGCCCGTCATACAGCGGCGCTTCACATCGTCATCCAAACTCATTTTAGGGTCATCGGATTTAAATTCTGTCAAGCTAATCAATGGGGCTGTCTCACTCATACCATAGCCGGTATAGACTTCAATACCTGCTTGCAAGGCTGTTTTGGCCAAACCCTCTGTTAAGCGCGAGCCACCAATAATCATTTTTAAACCGTCAAACGTTTTGCCATCGCTCTGTGCTTGTTTTAGTAGCATTTGCAAAATAGTCGGCACACAATGGGTAATACTGACCTTCTCTTCTGCAATCAGCTTGAGCATACTATCTGGCGCATAACGCCCGGGGTACACTTGTTTGAGTCCCAACATAGTAGCTGTATAAGGAAATCCCCAGGCCATCACATGAAACATTGGGGTCATAGGCATATACACATCGCCGAGCACCAGCCCTTGCTTTTGTGGCAATACGCCTAATGATGCTGCTTCAGCCAAGGTATGTAGCACCAGTTGACGGTGGCTAAAAAACACCCCTTTAGGGTTGCCTGTGGTGCCCGAGGTATAAAAGGTAGTGGCAATGGTATTTTCATCAAAGTCTTGAAACTCAAACGTATCACTTGCCGCCTCAATCAAGGTCTCATAATCCCCTACCACCCTATTTTGGTTGACCCCAAATACGTTATCGGCGCTGACACCATTATCATCAAGCCAAATAATGTGCTCAATTGAGGAATTCTCAAACTGATAATCTTTCACCAATGGCGCAAATTCAGAATTGACCAACAGCACTTTTGGTTTGGCATGATTCAGGGTATAGAGCACCTTATCGGGGGATAGACGCACATTAACCGTTTGCAACACATACTGCGACATCGGAATCGCAAAGTAGCATTCTAAAAAACGATGGCTGTCCCAATCCATCACCGCTACCACATCTTCCTTGTGCAAATTCAAACCTGCCAGCACATTGGCTAACTGATGAATGCGCACAAAAAAGTCGCTATACGCCATGCGTTTTTTATCCGCATAAATGATTTCTTGGTTTTGGGCGGTGCTGCAACAACGGTTTAACAACTGCTTAATCAATAGCGGAAATTCATAAGCATTGGCGGTAGGCTGATAAGGGTTGGTCATAATTAATCCTTTAATTATATAGGTTGAGAGATTGAGAGGTTGAGACGTATGGCGCTATTGAGGCTATGGCATTATTGAGGCTATCGCTATGACCGCGACATGATGACTGCGCATCTATATAGCATCCTAGCATAGCGGTTTTATCCTGCCTTTCATCATAGCCAAGTCGCTGTTTTATGTAAAGTAAATCATTATTTTGATAACGCAAAGTCACACAATCGCTGATAAACAGTACTTTAATTAGCAGCGATTAGAGCCTGCTTTACTAGCAGTACTGCATTCTCAACTTTCCATCCTCAACTGTTTAGCCGCTTTTAGCCGCTTTATAACCGTAGCTCATCCCGCTTTGCGCCAAAAGCACAAACGGCACCTCAACGTTTAGGCTGCATACTGCTATAATCAGGTTGCTTAAACTTAGGTTGCTTAAACTTAGCCGTTGTTTTACCCTTTGTTGTTTACCGTTAAAAGCTATTGTCTACAACCTCTCAAAACGTTATAGATTCTCAAAACGTTATAAAATCTCAAAACAGTCAAATTAAGGCAACCCACGTTATGCAAGATAGTGATACGTTTGCACTCGATGACGAGTTAGAAAACACAACGTTAAAGCTCAGTGATTATTTAGCCGCTGTCGAGCTAGTGGTTAAAGAGACCTTTAAACACACCGTTTGGGTGAAAGCGGAAATTCGCAATGTATCTAGTAAAAATGGCCACTATTATTTTGAGTTGGCCGAAAAAGATGACAGCGGCAACGTGGTGGCCAGTTGCCGGGGCACGTTATGGAAGTTTAAGGCCAGCCGCGTGCTTAGTAAGTTTGAGCGGGCAACGGGTGTGGCGCTTGAGCGGGATGTGACGGTGCTATTAAACGTGAGTGCCACGTTTCATCCATTATATGGCTTTTCGCTTAACATTAATGACATCGACCCAAGCTACACCTTAGGCGATATGGCACGCCAATATGCCGCCATGTTAGCGCGCCTGTCCAGTGAGGGGCTACTCCATTTAAACCAGCAATTATCTGCCCCGTTTGATATCGAGCATGTGTTGGTGATTGCGCCCGAAAAGGCGGCTGGGCTAGGCGATTTTAGAGCCGATGCCGATAGACTAGCGGCGACCAAGGCTTGCCACTTTTATTATCACTATGCTACGTTTCAAAGCAATACCGCCCCCAATGAGATACGCCACGCCATTAGCAAAGGCATGCTCACGTTTAACAAGCAGTATCAACATCTGCCCGATTTACTCGTGATTATCAGAGGCGGTGGTGCTGTGGGCGATTTGGCGTATCTTAACGATTATGAATTAGCAGCTTTGGTTGCCGAGCAGCCCGTACCCGTTTGGGTGGGCATCGGCCATGAGCGTGACCACGTTATTTTGGATGATGTGGCGCACACCAGTTTTGATACCCCATCCAAGGTAATTGCGGCAATTATTAATCATTTGGCGCAGTTAATGCAGCGTACACAACGTTATGCAGACACCATTCAACAGGCAAGTCGGCAACAAATAGCGATTGCCCATCGTGATAGTGAACGTGAGTTCTTAATTATTCAAAATAATAGTCGTCATAGCTTGCAACGCTGGCAGCACTTAAGTGAATCTCACTTTAACAAAATTGAACAATATGCCAAGTTTGAGCTGCGACAAGTCTCTTTAAACACTGCCACTTATTATCAAAACATACAGCGCCTAAGCCAAACTCACTTGACACAAGCGCTAACAGCTGTTGAACATTACTATAGTGCTACTCGACATCAAAGCCAGCAAACTTTAACTGACATTGCTAAGCAAGTACGCCATTATCAACAAATGGTACTGGTACAGAATCCTGCCCGCTTGCTACATCAGGGTTACTCTTTTGTTCAAAACGAAAAGGCTACTTACCTAAATTCAATACAAAATATCGAAAAAGGTGACTTCGTCAAAGTGTCTATGAGCAATGGTAATTTTAGAGCAGTGGTTACGCAAGTCAATTCAAATACAGATACTTAGAACGCCAACTTTTCACTATTTTTTATTTCCAAGGATATTTAACTATGGCAGCCCGTAAAAAAATGACTCCCAAAAACTTTAAAGCGGCGTATCAAATTTTAAAAACCAATGCCGAAGAGCTACAAAACTCTGACGAACCCGATATCGACAATTTAATGAAAACGGTTGAGGAATCTATCGATGCTTATAAAGTGTGCCAATCTCGCATCGAAGCGGTACAGCGAGCCTTGGACGCTGCATTTGAAGAGGACACGTTTGAAGAGGACACGTTTGAAGAGGACACGGATAATGCAGTTGCACAAAAAGCTATGCAAGCTGCAAAAACTACTGATGCGACGTTATCAAACAAAGCGGCGCTTGGGCAACAAAGCGTTGCTACAGATGATGATAAACAAGAAGAAGGTACATATGATGAGGACCTACTCGACGATGAGGAATGAGGAAAATGATAACGACGACTGGCTGAATCATGATCCCCTGACTATTTTGACAACCCTAAAAGCGCCGAGTCATTGCGTCTACATAGGGTGAAAAAACGTGGGTTTATTGGCGACTTCGCTAGTGGTAATGCCAAAAAACTCGAGTAAGGTCGGGGTAATATAGTCATGCGACACTGGGGTGTTAAGCTGAGACGACATTTTTTGCGCATCTATGGCGCCTGCAGTCTGATTAGAAGGCGGCAACCAAAGAATGGCTGGCACCTGCTTTTGTGCTTGCGGCGCAATTTTATAGGGCAAGCCGTGCAAATAGATATTATTTTCGCCCAAACTCTCGCCGTGGTCGCTCACATATAGCATAGCCACATCATAGTTGGCGGTATAAGGTTTTAAGGTATCGATAACCGCATTTAAAAAATAATCGGTATAAACAAGGGCATTATCAAAGCCGTTAATCACCGCCTGCCTATCGCACTTTGACAACTCACTGCTGGTACAAACGGGTTTAAACACCTCAAACTCTTTGGGGTAGCGTTTATAATAAGCTGGACCATGATTGCCCATTTGATGCAGCACAATTAAGGTATCTTGCCCCTGTTTAGGAGTGGCGTCTACTTGGGGCTGGGCAGTCGTTGTCGCACTATCAGGCGCGGTTACGAGCTTGTCAAACCCTGTTAACATACCGATATCACGGCACTCTTCATCACAAACTGGGTTAGTGGCCGCTGTTTTAAAATCTTCAAATATCACTCGGTCTGCCACACCCTTTGAGCTTGAATTATTATCACGCCAAATCACCTTAACCCCTTGCTTATGTAAGGTGTCGAGTACGTTTTCATGATAGGACGCCTCTTGCATATCATAATTTTCACGGCCAGCATAGCTAAACATACAGGGCACCGAATAGGCCGTCGAAGTACCACAGGATGTGACATCTTTGAAACTGTAAACATCGGGCAATTTTGCTAACAACGGCGTTGTATTGCGTGCATAACCGTTTAAACCGATATGGTCAGCCCGTACTGTCTCGCCGACCACAAACACCAGCAATTTAGGTTTGGCTACTAATGGACTGGCGTTTGCGGACATCGCCGGCACGCTACGTTTGGCATCAGTGGCGTGCTCAATCAGGCTATCAGGGCGACGAGCCGCCGCCACTAAATCTGCGCCAAGCTTGAAAGTGGAATATATAGGCGTCAGGGGGTTGGCATAGTAACGCACCTGCTTATGCTGGCGAAAAAAGCTGGCATATTGGTCGCCAAACGGCAACAAGCAGCCGGCAATCAATACGAATATTAGCAGCAAAGACAGCAGCTTTTGTAACACAGCGCGCTTTAACGGCAGGCGTTTGATAGGCAGTTTGGCAATAAAAAAAGCGGGTAGCACCCCAAGTAACACAAGATGAGCAAGAAAGCCTAGCGATAGCAGGTCTCTTGCTTCGGCGTGGTCTGTCTCTAAGCTGTTCACCAGCATATTGGTATCAAAAATAGTGCCATACGCATTGGTAAAATAACCGCATACCGCTGCCACCAGCACCATAAAAACCAGTACCCCTTTTATAGTGAACCGGTAACACAGCAATTGTAGCAGCAGCCATAATAGCCCAAAGAGCAAACCTGCTATAGACAAGATAAAGCCGGGATTGTCAGCGATAGGATAGACCGACAATACTTGCTTAAAAAAGCCAATATTGGCGCTGAGTGTCAGGTACAAAGCCACCAAGGCCATCAGGTAATGTTGATTGATTGGCGTGTTGAACAATTGCGACATCACAGCATGAGACTGCAAGGTGGCATCAGAGCGAGCTTGAGGGGTTAACATAACGCAGGTCACAACATAAATTTTTAAACGCACAGTATAGCAAAAACGTAGTTAAGAAAGCGTTAAGATGTTTTTTGCTGGAGGTTCACTCTAAAGATTACCAAGGGTTGGCTTTAAAAAACAGAAGCAAAAAAACAGTCGCCAACCAACTACTTATGCGAGCCACCCGAGCTAAAACCACCTCGGCCACTGCCACTACTGCCGCCGCTTGGAATAAAAATAACCCCGCCACCGCCTTGATTATTGCTGATATTGGTTTCTGCAGACGAATTTGTCCCTGCCTCCATGCTAGAGCCTGCGCCAATCAGTAGGCTAAACAGTAGCCCGAGTACGATAAGCGCAATGGCAAATAATTTGGCGGCCGAAGAGTTATGGGTAAACGGGTCACGACTGCCGCCTGTTGAATTGGCTCGGCTAAAATAAATACTGTAGATTAAGATAGCGACGATAATCGCCACAATGATAGAGCCGCCAGTCATCAGTAGCACGATAAACTGCAGAATAAAATGCCAGATAAGCAACCCTTTAAGGCTGCCTTGCCCCGTGCCCACATACTGATTGGCGGGGCGATTTTGGGCCAAATAAGCCGCAAACCACTGTTTTAGTTGGTTATAAGGTAGCGGCTGGGCAATGGTATAGGTGATTTCTCGCTCAGTCTGCTCAGAGGTAATGACCGCATCGCCATTGCCGTAATCCATCAAGGTATTTTGGTCATTGACTTTAACTTGCCAGTTAAACGCCCCTATAGCAAAGATAACTCGGTTTTGATAGCTTTCATACAGCAAGTGCCACTGCCTATTATCATAGACAAGCGTATTGCCATGCACCTGCGGCATTTCGCTGAGCACTCGGCTCACAAACCAACCGCTCGATTCTTCAGACAACCATAAAAAACCATCGCTTAGACTATAGAGCAAATATTCAGTCCATAACGCCCGCTCGCCTACTTCATTAAGGCGCATAATGCCTATCACCACATAATCATGATAGGCCGAGGCAGGGTTGTTGCTGTTGTTACTGCTTTGGCTTTGTGACTGCGACGTAGCAAAGGGTTTCACCCCAGCGAGGTCAGCATCGGCAATGCGAGCCTTGGCGCCTAAAGGCAAGGTGCTAACAAAGCTTTGCATGGTAGAATGCATCGCCAACATTTCAGCGGTGCTGCCAGTTAGCTTGCTTTCGGTGTGGCAAGCAGGGCAGATAATAAAGTCGGTTTTACCCTCAATATAGGGTACGGGACTGCCACAGTTGGGGCATTCTATTTTACTGATAATGATTTGATTATTGGTTTGGCTTGCTGCAGGGTTTGCTGCATCGTCTAAATCGACTGAATCCTCTGGATCGCCTAAGTCATCGTCTAAGTCATCGTCTAAGCCATCGTCTAAGCCAGCTTGCCCGGCGGCGGCATTAATCTGTCTATCGTCTTTAAGCAGCTGCATATCAAGGTCAGCAAGGTCTACCGCTTGACCTTGGTATACCGTTGGCAAACCATTCTCACTAGAGTCGCCATAATCTAAGGTAATAAACTGGCGCATAAACTGGGCATCAATCACCCACGTTCGCCAACCACTGTCTACCACATAAGGCAACTCGCCCTCGCCTGCAATGGCATCTGCCGAGCGACGGTCAGTGACTCGATAAACCACGCCATCAAAAGTCACCGTATCGTTAATCGCCAGCTCATTATAAGACGGCAAATGCGCTGGCACACCCTCAAAGGTCAGACTGTATTGACCCAGTGCCTCGGACAACCAACCGTTGCGACCATCCGTAAACTGCACATACCACTCGTTCCAAACGCCTTGCTCATAGCGGTATTGAATACGCCCTATGATAGCAAAGTCAGTATCGCCAAAGCGTCCCACACTGCCCACTTGTAGGGGTGAATAGTCCTCTAGCGTCAGTGATTGCTTACCTTGCGCTTTAAGGCTATCGCCCTCACGAATGACGGTAGTTTGACAATACTCACACACCGCCATTACCGAGCCTGCGGACGCAAATTCAACCGGCGCACCGCAGGACGGGCAAGCCGCCGTAAACGTCAACGCATTGAAGTTGCTGGGCAGCTTAGGTTTAGGCGACGGGTTTGATGGCGTATGATTATCGGTCATTGAGTCAACTGTGTCAGTATTTTGGCTTTCGCTTCATCATAATCTGCTTGGCTAATCAGTCCTTGGTCGAGCAACCCTTTTAATTGGGTGAGCTTGGCAGTCAAATCACCACCACCGCTGTTTTGGCTATCTGGGTTGTTTTGATTGCCAGAGTTACTTTGGTTATTAGCACCGCTTTGATTGCTAGCATTGTTCTGTGCTCTTGGCTGCATCGCCTCACTCATCACATTGCCCATATTCATGCCCACACCTAGACCTGCGCCAATACCTGCCATACCGCCCTCATTTTTGGCGGAAAGCTGTATCGACTCGGCGGTTTGATAGCGGGTATAGGCATCCATATCGCCAATCATCCCCATCGAGATACGCTTATCGAGTGTTTTTTGTAATTCGGCGGGTAGCGAGACGTTTTCGACCACAAACGACTCAACCGACAACCCATACTTGGCAAAATCAGGTTGCAGTTTTTTCTTAATTTCATCGGCCATGATGTTTTGATTGGCGGCCAAATCGATAAACGGAATCGCACTTTGACCCAAACCAGAGGCTAAGTCTGAGATAATTAAATTGCGCAGCTGTGGCTCGATTTGCTCGGCCTGATAGCGATCGTTCATGCCGGTAATGGTTTGATAAAACTGGGTCACATCGGTCAGTTTGTATGCATACATCCCAAAAGCCCGTAAGCGCACCATGCCAAAGTCGGAATCTCTGACGGTGACAGGTTGGGTCGTGCCCCCTTGCGCCCTTGTTGCAAACGGGTACTAAAAAACAGCACATCGGATTTAAACGGTGAGTCAAAACCCATACGCCAGTTTTTTAAATTGGTCATCAGCGGCAGGGTTTGCGTAGTTAAGGTATAACGCCCTGCCGTAAAAATGTCGGCAATTTGACCCTCGTTGATAAACACCGCCACTTGCCCATCCCGCACCGTTAACGAGGCACCATTTTGGATTTCGTTATCCGCCATGGGGAACTTCCACATCAGCACGTCATCATCCTGCCAATCCCATTCGATAACATCAATAAACTGTTTTCTGATAAAGCTGCCGATACCCATAATATTGTCCTTTAAAGTAAAAAGAGAACTGGTTAAAAGAGAATTGGTGAAGATAAATTGTGATAACTGGTGAAGAGTTATGACTAACCAAGACTTATGACTAACCAAGATTGGTGACTAACTAAGGCTTTTGACCGATTAAGACTTTTGACCGATTAAGACAAACACCCTGCATTGACAATACCCAGCACCAAACCGGTCAAACCGAGCAGTCCGCCTATCGCCATATTATTGAGCTTTATTTGCTCGGGCACATTGCCAATCCCTTTGACCATAATAAAGTAACCAATAATTTGCACCAGCATCGCCACGCCGCTCCAAATAAGAAACGACAAGAATCCAGCGTTATAAATCGCACTAGACGCTAGCGTTAACGAGAAGCCGATGATAGTACCGCCAAAACTTAAGGCGGCCGCCCCCGAGCCCTGCCGGATAAGTTGCAATTCGTTATACGGTGTGATGGCCATATACAACACGGCAAACAAAACCAGCATCAACACGCTACCGCCGAATTAGAACGCATAGTTTAATAGTTCAGTCTGCAAATTGGATAAGTTTTGCATGCATTGTATCCTAGGGTTAAAGGTTTTTAGGGTTTTGGATAACCGTGATGATAATAACTATTGATAGTGATAAACGTGATAAACGTGATAAACGTGATAAACGTGATAAACGTGATAAACGATGAAGACTATCAAATAAGAGTATATGTTACTGTAACACAGTGCTACCTATTCTTTATGACAAAGGCCAAGCGCGATAAATAAGCGCTACAAATTCGTTGCAGCGTTTGCTGGCGCATGGGTGCGGGCTAAGGTATGCACATGGTGGCTGGCGGGTTGAAACAATGCCAAACAGGCGGCAAACAAGGCATCGGCTTTATCGCTATTATCATTGATCACATTACATACATAAACATCGAGTGTGACCGTTTGATACTCGCCCCACGTGTGCAAACAAAGGTGTGACTCGGCCAACAGAAGGCTTAAGGTTACGCCGCCCGACTGTTTGGTGTTGGCATTAATGTTGGTGTTCGTATTAATCTTAACACCACTCGCAACAGCGCTTTGTCCCTCGTCATACGGCGCAAACTCGTGCACCACCTGACCCACTAGGGTAAGACCTGCTTGCTGCACCGCCTCTATTAACAAGGCTAACAAGGGTTGCGAGCGGTTTAACAATTCGGGCGCACACTGACATTGCCAAAACTCGGCCACGATATGCTTGCCTGTCTGTCTGTCTGTTTGGTTGCTTGTCTGCCTGATTCTCTACTTGCCTGACAATTTGACTCTCTGATTGTTTATCTATTTGCTTATCTGTCTGTTTAACTGCCTGTTTTTCTATCGCCTTAACGACATTAAAGTTATTCATCAGACCAGTCCTGCATATAATAATGTACCAGCATTTGTTTGTCTAAGGTATTGGGCTCTACCGCAATCGGCTGCATATCAGGCGCAAAGGTGAACATTTCACGGCTGACCGACGGGCTTAAAAAGGTCATGGGTTGCTCATAGCGGCTGGGCGCAACAAAAGGTTGGTTAACGCTGGCGATGATAAACCCCCATTCGCCAAACGAGGGCACATAAGCGTGATAGGGCGTGGTTTTAAAATGGGCGGCCTGCAACGTCTTATTAATAGACCAAAAAGAGCGTGGCGCATAATATGGCGAGGTTGATTGTACCACTGCCAACCCTTCGGCATTCAGGTGTTGACGTAACAGATGGTACATCGGCACCGAATACAGTTTGGCTAGGCTATATTGCGACGGGTCGGGCAAATTGACGATGATGGCATCAAAATGTGCCTCACTCGATTCTAACCATTTATAGGCATCGGCATTCACAATGGTTACTTTAGGGTCATTCAACGAGTTAGCATTTAACGCTTGAAACCTTGGCGTATCGGCAAAAAAATCGGTCATCTTTTTATCCAAATCCACCAAGGTAATATGTGCCACTGCCTCGTATTTTAATACCTCACGCGCGGCCATGCCATCACCGCCGCCCAGTATTAACACCTCAAGCTTGGGCTTGCTGGCTCTGGTGCTGTCAGACAACGTTTGCATCATGGGATGCACCAAGGCTTCATGATAGCGGTGCTCGTCTCGGGTAGAAAACTGCAAGTTACCGTTTAAAAACAGCTGTAGATGCCCGTGCCGCTCGGTCACTATCAACCGCTGATACGGGGAATTGGTAGCAAAAATAACGGGCGCATTAAACAGTTTTTGTTCGGACAACCCCACCAAACGGTCGGCAAACAACAATCCTGCCAGTAGCAACGCTGTCGCCAACAAAATACGCACAATCAGGCCGTGTCTAATGGATTCGGATCGAGCAAACCTATGGGCTTGTTGTTTATGTTTAGCGTCTTCGGTAATTACTTGGTGCGCTTGATATGAGGTAACTTTATCTAAGCTATTTAACCTATCTAAGCTGCCTAAGCTACCTAAGCTACCTAAGCTATTGAAACCATCTGAACCATCCGAACTGCTTTGAGAAAGATTTGGCTTATGTTTATCTAAATTAGTATCGCTTAGGCTATTTATCTTTAAGCGATTATCCGCTCTATCTATTTTCGGATAAAAATGCCAAGCTGTCCAGCCTGCCACCATCACATTGAGCAGCCCAAACAACACTGCCGACCTTGCCAGCCCCAATAACGGGGCTAGCACTAAAGGAAACACCAAAGAGACCGCCAAAGCACCCAAATAGTCAAAGGTCAATACGCGACTCACCAACTCATGAAACGCTTGTTCTTGGGCGTTAAAAATACGCATGACGAGCGGTATTTCCATCCCCACCAAAATACCGATGCACATCACCAGCGCATACAATATCGCCTTAAACGAGGGCAGCCAAGCAAATGCCAAAAATAAACCGATTGCCGATAAGCCGCCAATAAGACCGACCAACACCTCAATCTCGATAAAACGCTGTAACACCTTGTCTTCGGGCACATATTTGGACAAATGTTAGCCAATACCCATCGCAAATAAGTAAGTGCCGATAATGGTTGAAAACTGCAACACCGAATCGCCGAGCACGTAGCTCGCCAGCGCCCCTGCGATAAGCTCATACGCCAGACCACAAGAGGCAACAACAAAAACGGACAGCACCAACAGTGAGTCGGTATGTAAACGTTTTAAAGGATGGTACAAGGGGCGTTTTAAGCGACGAGTCATGCAGACAACTTTATGGCTAAAAGACTATTATTTAATGAGCGATGAATCGTTATAGTAAAACAAGCACGGCCTTAATTCGCTTTATCCCGCCTTAACCCTATCGACAAACACGCCATAACCCGATTGCGGCATTTTATCCACGGGGATAAACTGTAATGCCCCGCCGTTAATGCAATAACGCAGCCCTGTTTTGTCCTTTGGCCCATCGTTAAACACATGGCCTAAATGCGAGTCCGCCACCCGCGAGCGCACCTCGGTACGCTGCATATTAAACGCCGTATCGGTGTGTTCAACAATCACCTGTGGGTCTATCGGTTGCCAAAAACTCGGCCAACCACACTTTGAATCATATTTATGGGTGGATAAAAACAACGGCTCACCGCTGACCACATCCACATAAATGCCCGGGGCAAATAGGTGATCATAATCGTGGCTAAAGGCACGCTCTGTACCTGCATTTTGGGTAATGTCATATTGCGACTTGGTTAACGTGTCTTTTAGCGCATTTTTATCAAAATTGGCATAACGTTTGGGGTCTAGGGCTTCGGTGACTGTATTGGCAGGGGCGAGCTTGCTGCCCCCTTTAGAAGCTGATGTGCCTATTTTATTATCCGCCAACTTGTCATCCGCCAAACTTAAATCAATATGACAATAGCCGTTAGGGTTTTTGGCTAGATAATCCTGATGGTACTCCTCGGCTGGCGAGAAGTTAGCAAGCGCCTTGTTTTCGACCACAATCGCTTTGCTGTACTTAGGCTTAAGGGATTGTAGCGCTTTATCGACCACAGCTTTATCGCTGGCATCCGTATAATAGACGCCTGCTCGATATTGCACGCCTCTATCATTGCCCTGTTTGTTTAGGCTGGTTGGGTCTATTACTCTAAAGTAATATTTTAATAGGGTCGCTAGGTCTAGTTTATCGGCATCGTAAGTGACTTTGACCGTTTCGGCATGGCCTGAACCTTGTATCACTTGCTCATAGCTTGGGTTCGCAATCTTAGGGTCGCCATTGGCGTAACCTGAGATAGCATCCACTACCCCATCGACGCGCTCCATATAGGCCTCAAGCCCCCAAAAACAACCACCCGCTAAATAAATGGTTTTGGTATTGATGGGCGTACCGTCCGCGTTGTAATACACACCATTTTTGTTTGCTGCGCTGGTTGATGTTGCGTCAGCTTTGGCTTCACTGGAAACAGCCGGTTTGGCTTTGCTATTTTTTAGGTCAGCAAAATCATTGCCTGCATTTTCTGCCAAGGCAAAGGCTTGCTCTTTAGTGATATTGCCTTTAATTAAGCGAACTAAGTTGCCACGTTTATCTAATATCGCCCAACTTGGATAGACTTGCACCCCGAGTTGGTGAATTAAACTCCCCGATTTAGTATCTACTTGGTCAATTAACACGGGCAACTTTGGATAATCGCCCTGTACGCCTGCGTACCACTGTTTAAAATCAGCCGTTTCCTTTTCATTTAACTGACCGGGGCTAGCAACTGTAATCACATTTAGCCCAGCAAAGGCGGGATTGCTGCGCCATGCCTCGGTTTCCTCCAATGTGCCCAAACACAGCGGACACCAGCTTGCCCAAAACTTAACCAACGTGGGCTTACTACTATCTATTACGTTACTACCACTGTCGCCCAAGCCTTGCGTCAGTTGCGGCAGACTTTGCAATTGCTTAAGTAAGTCGCTGGGCAACATATCACGGCTATTGGTAATGCCGGTATTTATGCCAGTACTTTGAGAACCAGTGGACGACTCATGGCCCCCTATACTGCTGTTATCCGCATTGCTCATTTGACCACAGCCGAGCAATAAGGTAACGGTTGCCACTGCCGCTGCGCTTAAAACGCCAATATTAGCGACCGCTCCGTTAGCTTTTTTGCCAATATGGACAGTATTGGCAGTATTGGCAGTCTGAACAGTTGCTGCTGATGTCGATGTAATTGGACTAGGCTTTTTTAACATATGGGTCTCACTAAAAATAAATGACATAGCGCTGATATGGGGCCAAATCGCCGTAACTTCAATTAGATAGCGTTATGGCTTAAGCCCCCGCCACCATAAACCGAGCCACATAGTCATCAACAGGGTTGTCTTGTAACTGCTGCGGTGTGCCCGTTTGCACCAACCGCCCGCCATTTAAGATACTGATACGATTGCCGAGTTTGACAGCTTCATCAATATCATGAGTAATAAACACAATGGTTTTGCTAAGTTTGTCTTGCAAGGTTAGCAACTGCTCTTGCAGTTGCCCACGGATTAACGGGTCAAGGGCGGAAAACGCTTCATCCATCAAGATGATAAGCGTGTCTACCGCCAAAGCCCTAGCTAACCCGACGCGTTGCTGCATACCGCCGGATAACTCATCCGGGTAGCTAGTTTCTATCCCAACCAGCCCTACCTCGTTGAGCCAATGCCGGGCGATGTCATGGCGTTCGGCTTTGGGCATTTTGCTCACCCTTAACCCATAAGCGACGTTTTGGATAACGGTCATATGCGGTACTAAGCCAAAATGCTGAAACACCATACTGACGTTGTTTTGGCGAAACTGTTGTAGCTGTTTGTCGTTAAGGGTGAGTACATTGACGATTTGGTTTTGGGTAGCGTTGATTGGGTTAGATAGCGTTGGATTATCCTTTAAATGAGAAGACGCTGGATTGACAGACGCTGATTGGTTGGCGTACTCAACATTGCCACCCTCATAACTATTCACGCTGTCTACCCATATTTTGCCCTGTGTGGGGTCAATTAAGCGATTGATATGGCGTACCAGCGTCGATTTTCCCGACCCTGATAACCCCATAATGCAATGCAGTTCGCCTGATTCGATAGCGAGGTTGACGTTATATAAGCCTACCGAATGCCCTGTTTGCGCCCGCACCTCACTACTGCTCATGCCCTGCTCTAATAGTGTTAGGGTATGTTTTGCTTGGTTGGGTGTGGCATCAAATATCTTGCTGACGTTTTGTAGGCGGATATGGGTCATTTTGGGTTCCAGTTTTAAATGTACTGTGTTTAGTACACGTAGGGTGCGCCCAGCGCACCAAATATAACGTTATCTATAAAGCCATGCTTTACTCTTCAGCAGGCATTTTCTCAAAGTCACTAACCCACTTTTGATAGGTAGAATTGTTTAACATATCCTCCTGAGTTTGCGCTTTTGGTATTTTACCTACCATGACATCAGAGGCGATGTTTAAAGTCACCGTATGACCATCCATTAAGTAGGTTGAGATTTTTGAAATCTCGCATAACTTACAGGGTGTCCAAAGTATATAGCCATCATGCTCGGTAAAATAATAGTATCCAACAGGACTGCCTTCTGGTGATGGAACTGGGTCATAGCGCGGTTCTATGGAGCGTCCGAGCCCATCTGATAATTCTGCTATAAGCGCATCAACGCTCGCTTCTTTAAACATTCCATTGCGTTGTTATCATATTGTCCCGTAAGTAACGCCCTTTGCTCAGGCGTCGCTATCTTTACTAAAATAATATCGTTTTTGGCTTTGTCTTGTAGTGGATAAAATCCTTTTTTATCTTTATATTCTTCAAATAATCCTGACCAATATGCCAAGTCTTTTAGACGCGTGGCGTCACTCCATTCTTGCGTTCGTGAACCCTCACTTGTAGATGTTTGCGAGACAATATTGTTAGATGTCGTCGTAGATTCAGTTTCAGTATTGCCACAAGCAGTTATTAAGCTGGTTAACACTAAAGCTGACATTAATTTTATAACTGTACCCATGTTTTGATTATGGCCTAAATTATGTTTTCGGTTAAGGCTTAGCTTAGGGTGATAAAAATCACTTTGATGATTATTTAATCGAGCGCCATGCGGATTAATAAATTTTAATAAATTCATATGTCTTCCTGTTTCGATTAGAGGCGGATTCAGATAATTAGTACAATTTCATTTAAAATAAGACGCACATGTATGATGAACCCAGCGTTTTCTTTGAACACAAAGAAATTGCTATAATATATAAACATATGTTCGTAAAAAACGATACCACATTGATCTTAAAATTAAAAGGGGCCTCTCGCAAGAAGACATTGTCCAACCCTCCCCTATTTTAACAATTCCTGCCTAGCTCGCCTGCCCTGCCCAAACGCTTGGGTAATACGGTCAATGATTATCGCCATAATCACAATCGCGGTGCCTGCTTGCAACCCTTGCCCGATGTTTAAGGTTTGGATGGATTGCAATACGTCCTCGCCCAATCCCGGTGCACCAATCATCGAGGCAAGAACAACCATCGCCAGCGACATCATCACCGCCTGATTAATGCCTGCCATAATGCTGGGCAATGCTTGCGGTAATTTAATCCAAAACAACAGCTGGGTGTGGGTGCTACCAAATGAGCGACCCGCCTCAACCATCTCATGCGGTACTTGGTTGATGCCCAGCATGGTGAGGCGAATCAGCGGCGGCAAGGCATAGATGATGGTGGCAAATAATGCGGGCACTTTGCCAATACCAAACAGCATCAGCACGGGGATGAGATACACGAAGCTGGGCATGGTTTGCATGACGTCAAGTATCGGGGTGATGATGCGCCGTGATAGACGACTGGCTGCCATTAAAATGCCGACGGGGATGCCGATAATCATCGTGATAAGCACGGCCACGATAAGCAAGGCCAAGGTTTGGATAAGCGCTGTCCATAAGCCAAATGCCCCGATCATAAACAACCCTGCGCCGCAAGCGACAGCAAACCAAATTTTACGGGTTGCTAACCAGCCGAGTATGGCGACTAAGGCGATGATTAACCAAGGCGGTATAACGGTTAATAGTCGCTCAATGGGTAACAATATATAGGGTAAGGTGACCTGACTAATCGTGCGGAACATATCGCCAAAATTTTGCACCACATAGCTTAGCGAGTTGTTTAGTGGTGTCTCTAATGACCATTCGGGAAACCATTTGAAACTTGTCGTAGACGCTATTGCTACTGATGTAGAGGTCGAGGTTGTCGACTCTGAACTTCTTGCTGAACCGTTTGTTTCCGTTTGCAAGGACACACCGAGAGCATTGGCTAAGTTTTGAGCGGCTTGCGGGGTCATCCAATGTTGCCACAACGCAGGATTTTGCTGCAAAAACAGTTTGGCTTGCGCCTCGCCACTACGTTTGCTTTCACTCATGGCAAGAATGGCACCATTGAGCGCATCTGGGGTAAATTGCACCTTGTTAAACGTATCTGCTAACTGCGGATGGGATACTATAAACGGAGTGGATACCGCGATGCCTAAGTCCGACACAGGAAAGCCAGAGACACAGTCAGTTTGGCTATCGGCAATCAGTAGTTTGTCCCAACATTCGCCATTGTATGCAGGAAACGCAATGGGGGCAAAGTCGTATTTCGCCATTAGCCCTGTGGGTTGCCAGTAATAAAACAGGAGCGGTTTGCGCTGCTCAAACGCTGAGGCAATCTCGGCATCTAAAGCCGCGCCTGTGCCCGGATGCACGTTGTTAAATTGACTAGCAAGCCCGGTGTTGTTGAGTAAATGGGTATTAAATATCTCACAGGTCCAGCCGGTTGGACAGTTTAAAAAGCGTGACTTGATGGGTTTTCGGGGTCGGTGAATAGCTGAGTATAATCAGGCAAGTCTTGATAGGTTTTTAGCCTAGGGTTGTCATCAATGACATACTGGGGCACATACCAGCCTTGGGTCGCCCCGCCTTGTAGCGTATCGCCAATCACGGCCGCTTTACCTGCTGTAATGGCATCTTCGATAATGGGCGAGCGCCCGACCCACTGCTCGCCAATCACTTGAATGTCGTATTGCGCTAAGGCAGTCTCTAAGGCAGGCCCTGCCCCCGGCACGGATTCGGTACGGCAGCCGTAGCCGTCTTCAGTAATGGTTTGCAGCACAGCCGATATAAATTGACCACTCTCCCACGTCAGCGAGCCAAATTTTATGGGCGCACTATCGCTGTCTGTGCAGGCGGCAAACACGTTGGAGGATAGCAGCAATAAACTCAGGGTTAGCCATAGCTTAAACCCTCGTGTTAACCCAGTTAGGGAGAAAATGCTGGCTGCGCTGTTGGGGTGATGGTTTACAGTAGTCATAGCCTGCCTTTTGGTATAGAGTTATGAGTGACTATACAAGGTTTATCAGAGTAATCTGTTTAGAATCGTATATTTAAATCGTGCTACCCAAGCCCATGTTGGCTATAACGGTATGCAAGAAAGATAAATAGGATAAATTGTGACTTTAGACCCAAATTTGACAAACCCACACAAATGGGCATTAAACCCCGTCTATATGGCGCAAAAAACCTTTTTTATTAGCCTGATTATTTAAAGTATCGGAAGGCAAAAATTTGGTATTTAATATGCTGATATTTAAATAATTTTATGATAATGTGGATAAAGTAAAGTTTTAAAACGTCGCATTATTGTCGTAATATCTAGATGGATCTAGATTTAAGACATTAAAACACATGTCTTCACAGTCTCATTTCTGCAAGAAAGCAAAAAATGACCATATTTGCTATTGTATTATCGCTCGCTTTGCTCATGTACTTTGCCTATAAAGGCGTGAGCGTACTCATATTAGCACCCGTTTTAGCATAATTTGCGGTCGTTTTGTATAGTGTACTGCTAATTTACACTCGCCTATCAATCTACACTTGCCTAGTCACTAAAGCAGGTAGGGGTAGACCGATCTAAACTCTCTAAAAACATTGGCACCGTGGTCACCCGCTTGTCCTGTACCCCAACCCTGTCATAAATATCGCTTGTAAAATACACCACTATGTCTCACTATAATGCCAAGAATTCTATAATATTTAAGGTTTAAGCTTATGTAAGGGTTGGTTAAAATAACACTTAAGAGGTAGGTTAGACTTTAAATACCAGGGTTTATTTATAATCGCTCAACATATTCACGACATCAACCACCCACTAGCTAAGATAAGGACTGCGAATGCAACAGGTTAAGCAATTGATTAATGGCGAGTTTATCGACTCTACTACTCAAGAATGGATTGACCTTACCGACCCTGCAACACAAGAGGTTATTGCCAAAGTGCCACAAACCACGGATGATGAAATCAATCAAGCCGTCGCTGCTGCCAAAGAGGCGTTTAAAACATGGCGCAAAACACCGATTACAACGCGTGCCCGCATATTTTTACGCTATCAAGCATTAATTCGTGACAACATGGATGAGCTGGCGGAGTTATTGACCAGCGAGCAAGGCAAAACCATTGCCGATGCACGTGGCGATGTGTTTCGGGGCTTAGAAGTGGTTGAGCATGCCGCCGGTATTGCCAACCTACAAATGGGCGATTTTGTCGAAAACGTGGCCACCAATGTAGATACCTATAGCATTTGGCAGCCACTTGGCGTCTGTGCTGGCATTACCCCGTTTAATTTTCCGGCGATGATTCCGCTATGGATGTTCCCGATGGCGATTGCAACGGGCAATACCTTTGTGTTAAAGCCGTCAGAGCAAGACCCTATGGTGCCCATGCGTTTGGTTGAGCTTGCCCTAGAAGCTGGCGTGCCACCCGGTGTACTCAACGTGGTACACGGCGGCAAAGCCACAGTGGATGCCATTTGTGACCACCCTGATATCAAAGCCGTGTCGTTTGTGGGTTCCACCAAAGTGGGTCAGCACGTGTATGACCGTGCCGGCAAAGCTGGCAAACGTGTGCAGTGTATGATAGGCGCCAAAAATCATGCGATTATTATGCCGGATGCCAACAAAGAGCAAACCTTGAACCAATTGGCAGGAGCCACCTTTGGGGCGGCGGGTCAACGCTGTATGGCGTTAGCGGTTGTGGTATTGGTGGGCAAAGCGGGCGAATGGGTTGATGAAATCAAAGCCAAAGCGGAAACCTTGGTTGTCTCTGCGGGTAAAAACGATAAAGATTTGGGTCCTCTGATTACTCCACAAGCCAAAGCACGTGTTGAGCACTTGATTCAAACGGGTGTCGATGAAGGCGCAAACTTAATTTTAGATGGCCGTGGTATCGTGGTCGAAGGCTTTGAGCAGGGTAACTTTGTTGGCCCCACTATTTTTGATAATGTGACCACCGATATGCAAATTTATACCCAAGAGATTTTTGGACCGGTGATGCTTATCATGCGAGCTGATAGCTTGGCTGATGCTATTGAATTGGTGAATGCTAACCCGAATGGCAACGGCACTGCTATTTTTACCCAATCTGGCGCCGCCGCTCACAAATTTCAGCAAGACATTGATGTGGGTCAAATAGGTATTAATTTACCCATTCCCGTACCGTTACCGATGTTCTCGTTCTCAGGCTCGCGTGGCAGTAAATTGGGCGATTTAGGCCCGTATGGCAAACAAGCAGTGCAGTTTTACACCCAAACTAAAACGGTGACGGCGCGCTGGTTTGATGATGATGCCAGTAAAGGTAAGGTAAATACGACTATCTCGATGTAGTTTTTAGATTTGCAGTCAGCAGCAGTCAGCAATAGACGATAGCTGTAATATATCGCCTATTATTGACCATTCATTTTGTTTTTGAATTAGTCAATAACTGAACTTACGCAATATTCTACTTATAATCTATTAAAGCTAGCCTATTTTTAATACATTCAATTGATTGTAAATTATGATAGGTTAGCATTTTTAGTTTTGGCTATTTACCCCTACGAACAACTAGGCTAGGCTCAAGCCACAACCTAGGTCATGCACAGACAGCTTAACCTGAACATCAGCGCCATCTTTAATAACAGGAAATAGAATGGATTTTGCACTCACCGATGACCAACTTGCTTTTCAGAAAACCGCCCGTCAGTTTGCGTTAAAAGAGCTTAAACCCAATGCTGCCCAGTGGGATGCCCAAAGCCACTTCCCGATAGAGGTGATTAAAAAAACGGGTGAATTGGGATTTTTAGGCCTGTATACCAATCCGGATTATGAGGGTTTAGGCTTACCACGTTTGGACTCGGCCATTGTGTTTGAGGAATTGGCCTGGGGTGATACCGCAGTCGCAGCTTATATCAGCATTCATAACATGGTCACTTGGATGATTGGGGAATATGGCCAGCCTGAGATGTGCCAAGCTATCGTGCCCAAACTGGTCAGTGGCGATTTACTCTCTAGTTATTGTTTGACTGAACCTAACGCAGGCTCGGATGCCGGGTCATTAACCACCAAAGCGATTTGGCAGGACAATGGCACTTATGTGCTAAACGGCGAGAAAACCTTTATCTCAGGCGCCGGTGCTACGGATATATTGCTGGTTATGGCACGTACAGGGGATGCCGGACCTAAAGGGGTGTCCGCCTTTGTGGTAGATGCGCACAGCGACGGCATTAGTTACGGCAAAAATGAGCATAAAATGGGCTGGAAAGCACAGCCTACCCGCACCATCCATTTTAAAGACGTGGTGGTGTCTGCTAAAAATCGCCTTGGCCAGGAGGGTGAAGGGTTTCGCTTTGCGATGAAAGGCTTAAATGGCGGCCGCATTAACATTGGCATCTGTGCGGTGGGTACGGCGCAAGCAGCCTTAGAGACAGCGGTAAACTACGTGCAAGAACGTAAACAATTTGGCAGCGCTCTTGCCGAGTTGCAATCGGTACAATTTAAACTAGCCGACATGCTCACCCAAACCATAGCCGCACGGCAAATGATTTATTTAGCCGCTGCCAAAGTGGATAGCTATGATGCTAATGCGGCAAGCTATTGTGCGATGGCAAAAAGACTGTCAACAGACTTAAGCTTTGAAGTTGCTAATGAGGCGTTGCAACTGCATGGTGGTTATGGTTACTTAAGTGAATATCCGCTTGAGCGCCATGTGCGCGATTTGCGAGTGCATCAAATTTTAGAGGGCACCAATGAGATTATGCGGGTTATTGTGTCACGTAGTATGATGGATATGGATAATTTATTACAAATGCGCTAACTCTTATTTGGATTGGGATTTGCGGATTGATTTGGGCTCAGGTTTATTTTTTGGGTTAAGCTTATGAAAGCGGCAGACACTAGTATTCCCTCAAATGATAGTCAAGCGTCCATTGCCACCACCCCCTGCCTGCCTTATTATGCGGTTGTATTCACATCAATTAAGACTGACGCTGATACTGGATATGCTCAAATGGCGGACAAGATGGTAGCACTCGCCAAGCAACAACGTGGCTTTTTAGGCATTGAGTCAGCAAGAGAAGCAGTGGATTGCGTGTCTCGTCATACCTTGGGCATAACCGTGTCATATTGGCATAATTTGGCATCCATAACCGCATGAAAGTAACATATTGAACACTTAGAGGCGCAAAGACTGGGTAAAGACAAATGGTACACTAGCTTTACGGTACGCATTGCTAAAGTCGAACGAGCCTATCACTTTAATGCATTATGATATGCCTGTCTTGCCCGCCTCTACAACCTTAAAACGAACTGCTTTAAACGCTTTGATTTAGGAGATAATAAAATGACAGACTACACCAATTTAAAACTATCCATCGACGGCCATGTCGCAACCCTAACCTTGAACAATCCACCAGCGCATACCTGGACAAAAGACAGTCTAAAATCGCTTAAACGCCTAGTTGATGACCTCAATAACAATGATAACGTCTATGCGCTGGTCATTCACGGCGAGGGCGAAAAGTTTTTCTCTGCGGGTGCGGATTTAAACACCTTTGCCGATGGTGACAAGGGCAATGCCATTACTATGGCAATCGCCTTTGGTGAGGCGTTTGAAGCCTTATCAAATTACCGTGGTGTCAGCATTGCCGCTATCAACGGTTATGCGATGGGCGGCGGGCTAGAATGTGCGCTAGCCTGTGATATTCGCATTGCCGAAAGCCATGCAGTAATGGCGCTGCCCGAAGCGGGTGTGGGCTTATTACCCTGTGCAGGTGGTACCCAAAACCTGCCGCTACTGGTGGGTGAAGGCTGGGCAAAACGGATGATTTTATGCGGGGAGCGTGTCGATGCCAGCACCGCTTTGCGGATTGGGCTGGTAGAAGAGGTGGTTGACAAAGGGGATGGGCTTAATGCTGCCACTGCACTGGCTAAAAAAGTCGCCAAACAATCCCCTGTTGCCGTCACCTATTGTAAACAGCTGATTCAAGCATCACGCCATACGCCCCCTGCCCAAAATCTGATTAAAGAACGTGAAGCTTTTGTCAAATTGTTTGACACTAGCGACCAAACCGAAGGTGTTACTGCGTTTTTAGAAAAACGTGCACCCACATGGCAAAATAAATAAGGATTATCGCTCATGAATGATGATACAACCACTGCCAAAGTCTTGCATGACCGTACTGCAGCTACTATCGATAATTCTGACCTTGATTCTGCGGCGGTGTTACTCAGCACATACCCCACTCAAGATGGTCATCTTATCGCAGAGATGATATTAAATGCACCCGACTCATTAAACGCTTTAAGCACAGAGATGTGTCAGATTATAGATACGCAATTATCTGAGTGGCAGCGTGACGATAACGTTGTGGCAGTCATGCTACGTGGCGCAGGCGATAAAGCCTTTTGTGCCGGTGGTGATATTCGCAAACTCTATGAGAGCATGAGCTATAATGCGCCCCTACCCAATCCTTATGCCACCCAATTTTTTGGCAGCGAATATAGCCTATATCGTAAAATGCACTATTATACTAAGCCGCTTATCCTTTGGGGCACTGGCTTTATTATGGGCGGTGGCATGGGGCTAATGGCCGCCTGTAGCCACCGTATTGTCACCGAAACCACCAAGTTTGCAATGCCCGAAATTACGATTGGGCTATTTCCGGATGCCTCGGGTAGCTGGTTTTTACAGCGTATGCCCGCCAAAACAGGGTTATTTATGGGCTTAACCGGTGCTATGGGCAATGCCAACGACGCCAAATTTGCCAATTTGGCCGAATACACCCTGCCCAGTGACAGCTATAGCCAAGTCATTGCCGCCTTAACCGCCGCAGATTGGCAAACTGTCGCCAGCCAAATAGACAGCATCGCCATCAAGCAGCCAACTGCCAATCAGTCTAAGTTATACCATGACGCCAACCATCAAGTAAGTCGCTGTTTGGCAAAACTTAGCCAAGCTTTAACCTGCAACAGCACGCCAAGTAACCTAGCCCAATACTGGCAAACCATTCAAACGCTGATGAATCGTGGCAGCTTACAAGACATTGATGCTATTTTGCAAGACGATATGCAACTTGCCCAATTGGATGCCGATTTTGCAGACAATACGTGGACGCAACGGGCAGTAGCCACGTACCGTCATGGTTGCCCGGTGTCGGCAGCGCTAACCTATGAGCTGTTTTACCGCGTTGAGGGCTTATCATTAGAGCAAATATTATACCTTGAGGCCAATGTGGCGCTACACTGCGCCGATAATCCCGATTTTCGGGAAGGCATACGGGCATTGCTGATTGATAAAGATAAAGACCCGAAGTGGTCTCACACGCTAGCAGAGTGCTTTAGCGATGAAGGCAAAGCCTATATTGCCAACCACTTTAATAATCCCTATCCCGCAGAGCAGCATATTTTTGGCGACTGGATAGGGATGAATGCGTTAAGCTCACGGTCGGTAAAATAGCGCTGCCATAAGACGCCGTCGTGAGAACCCTTTAGTTGCACGGTGGTGCTGAATATAAATAAAAAATATTTTAAAGGAATACTGTGATGCCCAACAACCACCCTAATAATCAGTCAACTCATATTGCGTTTATCGGCCTTGGCAACATGGGCGCACCCATGGCTAAAAATTTACTAAAACACGGTTATAGCGTCCGTGTTTATGATTTATCGACCGACGTTCAACAGTCGTTAGTAGCTATGGGCGCGACTACCTCAACCAGCCCGCAGCAGGCAGTCGAAAACGCTGATGTGGTGATTACCATGTTGCCCGCTGGCAAACATGTGAAAAGTGTCTATCTTGGTGCTCCAGATGCCGAGCGCCTAATGACCGAAGGTTTATTGTCTCATTTAGCAGCCGGTACTTTGGTGATTGATAGCAGCACCATTGCCGCGGCTGATGCCAGACTGGTCGCTCAGGCAGCAACCACGGCAAATATCGATTTTATAGACGCGCCTGTTTCTGGTGGTACTGCGGGCGCAGCGGCAGGTAGCCTCACCTTCATTGTGGGCGGGGCAGACAGCGCTTTTGCTCGAGCTAAGCCTATTTTGCAGGCCATGGGCAAGAATATATTTCATGCAGGCGAATCTGGTGCGGGGCAGGTTGCCAAAATTTGCAATAACATGCTACTGGGTGTTTTGATGAGTGGCACGGCCGAAGCCATTAACCTTGGGGTTAAAAATGGACTCGATGCTGGTGTCTTGTCCGATATTATGCTGCAAAGCTCTGGACGTAACTGGACGCTTGAAGTCTATAACCCCTACCCCAATGTGCTGCCTGATGTGCCAGCGAGTAAAGGCTATGAGGGCGGGTTTATGAGTCAGCATATGCATAAAGACTTGCACCTTGCACTGCAAACCGCTCAAGATACGGCGGTAGACGTGCCCATGGGTGCACAAGCCACGCAGCTTTATGACGAGCATATCAAAGCGCATTATGAGAAAGACTTTTCGAGTATTATGGCTCACTTTGACGCCAGTGTGCTTAAGTAGACTTTACTCATATTCACTAAATACTAACTTAATACTAACTTAATATTGATTAAATAAAGTGGACGAGTGTTATGAAGCAGTGGGAATGTATCATCTGCGGCTGGCTATATGATGAAGCACTAGGCTGCCCCGAGGAGGGCATTGCTGCTGGTACAGCTTGGGAGGATGTGCCAGATGATTGGTTGTGCCCAGAATGCGGCGTTGGCAAACTTGATTTTGAGATGGTAGAGCTTTAAAGATATAGGATAGCCCCCTATTTGTGAACCCTATACTTTTTAGGACGTATTAAAAAATCAACACGTATAGAATTGCTGATAGAGACAACATGGCTATACATTTCAACCTTCAATAGGTTACCAATAATCTTATGAATCACTAAAGGACTGGTTAACAGTATGCCAAACCCGCTAAATCCTAATATTAAATGGTATCCCTCCCCTACTACGCCATTTATGCAGCAAGCGCTGGTGCAAGTATCGGAGGATATAGAGCTTTGCGTAGAGGTTGGCGGCAACCCTAAAAATCCACCCCTATTGTTAATTATGGGGTTAGGTTCGCAATTGATTTTTTGGCCAGACAATTTCGTTCAGCGTTTGATTGACAGCGGCTTTTACGTGATTCGTTTTGACAACCGTGACATTGGCTTATCCTCGAAAATTGAGCGGCACGATTTAGCGCCGGTCAACACCCTATCGGCTATGCTAAAGTTGCAAGTCGGTTTGGATAACTCTAAAGTTGAGGTTGCGTATCGCTTAAGCGATTTAGCAGCGGACACGGCCAATCTAATCACTAGCTTAGGTTTGGCTAAAACGCATGTGCTTGGCGCGTCTATGGGCGGCATGATAGCGCAAATATTGGCGGCAGATTATCCCCATTTAGTAGACCATTTAGCCTTGATATTTTCAACCAACAACCGACCTTTTTTAGCGCCGCCTCGCCCAAGGCAGCTGTATACCTTACTCAAACGTCCGCATAGCTACGCTAAAGACGATATAATTGAGTATGGCAAATGGTTTATTAATGCCATAGGTACAGAAGGCCATATCGATGAGACCGCCGTTGCTAATATTGCTCGACTGAGATACGAGCGCTGCTTTTATCCCAAAGGTTCACTACAACAATTGAACGCCATCCTGATGAGCGGCTCGATACAATCCTATAGCCGCCGTATTCAGGTGCCGACATTGGTCATGCATGGCACAGAAGATGGGTTATTGCCGATTACTCATGGTAAAACGTTGGCATACGACATTCCAAATGCCACCTTTATGCCCATTAAAGGCATGGCGCACGATTTACCGACCTATTTTCATGCGTTTATTGTTCAACAATTAAAAAAACATCTGTTAAGTGATGGGCATTTTGCGAAACAAGCAGCATATTAAAATATCTTTGTTAACAAGATTAGCAAGGCTGCGTCATGAAACTGACACGAGTGGCTAGGATAATAACGATTGAGCTTACACTACTGTCTTATACACTCGGTAGTACATTTTATTTAGTATAAGTAACAGAACAAATTTAAAATATAATCTGATTTTTGTGGGGTATGTTGTGCTAAACCACACTATAAGATTTCATATTATAAGATAATTTCGTTTTGATACTTAAGTCAACCAACGGGTTATCATGCCAGACTCTAACAGCCCTTATCGCATCAAAAGTAAACCCTCTAAATATGCCGATTTTATGAAAGTGTATAAAATCAGAACCCCGAAATACAAATTTTATCTTGAACGTGGTGGTGACTCAAACGACCCAATTATATTGCTCATTATGGGGCTTGGTGCTCAATCTTTAGCTTGGACCAACAATTTTTGCAAACGTCTTATCGACTCAGGCTTTCAAGTCATTCGCTTTGATAACCGTGACATCGGCAAATCCAGCAAACTGAAGCATAAAAATCAACTGACCAAAGAGAATCAATCACTCAGCCGCCAGCTGCGTCTGCTATCACGCTTTAAACTTGGCTTACCCACGAAGCTTAAGGACGAGCAAATTCCTTACGATTTATTTGATATGGCGGAGGATACCCATCAGCTGTTAAATGCCCTCGATATCGATCATTGCCATGTGCTTGGTATGTCGATGGGCGGCATGATAGCTCAAATCCTTGCGGCGAAATATCCGCAACGGGTGACGAAGCTTGGGTTATTGTCCACCAGTAATAATCGCCCATTTTTACCTGCACCCAAAATGGATGCGCTTAGAGCCTTCACCTCTGTGCCTGCAGCAGACCAAGACACACAGGCCATAATTGCCGATAATGTCCATTTAATAAAAACGATTGGTTCCCGCCTTTATTTCGATGAAGCGCGCGTATTTAGACATGCCGAACTGCTCCACCATCGGCGCTTTTATCCAAAAGGTGTGGTACGCCAGTTGCTTGCAGTATTAGCAACCGGCTCTTTGGTGAAAATAGACGCTCAAATAAAACAGCCTACCCTGATTGTGCATGGCACCCATGATAGACTTTTGCCGCCCGCGCATGGCAAGTCGCTCGCCAAACACATCCCGCATGCTACCTTTATTTTGGTGCCACAAATGGGCCATGACTTACCCTATCCGCTGGTACGATACTTGGCAGATCTTTTTGCCGAACATTTCAGCCAAGACGCTATGCCCGATACGCCCAATCCCGATACGCCCAAACCTTAAATGATAAGACTATCCTATTTCTATCATAAGTTATTGAAACTTAAACTTAGATGTGTAAAGCACTTTTAGCTGCGGTAGTCAGCATTAATACGCACATACTCTTCTGATAAATCACAGGTATACACCGTATCTGTCGCCTCGCCCACGCCTAAATCAATATGAATCGTAATTTCCGGCCGGCTCATGACCGCTTGACCCTGAGCCTCGGTATACGTTGCATCTAATTGGCCACGGGTACAAATACTGACATCATCCAGACTAATATCGATAGTTTCCGGATTGATATGCAGGGCCTTTGAATAGCCAACGGCGGCTAGTATACGCCCCCAATTTGGGTCACTGGCAAAAAAAGCCGTTTTAACCAACGGAGAATGGGCAACCGCATAAGCCACATCGCAGCAATCTTGGGTCGTCGCGCCGCCGGTGACTTTAACGGTGATAAATTTGGTCGCCCCTTCACCATCGCGAACAATCAGCGTTGCTAAGCGCACAAAGACCGACTGCATGGTGTTGAAAATAGCGGCATAATGCGGATGGTCGCTCGTTTCAATCAGCTCTGAACGCTCATCCCCCGTGGCTATCAACACACAGCAATCATTGGTTGAGGTATCGCCATCCACCGTAATGCGGTTAAACGACACATTGGTTAACTCATACAGCATCTGCTGTAGCAAGGGCTTAGCAATATTGGCATCTGTCGCAACAAACCCCAGCATAGTCGCCATATTCGGGCGTATCATGCCTGCCCCTTTTGAGATGCCTGTGACATGGTATGGTGCAGCCCTGTTATCAACGGTCGCCGCCTCACTAGCGACTTTAGCAATGGTATCCGTAGTACGAATGGCATTGGCCGCAGCTAGCCAATTGTCTGCAGCTAGGTTGGCCAAACTGGCATCTAGCCCTTGAATAACCGCCTCACTATTAAAAACTTCGCCAATCACCCCAGTGGAAAAAGGCAATACTTGCTGGATGGCACAATCAGTTTTGGCCGCTAGTGCCTCGCAAACCTGCAGCGCACGTTGTCGACCCGCCTCGCCCGTAGCGGCATTGGCATTACCGGTATTTATGACCAAATAACGCGGTGACAGTTCGGTTGCTGTGACTGATTTTTCTACAGAGGGGTGATGAGGCGCATCAAGCTGCAAATGCGCCCGCACAATGTGCACTGGAGCAGCGCAGCATCTGTTTTGTGTGGTCACCGCCACCGTTTTTGCGGTATCGACAATCTCAAACACTACCAAATCGTCACGATTTTTATACCGAACTCCGGCAGCAGTGATACCAATATGGATACCTTGAATGGGATAAATGGTCTTTGGGGGTGCTATATTTCCTACTGGCATAAATCAGATACCTATAATGAATCTATAATGGTGGGGTGTGTCAAAGCTTTTAGGTTTCGAGGCGTTAAAATGAAAACTCTGCCCAAATTGGCGCATGGTCCGAGGGTTTTTCCATACCACGAATCTCATAGCTGATGCCCGCTGCCGTGCATTGATCTTTTAGTGCTTCGCTACATAAAATATGGTCAATACGCAAACCGCGTTTGGGTGTGGCGTCAAAGCCGCCGCTACGATAATCAAACCAGCTAAACTTATCGTCAGCTTGGGGATAGTGCAAGCGATACGTATCAAATAAGGTACGGCTTAGTAAACTATCATACCAATCGCGCTCCTCTGGCAAAAACGATGTTTTACCCGCTTTGAGCCACCGTTTAGCGCTGACCTCGCCGATGCCAATATCGGTATCGGCAGGTGCCACATTCATATCACCCATGACGATCATAGAGCGCCCCTCGGCTTTAAGCTGGTCGATATAGGCCATCAATGCCGCATAGTAGTCTCGCTTCATCGGAAACTTAGTGGCGTGGTCTCGGTTTTCGCCTTGTGGAAAATAGCCATTTAAGACATCAATCTCTTGCCCAGAAAATACATAACGGCCATGAATAAACCGCTTTTGCGTGCCCTCTAGCTCACCAGGAAACCCTTTTTGTACAAAAATTGGCGGTACGGTAGACAATAAAGCCACGCCATAATGCGCTTTTTGACCAAAGTATTCCACATGATAGCCTAGTGATTGCACAGCCTCAAGTGGAAACTGTTCGTCATGCACTTTTGTTTCTTGTAGCCCCATGACATTTGGAGCGATGATATCCGTAACGGCGTCTAGCTGATGCTGGCGCGCTCTAATACCATTGACATTAAAACAGACAAAACGGGTCATAACACGGACATTCCTTGAGTTTTTAGGCAATCGATTTTTTTGAGGCAAAAAAGTTTGGGCGATAATTTAGGGCGATAATTAAGGTCGATAGTTCTGGGCAGATTAGGGCAATAACCGCGTTAGTGTCCATTGCTGCTGTGGATTGTTGTGCCCTTTATCTTGTAGATTACCTTGTAAATTATCTTGTAAATTATCTTGTAGAGTATCTTGTAGAGTACCTTGAAGCTTACTGGACTGGGTGTTTTGGCTCATATTTTGCCGATATAACAGTCTATCGTGCAAGCGATTGGGGCGGCCTTGCCAAAACTCTATCTCAGCAATTGTCAGCTCATAGCCACCCCAAAAATCGGGGGTAGGGACGCTTTTGTTGGGCGGATATTGCTGTTTTAGCTGGGCAAAGGTGGCGTCCATGGCATCACGACTTGCCACCTCTCCACTTTGCGGCTGACTCACCCAAGCACCAATCTGACTCTCATAAGGCCTTTTTTGAAAATAAGCCTCGGTTTTAGCACGAGAAATTTTAGCAACGTGCCCACGCACCCTAATTTGGCGCTGCATCTCATGCCAAAAAAATAAGCCTTCGGCCAAGGGGTTTTGCGCAATATCGTCACCTTTGGCACTTTGATAATTGGTATAAAAGACAATGCCGCTTGCGGTAATTTCTCGCATCAGCACCGTTCTAACTGCTGGCATCCTATCGTTACCGCACGTCGCTAAACTTATGGCATACGGCTCGGGCACTTGCTGCTCAACCGCCTCTTGCATCCAGTATTCTAACAGCTCAATAGGATTATGCGGCGCAGACGCCTCATCTAGCACCCCTTTTGCATACGATACGCGTTTATCGCTAAAATCCATTGTCTTAACCTTAATCATGCCTGTTATCATTATAGAACCTAGAACGACGACTAAAACGGCTGACACCTAATATTAGTAATCTGCATATGGGTCATCTGTTAACAATTAGCCAGTTATAGTAGTTACAGTATAGTAGCGTCGTTGTTTCCTATTTAAAAAAAAGTATTGCTAACTTATGCCATAACCCTCTTAACATGCGCCGCTAAATCATTTGCCAGTTGCGCACACTGTTCTGCGTCGTCCAATTCTACCATGACTCGAATCAATGGCTCGGTGCCCGATTTTCGAATCAATAGCCGCCCTTTGCCCCTGACATCCTGCTCAGCTTGCTTAAAAATCGTCACCAATTCTGGGAAGTCATAAGGGTCTGCCATTTGCTCAAGGCGCACATTAACCAGCGTTTGCGGCAGTAAGTTAAACCCTTGACAAAGCTCACTTAGCGTGGCGTTCGTCTGTACCATAACAGCCAACACTTGCAAGCCAGCAATAATCGCATCTCCGGTACGGCTTTTGTCTAAACACAAGATATGACCCGATGGTTCGCCGCCCAATATCCAGCCGTGCGCCTCAAGTCCTTGCATCACATAGCGGTCACCCACCTTAGCACGCTCTAAAGCGATATCTGCCGCGGCTAATGCCAGTTGCAAACCCATATTGCTCATTTGGGTACCCACGACGCCCGCAGCCTTGGTCAATCCTTTGGTGGCCAACACATATAAGATTCCATCGCCATCAACTATTTCGCCTCGTTCATCGACCATAATGATACGGTCGCTATCGCCATCCAATGCCATACCCACATCCGCATGATGGCTCAAAACTGCTTGCTGCAACGATTGTGGATGGGTTGAGCCACAGTCCTCATTGATATTGGTGCCATTGGGCGTGTTGTGTATCGCGATAACCGTGGCGCCAAGCTCACGCAGTACTCGTGGCCCAACGCTATAGGCTGCGCCATTGGCACAATCTATAACCACGGTTAAATCTGACAAGTCATATTGATACGGAAAACTGCCCTTGCAAAATTCAATGTAGCGCCCTTTGGCATCTTCAATGCGACTGCTTTTTCCCAATAATACAGGATTGTCACTGTGCATCGGGGCATCTGTTTCAATAAGCGCGGTAAGCTTTTGATTAATGGCGTCTTGCATGGCGTCGGTCAATTTGCGCCCATCCGCTGCAAAGAATTTGACCCCATTGTCCTGATACGGGTTATGCGACGCCGAAATGACCACGCCTGCATTGGCCGAAAAACTATGGGTCAAATGCGCAATCGCCGGCGTTGGCAGCGGCCCAACCATATGCACATCGACGCCCGCCGCATTAAAACCCGCCTGCAATGCCGCCTCGACAACATAGCCTGAAAGACGGGTATCTTTACCAATCACCACACTAGGTTTGCGGCTCGTTTGGGACGATTGCTCTACCAATACTTGCCCTGCGGCATAGCCCAGTTTTAAGAGAAAATCTGGCGTAATCGGAAACTTGCCAAATCGCCCGCGTATGCCGTCTGTACCAAAATAACTCATAGTATCCTCAATCAAATAGATGCTTAGCACCAAGTACGCAATGCGCAAATGTATGACAGACTGATTAATTAATCAATCGCTTATGAGTAGGCTATTGAACCACTGCCAAACCTTATCAAGCACTGAAAGCGCCTGTTGCACATCCATGCTCAGACTGAAAGCCAACGTTCATATAAAGTCTTTATAAAACCACAAAGCTTAAAAAAAAGCGACCCTAAAAGGTCGCTATCAGACAAACTCACTGAAATCAGCTATGAAAAGGGGTTGCAAGAGCTTAGTAGCTTAAGGCTATCAACATAACTACTCACTTTACTGGGCCACTTTGCTGGGCCACTCTATTGGGCAACTTTGCTGGGCCACTCTACTGGGCGACTCACCACCTAGCGTGTTAAACGCCGTTTTTGCTCAATCTTGCTTATCGTCTCGGGCAGTTTATCGCTTAAAACTTGTAGGGTGGCGTTTAAGGCGGCACTGGCCATTGTCGTCGTGACCCTAGCCACGTTATCATGAACAGACAACGACAACCCAAGTTTTTCAATTAAGCTTGGCTTATGCTGGGAGTGGATAGCATAGGCTTGATGCGCCTCCATCTGCTGTAGCAAGTAAGCATCAGACGTTTGTAGTTTATCCACAAGGTTTAGATGCAACGCATCCTCGCCATACCAGTGATCGCCGTTTGCCACTTTGCTTAAATCCAGCTTGGGGCGGTAGGTGGTGACAAAATGCTTAAATAACTTGTGCGTCTGTTCCAGCTCTTCGGTATACTTGGCCCGATCTTCATCATTGTTTTCGCCAAACATCGTTACCGTGCGCTTATACTCGCCGGCGGTGAACATCTCGTAATCAATATCGTTCTTTTTCAGCCATTTATTAAAGTTGGGCAACTGCGACACTACCCCGATAGAACCGATGACCGCAAAGGGTGCTGCAATGATGTTATCGGCCACACACGCCATCATATAGCCGCCACTGGCGGCAATCTCATCCACACAAATAGTCAGCGTTAGACCCGCCTCTTTGATGCGCACCAATTGCGCCGCGGCAAGCCCATAGCTGTGCACCAAACCACCGCCAGACTCCAATCGTATGACAACTTCATCGCCCTTATTGGCCGTACTCACCAATGTGGTAATCTCTTCACGTAAATGGCTGACGGCGCTGGCTTTCATATCGCCATCAAAGTCTAAAACAAAAATTCGTTTATCGTTGCCCTCGTCGGTTTTTTTGCCCGTCACCTTGGCCTTGATTCTATCCTTTAACTTCTGTTTTGCTTTTTTAGACAGTGTTTTTTTCAGTTGCTTGAGGCTGTTTGTATCTTCCAAAGCTTCTAATAACTCTTGACGCCGATCGTCTTGATCTTCATTCAAATGCGTCACTTTAAGCTCGATGGGGTTTTTGGATTGATGAAATAACATTGCAGTCCTTTTATGAATATAACAATAGGTTGGATGATACACGAGGCTCTTTATTGCTTATGGGCTGATAGCTAATAATGGGCTGCTGTGACAAGGTATGACACAGCTTAAGAGGATATTGGTATCCTAGCGCATGTTTTCAAGTGTGATTATTTGTAAATGCCTGTACTTTTTGCTCACCATTTGATCACCATGCGCATGCCAGCTTGCGCTTTGACTACCTTAACCAGCTTTAGAGTTGTGGCAAAGGGCAATAACAGGCATAATGGGCGTTTGCGAAAAACGCTATTGATATACCCTCGTTTAACTTGCTGATTTATAGGTAGTGACAATTTATGATGCGTACTGAGTATTGCGGTGCAGTAACCGAAAAGCTGTTAGAGCAAACGATTACCGTAGTGGGCTGGGTGCATCGTCGCCGTGACCATGGCGGCGTTATCTTTTTGGACATGCGTGACCGTGCAGGGCTGCTCCAAGTGGTGGTCGACCCCGATACGCCAGAGGCCTTTGCCACGGCGGATGCCGCTCGTTCAGAATATGTGTTAAAGATTACAGGCCTTGTGCGCACTCGCTATGCCGGTACCGAAAACCCCAACATGACCAGTGGCCAAATTGAGCTATTGGGGCGAGACATTAAAGTGTTGGCAACCTCTGAAACCCCGCCGTTTCAGCTTAATGATGACAACAGCACCGTCTCTGAAGAGCTGCGCTTAAAATATCGTTATTTGGATATGCGCCGCCCCGAGATGCAAGAGCGGATGATGTTTCGTGCCAAAGCGACCTCAACCATCCGTCGCTATTTGGATGATCACGGATTTTTGGATGTCGAAACGCCGATTTTAACCCGAGCTACCCCAGAGGGCGCTCGTGATTATCTAGTGCCCTCACGCACTCGCCCCGGCAACTTTTTTGCGTTGCCGCAATCGCCGCAGCTATTTAAGCAGTTATTGATGGTGGCAGGGTTTGACCGTTATTATCAAATTGCCAAGTGCTTTCGTGATGAAGATTTGCGTGCCGACCGTCAGCCCGAATTTACCCAAGTGGATATCGAGACCTCTTTTTTAGATGAAGAGGACATCATGGCGATTAATGAGGGGCTGATTCAAAACCTGTTTAAAACCATGCTGGATATTGACTTAGGTCAGTTTCCACGCATGACCTACGCCGATGCGATGCGCGATTATGCCTCGGACAAGCCTGATTTGCGAATTCCTTTAAAGCTCATTGACGTCGCAGACTTAATGCAAGCGGTAGACTTTAATGTGTTTGCTGGCCCTGCCAATGACCCCAAAGGCCGTGTTGTTGCCTTACGAGTGCCAAACGGCGGTTCCTTATCACGCAAAAACATTGATGCTTATACCAAATTTGTGGCGATTTATGGCGCACGTGGCTTGGCGTATATCAAAGTCAATGATGCCAGCAATATCAATAACGGGGTTGATAAAGAGTCGGGCTTACAATCGCCAATTATTAAAAATATTACCGATGAGGTGCTGGTAAGCCTGGTTACCCGTACTGGCGCGCAAAATGGCGACCTTATCTTCTTTGGCGCTGATAAAGCCAAAATCGTTAATGATGCGATGGGTGCTTTGCGGGTCAAAGTGGGGCATGATATGGCGCTGTCTACCTGTGCTTGGGCGCCGCTTTGGGTCACCGACTTTCCAATGTTTGAAGAGACCGATGACGGCAACTGGACGTCGATGCACCATCCCTTTACCAAACCCAAAGGCTCGGTCGAGGCGCTAAAAGACAACCCGGCAGAGGCGTTGTCGATTGCCTATGATATGGTGCTCAACGGCACTGAAGTGGGCGGTGGTAGCCTGCGCATTAACACTGTGGCGATGCAAAAAGCGGTATTTGCGGCTCTTGGCATCTCCGAAGAAGAGGCCAACGCCAAGTTTAGCTTTTTGCTCGATGCGCTAAAATATGGGGCGCCGCCGCATGGTGGCCTAGCCTTCGGCCTTGACCGTTTGATTATGCTGATGGTGGGCGCAAGCTCTATCCGTGATGTGATAGCCTTCCCAAAAACTAAAACGGCAGAAGACCCCTTAACCCAAGCGCCAGCAGCGGTTGATAGCCGTCAATTGCGTGATTTAGGGATTCGGCTGCGTGAAAAGGCGCCAAGTGAGCCAAAGGGCGCGGCAACCCAGCAAAGTGCTAAGCCAGATAACCCAGATAACAATGACAGCGACAGCAAATAGGTCACGTTAAGACATTAACAAGGATGATAAAATGATGATATACAGATGGTTAGCTGCGTGGTATTTATCTTAACTGTCCCTAATCATCCTTAGCCACTCTTAATCGCCCTTAGATACCCTATTGATATCAAGCATAGCTTATGAATCCATTGAATATCTTTCGCTATGTGCCATTGCCCCTCCTACGAGCTTTGGCACTTTTTGTCGCTGCCATCATGAATAGGCTACCCAAGTTTAATTTTACCCGCATTATTGATATCAATTTACGCCTAGCCTATCCGCATTTAACCACATTAGAGCGCCAATCACTAAGCCAGCAAATTGTATGTAACCAAGCATTAAGCAGTGTCGAGTCGATAAAAAGTTGGGCAATGGCGCCTAGGTGGAGCATTGCGCAGATACACAGTGTGCATCATCAAGAGGTATTGCTGCGTGCCCTTGATAACCCCAACGGCATGCTGGCTATTGTGCCGCATTTGGGAACCTGGGAGATGATGAATGCCTGGCTCAACCAGTTTGGTAGCCCAACCATTATGTTCAAACCCATCAAACAAAAACTGGCCAACGACTTTATCTTACAAGGTCGTGCTCGTCTTAATGCGCAATTGGTGCCCACCGATGCCACTGGGGTCAAAGCCCTATTCAAAACCCTAAAACAAGGCGGCTTTAGCATTGTGTTGCCCGACCATGTGCCCAAAACATCGGGCGGGGTGACCGTGCCTTTTTTTGGTGTCGATACCTTAACCAGCACCCTAGCCCCCAAACTCGCCAGCAAAACAAAATGCGCGTTGGTGGGGTTGGTGTGTGTGCGCCGTGGCCGTGACGCAAAGCGGCAGCAACAGCAACAACCAAGCGGTCAGGCGCTAGACAATCAGCCAACGCTGCTCAATCCGCATGGCGATTTTGATATTTATTGTATGGCATTAAACGACCCTGCCCTATATGATAGAGATATCAGGGTGGCAACGGCGGCTTTAAACCTAGCGTTGCAGACGATGATTGCGCAGCACCCCAGTCATTATTTATGGGGCTACAAACGCTTTAAGAATATGCCGGTTATTAAAAACCCGTATGATGTTACCGAAGCAGCCTTACAGGCTTTTTTACAGGCAAGACACCCTCAATCAAAAAACACTGGCCCTTGAGGCATTTACGATGAATGACAATCGCTATATTATTTGCATGAAATGGGGTACCAAGTATGGGGCAAAGTATGTTAACCGTCTTTACCAGATGGTCAGCCGCAACCTGACTTTGGACTTTACGATGGTGTGCTTAACCGATGATGCGACTGGCATTGATAGTCAGGTGACCTGCTACCCCATTCCCGAACTCAATTTGCCCGAAGGATTGCCTGAGCGGGGCTGGAAAAAACTGACGACGTTTAAGCCTGAGTTGTATGACTTAAAGGGTACCGCATTATTTTTAGATATTGATATTGTGATAGTAGACAATATCGATGCATTTTTTAGCGTACCTGCACAGCATGAGGATAGCGTGCTGATTATCCGAGATTGGAAAAAGCCATGGCGCATGGTGGGCAATAGCTCGGTGTATCGCTTTAAGGTTGGGCAACATACTTACCCCAATTTATTGAGCCATTTTGAGCAAAACTTTGCTAAAATTAGCCAAGAGGTGCGCCATGAGCAGGCTTATTTGTCTCACTATTTGCGCGAGCATCATCATTTAGAATATTGGGATAAGGCGTGGTGTGTGAGTTTTAAGTATCAATGTATCCAGCCCATCCCCTTTAATTTTGTCAAAGCGCCCACCCTGCCCGCTGGGGCTAAAATCGTTATTTTTCATGGTGAGATTAACCCGCCCGATGCGATACAAGGTGGCGGCGGCAAATGGTATCGTCATGTGAAAGCGAGTCCGTGGCTTGCGGGGTATTGGAGATAAGCTGTGAGCGCTATTAAGTCTGAAAAAGTAAAATCAATTAGTATAGTCACTGCATTTTTTGATATCGGCAGAGGCAGCTGGTCTTCTGAAAACGGGTATTCATCACATTTATTGAGAGACAATGCAACTTATCTTTCCTATTTTGAAAATCTAGCAAAGCTCGATAATGAAATGGTTGTTTTCACTACTGAACAAATGAAACCGCAAATTGAGAAGCTTAGATTAGGAAAGAAAACACAAGTATTCACCATAGATTTAGAATCCGAGTTCTCAGATAGATTAGATTCAATTAAATTAATCCTTCAAAGTAATAAATTCATCAATAATATACCAGAAAAACATAGAAAAAATCCTGAGTACTGGTCCGAAAAATATATACTTATTACAAATTTGAAGAATTATTTTGTTAATAAAGCAATAGCCCAAGGCAACTTATCAAACAGTCTAGTAGCTTGGGTAGATTTTGGCTATTGCCGTGATGAACATACCCTTGCAGATATTAAGAATTGGTACTATCCATTTGAAGACAATTATATTCATCTATTCACTTTAGAAAAATATAAATTATTTAATTTTTTAAAAAACCCAAGATTTCCTCATAACAAACAGCAAGTTTTATCAGCGATATTTAATAATAAACCCTATATCATAGGTGGGGTGATAGTGGCAAATAAAGAAACGTGGAAAGTATGCTTAGATACATTCCAGGATTGTCAAAACAAGTTAATGCAACAAAATATAGTAGATGACGATCAAGGCGTCTATTTGATGTGCCATTATAACCAGCCAGATTTATTTAAGCTCAATTATCTTGGTAAAAATAAGGAAGGCAAACCCAATTGGTTTGGTGTAATGCAGAAGTATCACGTATAGCTCTTGAATTATATATCAAATTGACTTTTTAAATAGCCATAATAAGTTTGGGTGCCAAACACCTTATCCTTAAAAGACTGATGAATGGTTAGTTTATGTATGCTGACTACCG
>JAGLBE010000150.1 GCA_018260445.1 Psychrobacter sp.
AATTTGCCATTGAGAATTTAGTTTTTTCGAATAACAAATTTCTTTTAACTTGCGTTAAATTATTTTATTACATTATTCACTACATAATTCTTTACATCATTTTATTTATTTATTTGTTTATTTATTAATTTATTTATTCGAATTTGTGAAAATTCGCCATTAATTAAATTCAGTATTTTATAGAATTTAGAATTCCCAATTTCTCCGGATCTATTGAAATTTCATCATGTGAAGAAATGTTGCAGAAGCTGTAGGGCGTAGTGGAATTTGATTGGTTGTTGTTGTTGTTGTTGTTGTTGCAATTGTTGGTCAATGTTGTTTTTGCTGTTGCTGTTGTTGTGTTGTGGTCGTGATCACTGTTGTTGTTTTTTTCTGTAAGACTCGAGGGAATGGTCGCTTTTAAGATAGTTTTGGTTTCTCAACACGTGTCTCCGCACGTGTCAACGGAGATTTCTCTTTCCCTTCCCTCTTGACTTTTTCTGCCAGGAATGTAAACCTAAAGGTTTCCAACGGAATAATTGGATCTATGAGAAGTCCAACAACAACTACAACAACAACAACAACAACAACAACAAAAGCGAAAAATCGTTTTCCCAATTCGTTCGGTTTAAATCAATTGTAAATTTTTCAAATTGAGAATTTAAAAATTCGATTAATCGCGCCTCAATCATTTCTCCGACCCGTCTCCGTCTGCGCATG
>JAGLBE010000151.1 GCA_018260445.1 Psychrobacter sp.
TTTCTTTTTGGGTGATCGCGTCGTCTATAAAAATAGTAAGGATCTTTACCAGGCGTTTCGCCGGCTTTATGTACTGCTGCTGCTGCTGGAATCGTCAGTGGAAAACGAAAAGAAGAGTTCTCTTTGTCTGGCCAATATGTTTACCACTTATTGTGCTTAAACTTTTTCCAAGTTTTTTTTTCACGCTTTCACGACTTTAGTTTTTTAATCCACAATTACGTACAATGTTTGACTGCAGTTAAAACACACGATTTTCTGGGCTATAATTTCGTGTAAAAGAATTGGCCGAAGAATGGTAAAAAAATGAACAGACGTTTCGTCAGCTTAACAGCTGCTGGCTTTTTAGTCAGTGGTCGCATGGGTGCTTGAAAGAAGAAAATTTCCCGAATTGCATGTTTCTTCATGTTCGGGCTGACTTCAAATCCTGCAAGGCCTGAGACACTCGCAGCAGAAATGGGTCCATTGACCAGAAGCTGGGGAAACGTTTGGAGCATTCCAGCAAAAAATTCTTCTGCCGAATTCTCAACACGACATCATAACCCAAAAATCGTAAAGTATAAAAGTATAAAAAACCTGAAAAAGTTTTGAAAGAACAATAATAAGGAAACGTCAATGGGGATGGTATTCTATAAAAATTTGGCCTTAACATCTTGACACAATTGAATGCCTCGAAGAAGAAAACTGCCCAAAATACAAG
>JAGLBE010000152.1 GCA_018260445.1 Psychrobacter sp.
CGAACCTCTATTCAATCTTAATGAAGAACTTATTACTTAAAGAATAATTAAATCTTCAACGGTCTTGAAAAACATTAATATTTTAATTTGATATTAAAATAATTGAATAATTAAATGTAGTGGTTTGTTAATGAAATAAATGTTACATAATTTCATTTACTTATTCATTAATTTATTTATTTTTTCATTCTGGAATTGTCTAACCTCTTAAAAAATGTCCAAAGGTAAACGAGTAATTTTTTATTTAATGGCCGCGTGCGTTCCTCCATTCATAAAAAAAATTAATTAATTAAAACCCGGAATAAAATATTCATTGGTGATGTTTCCTAATTGCCTTTTTGAAAACAAAAAGAAAAAAAAATTTTCAAATTTTGTTTTCCCTCGCTGGATTGCTTAAAATCGGGCAGTTAAAAAAGAAAAAAAATGTACGAGAGAGAGAGAGAAAGACCACTTTCATAAGAGAAAAAAAGTTCTGAATTCAGATACGCTTATTTTATCGATTTTATTCCCGACCTTCGCTCGTAATGATCAATAAAAAAAACAATATAAAAAAATAAAAATAAAAACTCGTTGTGAACGTAATTAAAAAAAAACACGGAGCCATTCCACTAGATGGCTACAGGTGCTGTGATAAAATTGAATGAACCAAAACTGCTTGAGTCTCCATCAAGGATGAAATGAAATGACAGAAATTGC
>JAGLBE010000153.1 GCA_018260445.1 Psychrobacter sp.
ATCCACGCACCCGTGATGGGTGCGACTCTCTTTTTGTCTTTATTAACAACAATTCAAAAGTTTCAATCCACGCACCCGTGATGGGTGCGACGATGCAATTGACGCCCCCGAAACGCCTGAAACCGTTTCAATCCACGCACCCGTGATGGGTGCGACCATATAGCTTTGCGTAGTTTTCTGGCGTAGCATGTTTCAATCCACGCACCCGTGATGGGTGCGACGTGTAGCCCCCAATGATATTCAATCGCTATGCCTGTTTCAATCCACGCACCCGTGATGGGTGCGACCAACAAGCGCTACAACAAGCACAAGCCGAATTGTTTCAATCCACGCACCCGTGATGGGTGCGACTTTGGCTGAAGTAGCGCCTGAGCCGTCAACGCTTGTTTCAATCCACGCACCCGTGATGGGTGCGACCAGACAACGATTGCTAATCTAATCAACCGAGTAGCGTTTCAATCCACGCACCCGTGATGGGTGCGACCACAATTACATCGATTAGTTAACACTATCACACAAGTTTCAATCCACGCACCCGTGATGGGTGCGACCAAATTACAAAAATTAATGTTCAGTCGTCGTCGGGTTTCAATCCACGCACCCGTGATGGGTGCGACGTAAGCGCATTCAATACTGACGACTTGTTAGTGTTTCAATCCACGCACCCGTGATGGGTGCGACGCGGTGATATA
>JAGLBE010000154.1 GCA_018260445.1 Psychrobacter sp.
TGAACATTATTATTATCTTTACAATTATTAATATTATTGTTGTTGTTGTTGTTATCTTAATTGTCATCGTCATCATCACTATCACCATCATCATCATCATCATCATCATCATCATCTTCTTGTCATCATCATCATCATTGTCATCATTGTTGTTCTTTTTTTTATTATTATTTTATTATTATTATTATTGTTGCTGTTGTTGTTATCTTTATTGTCGTCGTCATCACCACTATCATCACCACTATCATCATCATTGTCATCATTGTTGTTCTTTTTTTATTATTATTTTATTTTATTATTATTGTTGTTATCTTTATTGTCATCGTCATCATCACTATCACCATCATCATCATCATCGTCATCATCACTATCACCATCATCGTCTTGATCATAATCATCATTGTCATCATTGTTGTTGTTTTTATTATTATTATTATTATTGTTATTTAATTATTATTATTGTTGTCGTTGTTATTTTTATTGTCATCGTCATCATCACTATCTTCATCACCATCATTATCATTATCATCATCATCATTGTCATCATTGTTGTTGTTATTATTATAATTTTTATTATTATAATTTTTATTATTATTATTGTTGCTGTTTTTGTTATCTTTATTGTCATAGTCACCATCACTATCATCATTACCATCATTGTCATCATTGTTGTT
>JAGLBE010000155.1:0-396 GCA_018260445.1 Psychrobacter sp.
TTTCTTCTTATTCCTAAATCCGCATCTGAAACGATAAATAGAATTAATTCATGGCCGGTTCATTGAGTTTTTGAATTATTTCAATTCGAAAATCAATAACCTATTAACCAAGCTGGAAATGTTTTATTTATTTATTTATTTATTTATTTATTTTGTGTGTGTGTGCGCGTGGAAAAACATGGACTTGAAATTTCAAAATTGGTAATGAATTGTTCGTCATCGCTCCTCCCTATCCAGGGAAAGTAAATAAATAAATAAATAAATAAATAAATTCTCGTTGGACTTAATAGTTATGCATCGCTTTTTATTGACAACGTAACTGGAAAGAAAAAATTCTTTTTCGATACATAAATTTGAATTTTTATTATTTGCTTACGGGATAGAGAGAGAGAGAGA
>JAGLBE010000155.1:406-681 GCA_018260445.1 Psychrobacter sp.
GTCCTCCCAGGTATTTCCGCCATCAATCTATTATAAAACTCATGCCGTATTCGTGGTCCTTACACGCGAGTAAAAAATAAAAAAAGAAATCTTGTAATTTGCATGCCGATTTAGCGATTGTGATTTATTTATTTATTTATTAACAATTCGATTCGTGGCGGATCAAGCAAAAGTACTCTTGCGAAATTTGATAAAATTAAATTCATTCCAAAGCACACAGTTGATGCCAACACAAAGCTTTTTTTTCTGAAGTGAAAATGAAAGAATCTTTATCG
>JAGLBE010000156.1 GCA_018260445.1 Psychrobacter sp.
ATGCGCCATTGATGCGTTTAAATCGCCGGTTTAAAAATACTACACTGGCTCATCAGCCACAAGAGGGCATGTTAAGTTGGTTGGAGCGCCTGGCCCGTTATGCGCCAGAGTCTGCTATGGCGGCAAAACAGCTTTATCAGTTACGTTATCAGCCCAATGTGAGTCCTGTGCGCATTAAGCAAGCTTCAGTTCAATTAAACCGTGTGGTCAATCAGTGGCCACGGGTGAAGGCTTTGTAAAAATATTAAAAATGACTTGCAAGGTTAAATTTTCCTGTTATGATAACTCACCACGATAGGCGCATAGCTCAGTTGGTTAGAGCACCACCTTGACATGGTGGGGGTCGATGGTTCGAGTCCGTTTGCGCCTACCATCTTATTTAACACGGTTCCTACTGCTATAACGCTTTTCACGGCCTAAAACCTCTTTTGTTTAGGCCGTTTTTTTATGCTTAAAATTGTTCATTTCGTTTGTTTTGGCTGAAAAATGCGTTATTATTTACGCCAAAATTACGCCAAGATTTTTTAAAACATTTATGCGTATACGCCTAAACCTGCTTATTAAACAGCATAGTAAAAATATAAGCTTATAGTGCAACATGTTGCTTTAAATTAGAATAAGATAAAAATAACAAAGCCCAATTGTTCAATATTACCTGAACATTTTTGATAGAGTGATT
>JAGLBE010000158.1:0-274 GCA_018260445.1 Psychrobacter sp.
CTGGAAGAATAGTTCGGAGAGAGGGAAGAAAAGAGAATTAATCGGACAAGTTGAACTCACCTGCGGATCCGTAGGCTCTTGCTTTATGCTCGGCAAACTGGGCGAACTGGAACTGGAACTATCCGAATTGTTGTTGTTGTTGTTGTTATTGTTATTACTGTTATTCGGTGGCGCGTTTGTATTGTAAGTTGCGGCCGAATGAACGGGTTGTGGCATGTAAGCCAAAGCGCGGCTGCTGTAAGTCACACTCGTATTGTTTACTGCACTTGCACTG
>JAGLBE010000158.1:284-672 GCA_018260445.1 Psychrobacter sp.
GCTGCAGCGGCCGCTGCTGCACCAGGACCACCACCAGCACCACCGACTTGATGATGATGGCTTTGTACTTGGACGGATTTTCCGCTCGCTTCGAGAATGTCCGTGAAAATTCCGTCGTTAAATTGAGAATCGTCTATTAAATTTTGAAGATCCAAACTGATTTCCGGCGAATTCAAATCCGTCAGTTCTCCGTGCTGATTCGCGTACAAAGCATTTTGGATTTGCTTCAGGTTCGCCACGTTCAATTTGATGTTGTTGTTGTTGTTGTTGCCGCTGGTGTTGTTATTGTTGTTGTTGATGCTGTGGCTGTTGTTGTTGTTGTTTCCGCCGCTGCCGTTGTTGTTGTTCGCGTTGTTATTGTTGCTGATTACTTTCTTGTTTGTTTCCG
>JAGLBE010000159.1 GCA_018260445.1 Psychrobacter sp.
CACTCGTTCGTTCCTTTATTTCTCATTCATTCATTCGTTCGTTCGTTCATTCATTCGTTCGTTCGTTCATTCATTCGTTCGTTCGTTCGTCCATTCATTCATTCATCATTTATTTATTTATTTATTCATTCATCATTCATTCGTTCGTTCGTTTATTTCTCATTCACTCGTTCGTTCGTTTATTTCTCATTCATTCATTCATTCATTCATCATTTATTCATTCGTTCATTCGTCATTCATTCGTTCGTTCGTTCGTCCATTCATTCATCATTTATTTATTTATTTATTCATTCATTTATGTATTCGTTCGTTCGTTCATTCATTCTTCATCATTTATTCATTCGTTCGTTCGTTCTTCATTCATCATTTATTCATTCATTCATTCGTTCATTCATTCACTTGTTCGTTCGTTCGTTCATTCATTCTTCATCATTCATTCATGTATTCGTTCGTTCGTTCATTCGTTCGTTCGTTTATTTCTCATTCATTCATTCGTTCGTTCGTCCATTCATTTATTCATCATTTATTTATTTATTTATTCATTCATTCATTCGTTCGTTCGTTTATTTCTCATTCATTCATTCGTTCGTCCATTCATTCATTCATCATTTATTTATTTATTTATTCATTCATTTATTCGTTCGTTCG
>JAGLBE010000015.1:0-29553 GCA_018260445.1 Psychrobacter sp.
ATAACCGTGTTCTAGTTCTTGACGCTCGGAATCGTTTAGTTTTATTAGTCTAGTCTTCATGGTGGCTTTTTATGAATATTATGGAAAGTTGCTATTATAATATATTTCTGTTCGATTACTTAACGACAGTAGGACAATATGGTTAAAGTTGAAAAGTTAGGTGTTTTTATAGACTCGGTTATTGCTTTTTTTAAGCAAATCAACGCGCAGTTAACGGACATTGACACCCCTTATCTACAAAACAATAGCACGGCTATTTGTTTTGACTATAGTGCAGTCATTCGTATTACTGGGCCATTGCAGGGCAGTGTCTATGTCAGCGCTTCTACCAATATGCTACGTTCTATACTGGCGGTTATGGGTGAGAGTGATACCTCGTTGGCTATTTTAAAAGATTTGCTAGGAGAGATTGCCAATACCGTTTCTGGCAATTCAAGAACCGAGTTTGGTCCAGATTTTATTATTTCACCACCTATTGTGGTAGAGGGGGCGCCAGGATACGCCTATCTGCCTAAAGACAAGCGCACCTATCTAATTCCCTTTCAACGGCAAGGTTATAAAGCGGTTATCGGTATTTGTGTGTGGTAACTTTGAATAATAGCTAGGAATATTAGCTAGCTGCTTTTAAGGGTTTGTGGCTCTTAGTTGTGTTCACGGCAATGCCATAAATCTTATCCCCAATCCTCCTCCCTGCACCGGTAAAAAAATTGGTTATAATTAACGTCGAGTTGCGGCTTAAATTTTGCTAAAATGAGCGTACTCTAGCCGCTATATATGTTAGGTATATCTTGGCGTTTTGCAGTAAGCCTAGCCACACTTTTGACAATAATGTTATGACCTCTGTTAGCGTCGTCCCCACACCTATAGCGCCATCCGTCCTTGATAGCGTCAATGAGGTGTTAAGCGCACCTGACACAGCAGCGGTTAAGCGGCCTGCTCATGTGCCCGATTGCATCGTCCAACAACGCCATATTTTGGCGATGATGGGCATTGACGTTTGGGCGCAAAAGAGGCAGCAAATTGTTGTGGTCGATTATGACATAAGGCACCAGGAAATCGCCAGCGCCGCCAGTCTCACCTTAAATACCGCCCCTGTGAGTGCCTCTGTTGGTCACCTAAACTTAGTCGATGATAGCGCATCCAACCGACCGTTAACCGATTTAGCGGTTAATGGCGCGTTGCTAGCGGCAGGTTATAGTGATAATGATAATGATAATGATAGCCATAGCCATATCCATATCCATATAGATAGTGAACGTTACCCCGATAGTCATAGCGCTGCGACCCAGCCGGCAAGGGATACAAATAATGATAATAATAGCGATAGCGATAGCCAATCGAATCATAGCCAAACTTTGCATGCGGCACAACAACTTGAGCAGTCGCTATTACAGCGGGTAGCCAATGAGGCTCGCTTGCAAAAGGGTTCATCATCAAAGGTTGCAACAGCAGCTACCCAGCAGGCAGAAAATCAAGCCTCAACACCGCGCATGGCAGCTGCGATACAAGTCGCCGCCTTTAAGCTAATTGGGGTAAACTATCACAATTGGGTATTATTGGTGGATGCCGTGGTTTTAAAAGAGCAGTCGTTATCTCAATTGTGGAATAATATGCTACAAGCTTTGTCGTTAACGCCAGAGTATCTGCATTTTCCCATTTGTGCTGGTATTAGTGATAAAGACTCCGCTGAGGCCAGCGTGGCGGGCTTTGTGTTTCGTTTGGGCAAAAGTGAGAATGTTCAAGTTGCTGCTTTGACTGCCATGCCAGACGGGGCGCAACAAGATACTTTAATCCGCCTGCCTTATCTTAGCGAAATGCTAGCAGACAGTGATAAAAAAAGGCAGCTATGGCAGCGGTTAAGTGAAGAAAAACATTTATAAATAACCTTATGTGTGCTTTTGGTGGGTAGGGCCCACCCTTGTATCTTGAAAAACCCTACTAGTGATACCGTCACCAAAATAAATCTTAAACTGTCACCACGATTATTTCCATCTCCACTTTATGTCTATAGGAATTTAAATGACAACACCGATTGTACCCATTGCATCAACGACGGCTACCCCAAATCGACAGCATAATTTTAGTGCCGGCCCTGCTGCGCTGCCCACTGCCGTTTTACTCAAAGCGCAAGCAGAAATGCTCGATTGGCACGGTCAAGGCGTGTCCATCATGGAGATTAGTCATCGCAGTAAACAGTATATTGCGGTCGCCGAGCAAGCCGAAAAAAACTTGCGTACGTTGATGCAAATCCCCGATAATTATAGGGTGTTGTTTTTACAAGGCGGGGCAACGCTGCAGTTTTCTGCTATTCCACTCAATTTTTTGGCGTCCAACGATTCAAACACGGTTAAAACAGCGGATTATTTAACCACTGGGGCATGGTCAGGCAAGGCGATAAAAGAAGCCAAACGCTATGCGGCGCTAGGATTGGGCAAGGTCAATGAAGTCGCCAGTAGCAAAGCGGACGGGTTTACCAGCGTGCCCCCACAAAGCGAGTGGCAACTGACCGACGGGGCGAGCTATTTTCATTATTGCCCCAACGAGACCATTCATGGGGTGCAAATATTTGAACCGCCTGTTGTGGATGCGCCATTGATAGCCGATATGTCCTCGTGTATGTTGTCAGAGCCGATTGATGTCTCAAAGTTTGGGATGATTTATGCCGGGGCGCAAAAAAATATCGGCCCTGCGGGTTTGGTGGTGGCGATTATTCGTGACGATTTGATAGGGCAGGCAGGGGAATGGTGCCCGGCGTTATTGGACTATCGTAATCAAGTGGCAAAAGAGTCTATGCTCAACACGCCGGCCACCTATTCTTGGTATTTGACCGGTTTGGTATTGGAATGGTTGGTCGAGCAGGGCGGGCTTGAGGCGATGGCTAAAATTAACCGCCAAAAAGCAGCGTTGTTATACAAAACCATTGATGACAGTGGTTTTTATCACAATGCAGTAGACCCGCAATATCGCTCGATTATGAATGTGCCGTTTACCCTAGCCGACAGCACGCTGGACGCTACGTTTTTGGCAGAAGCCACGCAAGCTGGGCTGCTACACTTAAAAGGCCATCGTGATGTGGGCGGTATGCGGGCCAGTATTTATAATGCCGTTAGCCTTGAGTCGGTGCAAGTACTGTGTGCGTTTATGCGAGATTTTGCGAAGAAAAATGCTTAAAACTTTTGTGTTGCTCGGCTCAAGCTTTACTTTATTTGTTCATCCATGTTAGCTCATCCATATTTATTCTTCCATTAAGCGAGGCTACCTTGAGGTTGAAAGTCGGTGCGTTAATCGGGGTGCTGCTGGTACCAACCCAGTTCCTCTATGCCAAACCCATCACGGTCACCACCTTAGCCCACAATAGTGAGGCTAAATATGGTGCGGCGACCCACTTGCCCTATGCCAATCCCGATGCCCCCAAAGGCGGTACCTTGTCGTTATCGGCGCAAGGGGCGTTTAATAGTGCCAATCCTTGGATGACCACCGGCGTGGCTATGCGCGGTACCGATTACCTGTATGACACCTTGATGACTGGGTCGTTGGATGAATCATTTGTGATGTATCCGCAATTGGCAGACAAGGTGACCTATGACCCAGACGACGCCAGTTGGGTCATCTACCATGTCAATCCCGATGCCCGTTTTTGGGATGGCACCCCCGTGACCAGTAACGATGTTAAAGCCACCTTTGATGCGCTATTGACTAAAGGCTTGATGCAGATGCGTAGTTATTTAGCGGATGTTAAGCAGGTTGAGGTATTAGACAAACAACGGGTAAAATTTCACTTTGTCTCAGGCGACAACAAAGAAATTTTATTGACGGTGGGGCAGTTTCCAATATTTGCTAAAGCGTCGGTTGACGCCGATTTTGAAACGCTTAGCCTTAAACCCTTAGTTGGCAGTGGCCCTTATAAACTCGGCGCCGTGGATGAGGGGCGCAGCGTCACCTATCAGCGGGACCCCAACTATTGGGGTCAAAAAGTGATGGCCAATCAGGGCCGTTTTAATTTTGATACGGTTAAATACGTCTATTATGGCAGTGATGATATAGCCCTTGAGGGTTTTAAAGTCGGCCAATACCAGTTTCGGCAAGAAAACACTGCCCGTAACTGGGTGACCGCCTACAACTTTCCTGCAGTCAAACAGGGGCTTATCGTTAAAGAAGAGATTGACAGCACGATGCCGGTGGCCATGCAGGCCTTTGCGATGAACTTACGCCGTCCTTTGTTTGCGGATATTCGCGTGCGCCAAGCCCTAACCGAAGCGTTTGATTTTGAATTGCTCAATAAAACCTTGTTTTACAATCAATACGAGCGGTTGACCAGCTTTTTTCATGGGTCAGAGCTTGCGGCAACGGGCACACCAAGCCCGCAAGAGTTAGCGGTGCTACAGCCGTTGTTACCCACCTTAAGCCCCACTGAAAAACAAGCGGTGTTAACCGAGTGGCAATTGCCGCAGTCAGATGGGCAAGGCTATCATCGAGCCGCACTGCTACGCGCCCGCAAGCTATTATTGGCAGCAGGCTTTTATTATCAAGACATGCAGCTGTATCAACCCAATGGCAAATCGGCGCAAATTGAAATACTCATCAATGACGAGCGCTTAAGCCGCCTGCTATTGCCTTACATTCGTAATTTAAAGCGTCTGGGCTTTGATGCTTCGATACGCTTGGTCGACCATGCCCAATATATCGAGCGGCTACGCAACTTTGATTACGATATGGTGATGAGTAACTTTTATCAAAGCCTATCGCCTGGTGCCGAGCAAGCCTATATGTGGGGTAGTGCCGCCGCCGATGAGCCGGGCAATAACAACTATGCGGGCATCAAAAGTAAGGCCATTGATACGGTGATTGCCAAACTCATGCAAGCAAAAAGCCGACAGGATATCCTACTGTATACTAAGGTGTTAGACAGGTTGCTGCGGGCAGGGTATTACATGGTGCCGTTATATGGAAAATCCAGCACCAATGTGGTGTACTGGGATAAATACCGGCACGTCGACAATGCCGCAACCAACACCCTTGATATCAATTATTGGTGGGTGGACAAACAGGCCGAAGCAAAGATTGACGCGTATTTACACTAAATATAACATAGCTGCCACGAATAGCCTAAGCTAAGCTAAACTAAGCTTAATGTCAACAAAACGTTCAAAGACGCAATGACGCAATGACGCAATGACCATCACCATAGGAAGTGGCATGAGCCTAATTTTTAAACCCATCCGAGCCTTTAGCGATAATTATATATGGACATTGGTCAATGACACCAATAAGCAGGCGATTGTGATTGACCCAGGGCAAGCCGCCCCCGTCGCAGCGTATTTACAAGAGTATGGGCTGGAGCTGACGGCTATTTGGATTACCCACCACCATCATGACCATATTGGCGGTGTGTCCGAGCTGCGTGAATTGTATCCGATGACCCATGTGGTGGCACATGGTGAACACCTGATAAACCCAGACCAACTGGTCAAAGAGGGCAGTTCGGTGAATGCTTGGGGATATGCGGCACAAGTGTGGGAAGTCCCCGGTCATACCGAACATCATCTACTATATGTGCTCAATAAAGACAACGACAAACACGTTTTTTGTGGCGATACCTTGTTTAGTGCAGGCTGTGGCCGCGTGTTTTCAGGTACCGTTGCCGGTTTATATGACAGCTTGCAGCGAATCAATCAATTACCGGGCGAAACTTTGTTATATCCTGCTCACGAATATACCGCCGCCAATTTGCGTTTTGGCTTGACGATTGAGCCGCACAATGCGCTGATGCAACAAACGCTATCAACAGTTGAATCCTTAGCCCAAGCCGGCAAGCCATCATTGCCAGTGACCTTAGCCCATGAGCAGCAAGTGAATGTGTTTTTACGGGTACAACAACCGAGCGTTATCGCTGGGGTACAAGCGCAAGTGGCACTCACAGACACCAAGCCACTAACGGTATTTGCAGCGCTGCGCCAACTTAAGGATAACTTTTAGCATGGGTCGCTATATTCTCAAGCGTCTTCTGTTTATTATACCCACCTTGTTTTTGATATTACTCACCAATTTTATCGTGGTGCAAGCTGCCCCGGGCGGCCCAGTCGAGCAACAAATCGCCCAAATAGAACAAGCCAACAAGGGGGCTGGTGCGGCGGGCGAGGGCGCAGGTGTCGCCTTAGGCGGTAGCGGCGTAAAAGACAGTGGCTATTTGGGATCACGCGGGTTATCAAAAGAGATGATAGCGGCCATCAATGCCCAATATGGGTTTGACAAACCCGCCCCCGAACGCTTTTGGCTGATGCTAAAAAGTTATGCCATGCTTGACTTTGGTGACTCATTTTTTAAAGGCAAGCCGGTTACCCAATTGTTATTAGATAAGCTGCCCGTGTCGGTGTCGCTCGGATTATGGAGCACCTTGCTGATTTACGCCATTGCCATCCCTTTAGGCATCTATAAAGCCAGGCACAATGCCTCTAGCATTGATAACGCCACGGCGGTACTCTTGGCAGTGGGTCACGCCATCCCCATGTTTGTGTTTGCGGTCATATTGTTAGTCTTATTTGCCGGCGGCAGTTATTGGCAACTATTTCCGTTGCAAGGGCTGGTATCCGAAAACTTTGACCAATTAAGCGCGCTTGGCAAAATTAAAGACTACTTTTGGCATCTGGCATTGCCGTTATTGGCGACCACCATTGGCGGTTTTGCCAGTTTAACCTACCTCACCAAATTTAGTTTTATGGAAGAGCTTAGCAAACAGTATGTCCTAACCGCTCGAGCCAAAGGCTTAAAAGAGCGGCAGGTGTTGTATGGCCATGTGTTTCGTAACGCCATGCTCATTATTATTGCCGGGGTGCCCGCAGCCATCGTCGGTATCTTTTTTACCGGCAACTTTTTAATAGAAATCATCTTTAAACTCGATGGCTTAGGGTTATTGGGCTTTGAGGCCATCCAGCAACGAGATTATCCCGTTATCTTTGGCACCTTGTTCATCTTTACCTTAGTGGGGCTGGTATTACAGCTGATTAGCGACATCAGTTATCATCTGATTGACCCGCGCATTGACTTTGAGGGACGCTAAACAGTGGCCGTGATTGGTAAACGACTCAACCCGATATGGCAAGCCCGTTTGCGCCGTTTTCGCAGCAACAAACTGGGCAGAGTCGCCTTATGGCTATTTGGCCTACTCTTTGTGCTGTGTATGGGCGCAAATTTTGTGGCCAATGACAAGCCCTTGCTGGTCAGCCATAACGGTCACTGGTATTTTCCCGTGTTAAAAGCCTACCCCGAAACCGAGTTTGGCGGCATTTTTGAAACCGAAGCCAACTACAAAGACCCTGCGGTTATTGCTCTCATCAACGAGTCGGGTTATATGCTCATGCCGCCCATCGCCTTTGCCGACCAAACCCCCAGTGTCGACATCGACCTGCCATACCCTGCGCCCCCCAATGCCAGCAACTGGCTTGGCACCGACGACACGGGGCGAGATGTGCTGGCTCGCATCTTGTATGGCATGCGCATCTCGTTACTATTTGGCATCGCGCTTACCCTAGCTGGGTCACTCATTGGCATCATCATTGGGGCGATACAAGGCTATTATGGCGGCTGGATAGACTTGATTGGTCAACGCTTGATGGAAGTGTGGGCAGGGCTGCCACAATTGTTTATGATTATCATCTTAGTCAGCTTATTTAGCCCCAGCGTGTGGGTGCTGTTTGCGCTGATGCTATTGTTTGGCTGGATGGGGCTGGTCGGCTTGGTGCGTGCCGAATTTTTACGGGCTCGCAACTTTGATTATGTGCGGGCGGCTCGCAACTTGGGGGTGTCCGATGCCAGCATCATGGTGCGCCATATCTTGCCCAATGCGCTAGCGTCGAGTTTATCACAACTGCCGTTTATCCTCACGGCCAATATTACTGCCTTAACGGCGCTCGATTTTTTGGGCTATGGTTTACCGCCCGGCTCACCCTCATTGGGCGAGCTGATGAACCAAGGCCGCAATAATTTGGATGCGCCGTGGCTGGCCTTATCCGCCTTTTTTAGTTTAACCTTGGTGTTGTCGCTACTGATATTTATTGGCGAAGCCTTGCGCGATGCGTTTGACCCAAGGCGCTAGCCTTTTTAATAGCATGGTTAATAGCGTTGAGATTGGTTTGTGACGCAGGTTTATATGAAGCCAATCTCGCTTTTCGCTACTATTTTAAGGATAGGTATCCGCTGCAGAAAATCCCCTTTAAGCGATTTTCTCTTGCGCCCCTAAAATTGCAGTGCAATTTATTAACGGGTCTCAAGGCTAAACCGCACCTTCGCTGCAACCTAAGCGCTTTAGTCAGGCATTGTGTCTTTTTTAAAGGTGAGTAGGGCGCAATTTGCTCGCACTATATACCAAGCAATCTATAGTGCAAAATCTGATTGATATATATCGTTTATCGATATACAATATAGTTTAATTGTTATATTACTGCTTTGCAATAAGGTTGTTAAACTGCATATGATTGTTGATTTTAAATGTAGAGATACCCAAACCATCTTTGAAACGGGTAAATCCAAGCGTTGGTCAGCTATTATCAACGTTGTAGAACGCAAACTTTTGCAATTAGATAGTGCGGTAGGGCTGGACGACTTAAAGGCGCCACCCGGTAATCGTTTAGAGGCCTTAAAAGGAGATAGAGAAGGTCAGCACAGTATCAGAATCAACAACCAATGGCGACTGTGCTTTGTTTGGACAGAGCTAGGCGCATCACAAGTCGAAATAGTAGATTATCACTAACCAACAATCTGAGTTAAAAGAGAAACACTATGCTTAAAAACGGTATGCGACCCATTCACCCCGGTGAGGTGTTAAGAGAAGACTATCTTGCGCCACTTGATATGAGTGCCAATGCGCTAGCCAATAAGCTTGGGGTGACGCCCGCTCGCATTAACGAAATTGTGCGTGAACAGCGAGGCATTACGGCAGATACCGCCTTGCGACTGGCTAAATATTTTGGCGGTAGTCCCCAGTTTTGGTTAAACCTACAATCAACTTATGAGCTGCGACTGGTGGAGCGTGCCAATCCGCATTTATTCGATAGCATCGACCCAATTGAACCGGCATAGGGTAAGTTAGGTTAACTTGGTTGGGCTGAGTAGCGAGGTGTCGCAAAACCCACAAAATTAATAACGGTAAATAGCCATTTTTAAACGGTGGGTCAAGCCAAAATTCAAAGTAACGTTAGCATTTCAATCGAATATCATGACTTTAAAGGTGCGCGGGGCGCAGCCTACGTCTAAATTCACCCCTAATCTGTAAGTTGGTTAGAGATTGCGATACCCAATCATTCCATTGAAAACACAACATCATAATGTCCATGATGTAAAAGGTACATGGCGCAAACCCTATGCCAACTTTAACATCAAAAAAACTACTCTATTACTGACAGCGAAAGCTAATCATATACTCATAGTCATCCTCGCGAGACATATTGGGCAATGCCTTACCGAGTACCGCACCCGCAATCGAGCCGACCTGTTCCACCATGCGCCCAGTACGCGCATCAAGCACCCCGTTGTACTGCACCTCATCTTTGATAACGATGGGCTGACGGCGGCCACAGGTATTTTTAGCACTGGCCAGTGCTTGGTTTTGTGCCATCACTTTGGTGCTACCAACGCCCGTGGTTTCAAACGTCGAATTGGCACGTTGCATCACCGGCGAGCTAGGCGCGGATTGGCATGCAGACAAGCCTAACATCCCTATGCCAAGCACTGACAGCATAGCGGTTGTGGACAGCACTTTATTTTTAGCAAGATATAATTGAGATAACATCATAATTCCTTAAGGGTTGTGATAAAGAGCCGTAAATCAGATCGTTAAATTTTACGATAGACAATTGTATAAGTTTCTAGGGTCAACTGTATAGTCTAGTAATGTTGGTAAAGTTGCCACAATATTGCCACCCGAAATAGGCGCTGAATAGCCAATCAATCGCCAATCAATAGCCATTACCACCATCACAGCTATTATCAGAACCCAAAAAACTTTAGCATGGGTATACTCTATCGTTAATGTCTATCGTTAACGTCTATCGTTATCATTTAGCCGTTATCCGCTAAACCATTTGTTGGCAACACCATAAGCCTATCGTCATAATATGATAAATTCAACAAAGCCCAACAAAGCATAGCCCAATCGTTGCTAAAATTGCGTTAAACTAGACGTATTACTGTAGCTAACAGAAAAAAGGGAAACTATGCGTGCCAGCGACACCCATTCAACTAATAAAACATCCTCAAGCCAAAAGCCAACAAGCCAAAAACCGACTGTCCAAAAAGTTATGATAGCAGGGCCAGCAGGCGAGCTTGAAGTAGAGGCATTATGGCAACAGGGTGACCCGCAAGATGCCAGTACCGATACCGTCGCCTTACTGTGCCATCCCAATCCGTTAGATGGCGGCACCATGAATAATAAAGTGGTCACCACCATGCAGCGTTTTGCCCGTGACGAGGGCATGCACACGGTGCGCTTTAACTTTCGTTGTACGGGTCAATCAACAGGTGAGCACGATTATGGGGTTGGCGAAATAGAAGATGCGATGGCCGTTTTGCAATGGGTGCATCAGCAAACCAATGCCACGCAGCTATGGCTGGGCGGATTCTCGTTTGGCGGCTATGTGATAGCAAAAGTGGCTGAGCAAATGCTAGTCACCCCACATATTTGGGGCCTAAGCGACATGGACGTGGTGAAAGTGGTGCTGATTGCGCCCTCGGTCGAAAAAAATGACGTATCTGATTTAACTCTACCAACCGCCAAGACGCTGATGATTTATGGCGATGACGACCATGTGATACCGCCTGCCAGTATGCAAAAGTTTGCGCAAGACCAACACATACAAACCCATATCATCCACGGCGCAGGGCATTTGTTTCATGGGTTTTTAACCGAGATAAAAGACGTGCTAGACACTGACGCACGCCGCTAATTTAGGTTATGATTAGCTAAATTAGCTTAACTGAACTGAACTGAACTGAATTTAGTTTAAGGTTATCGACTTTTAATATATCCCAAAATGTCACAACTTATTAATGATGATGAAGAGACAATCCACTCATGCCCAATAGAACCCCCCTGCAAAAATATGAAGCGGCGATTGCTACTGGCGATTTTACCCACGATGATGTGCAGTTTAAGGCCATGCAATACTTAGATGGCGTTTGTCAGCAATTAGCCCGCCAAACCGACAGTAAAAAGGGTTTGTTTGGCTTTTTTAAATCTGAGCCACAGCCACCGCAAGGCTTGTATATGTGGGGTGGGGTGGGGCGAGGCAAAACGTGGATGATGGATATGTTTTATGAGTCCGTACCCATCAAACGCAAAATGCGCATGCACTTTCATCACTTTATGCAGCGGGTGCATAAAGAGCTCAATGCGTTGCAAGGGCAAAGCGACCCGTTAGAGAAGGTGGCGGATATCATTCATGCCGAGGCCAAACTCATTTGCTTTGATGAGTTTTTTGTCTCTAATGTGTCCGATGCGATGATACTTGGCGATTTGTTTACCCTGTTATTTGAACGAGGGATTACGCTGGTTGCCACCTCTAACATTGCGCCATCAGGGTTATACAAAGATGGCATCCATCGTGATCGTTTTATGCCAGCGGTGCACGAGCTTGAAAAACACACCACGGTCATGAACATTGATTCGGGCATCGACTATCGGCTGCGTTTGTTGCAGCAAGCTGAATTATACAAGCACCCGTTAACCAAAGATAATGCGCATTGGTTGGCCAACCGCTTTGCCGCCTTGTCCAACAATCAAAAGATAGCAAAAGACCCTATTGTAATAGCAGGGCGAGAGATTGCCGTCAATGCCCGCACCGAAACTGTACTGTTCTGCGATTTTCGGCAATTGTGTATGGCACCGCGCTCGGCATCAGATTTTATCGACATCGCCAACAACTTTTCAACGGTGCTGATTGATAACGTGCCCGCCCTAACCGATACCCTGCGTGACCCCACCCGGCGGTTTATTTACTTGGTCGATGAGTTTTATGATAGACGGGTAAAATTATTGATACGTGCCGAACAGGCTATTTTAGACCTATACCAAGGCGAAAAGTTGGCATTTGAGATTGAGCGCACCCGCTCAAGGCTGCTCGAGATGCAGTCGGAAGATTATTTGAAAACGGAGCATCGCCTAGACAGGTTAGACAGCTTAAATAACCATGTAGACAACACAGTGTAGACAACACAGCGTAGACAACACAGCGTAGACAACACAGCGTAGACAACACAGCGTGAAATTAACAGCCACTACTTAACAATTGTGTTTAAGGCAACATCGGCGGTTTTCTTAGCTGGCAAAAATTTGATATCCCAGCGCAGCGATTTATACTCGGCATAAGGTACTTTGACCAGCTTGCCCGAAACACGGCGCATCAAAGGGATATCGGCGTAATATTGGCCATCGCTAGAGGCTTGAGCACTGGGTGGATAAGCCTCTCCGGTAAACGTCATATCCGCTGGAATAGGCAACACCACCATGACATCATTAATAGGTTTATCGATATTGTTTTTATAAGTCGCTTTGTATTGAATCACGCTGCCTACTGGGGCGGTACTGACAGGCGTATAGACGATTTTGCCATTTGCACTTACCTCGACTTTATAGGCGTGTAGGGTCATCGTTAACGCTTGATCGGCATGGGCAGGCAAGCCCAATGCTAAACATAGGCCAGCAGAGGTTATCAGACCGACTCGTAACGGGTTGGAATATAGCGAGTTAGTGAGCGTCACGGTCATCTCCTTAAATAAAGTGTATTGAGTAATTACTATTATAACATTTTGTTACCGCACCCTTGTTTCTTAATGAATGACACTTTGTTTATAGGTCGTTTGGCGGCCATGTTTGCCTTCGTAGGCTAAGCGGTAGGCTAATCAACTTGCCCTATTGCAAAGGTTACGATAATAAGGATACGTTATAATTTGTTGTGAGGCTGGGCAAGCTTAGCAGGATGTCGTTATACTGTTAATAATCACTGCGTTACCATAACCATTAGGGTCAGACCAACGCTCAGACCAACACCAAGGCCAGACTAAGGAGTAGACACCATGAATTATTATAAAGATGCCGACAGCGTAGAGACTCAAGAATGGTTGGATGCGTTTGAGTCCGTCATTAAGCACGCAGACAAAGAACGGGCGCAGTTTTTATTAAAAGCCCTGTACAACATGGCAGTGCAGCAAGGATTGCCGTTTAACCGTTTAGATACGGCCTATATTAATACCATCCCGCCAGAGGCTGAGCCTACTTATCCAGGTGATTTGCGCATGGAGCGTAAAATACGGGCTTTGGTTCGCTATAACGCATTGGCAATGGTGATACGTGCCAACAAAAATGACGATGATTTGGGTGGACATTTGGCCACCTTTGCCTCAAGTGCGACCCTGTATGAAACCGGTTTTAACCATTTTTTTCGCGCCGCAAGCGATCACTTTGGCGGTGACATGATTTACTATCAGGGCCATTCGGCGCCAGGTATCTATGCGCGCTCTTTTTTAGAAGGCCGCTTAAGCGAAGAGCAGTTGGACAACTTTCGTCGTGAAGTCGGCGGCAAAGGCTTATCAAGCTATCCGCACCCTTATTTAATGCCTGATTATTGGCAGTTTCCTACCGTTTCAATGGGTCTTGGCCCCATCATGTCGATTTATCATGCCCATGTGCACAATTATTTGATTAATCGGGGCTTGCTAGAAGCCGAAGGGCGAAAGATTTGGGCGTTTTTAGGCGATGGTGAAACCGACGAGCCCGAAAGTTTGGGGGCGATATCGTTAGCTGGACGTGAAAAACTGGACAATCTGATTTGGGTAGTCAACTGTAATTTGCAACGTCTGGATGGGCCTGTTAGAGGCAATGGCAAAATCATTCAAGAGTTGGAGTCGGTATTTCGAGGTGCTGGCTGGCGAGTCATCAAAGTGATTTGGGGCGGCAATTGGGATAACTTGCTTGCCAAAGATGAGACAGGGGTACTGAAACAGCGTATGGAAGAGGTGGTGGATGGCGAATATCAACTGTACGAAGCCCGAGACCCAAGCTTTGTACGGGATAACTTTTTTGGTAAATATCCCGAATTAAAAGAGATGGCCGATGCGCTATCGGATGAGGATATTGCTCGTTTAAACCGAGGCGGTCACGACCCTGCAAAAGTGTATGCAGGTTTTAGTGAAGCGATGAAAACCAATGGCCAGCCCACCGTTGTGTTGGTGAAAACGGTCAAAGGCTATGGCCTATCGGATCAAGCCCATGCTGTTAACAAAACACACGGCATCAAAAAGTTGGATCAAGCAGGGCTCATGTATTTTAGAGACCGCTTTGATTTGCCCTTTAGCGATGAGCAGTTAGAAACGCTGCCGTTTTATCGCCCTGCTGAAGATTCTGCCGAATTAAAATATCTAAAAGGTCGGCGTGAGTCGTTAGGGGGGCATCTGCCCAATCGCCGTAGTGGCCATATTGCGCTTGATATTCCTGAATTGTCGATGTTTGATAGAGTGCTACAAGGCAGCAAAGGCAAAGAGCAATCGACGACGATGGTATTTGTGCGCCTGCTTGCTACTATGCTCAAAAATAAAGACATTCAAGACAGGGTCGTGCCGATTGTGCCGGATGAAGCCCGTACCTTTGGCTTAGAGGGGATGTTTCGCCAATTGGGCATTTATTCTGCCGCTGGTCAAACCTATACCCCCGAAGACAACGATGCGTTAATGGGCTACAAAGAAGCCAAAGACGGGCATATGTTAGAGGAAGGTATTAACGAAGCAGGCGCTATGAGTGCCTGGATTGCCTTGGCGACCAGCTATTCGGCCAATGCATTACCCATGATTCCACTCTATATTTACTACTCGATGTTTGGGTTCCAGCGAGTGGGCGATTTGGCTTGGGCGGCAGGCGATTGTCAAGCGCAAGGGTTTTTATTGGGCGCCACCGCTGGCCGCACTACGCTAAACGGCGAGGGCTTACAGCATCAAGATGGCCACTCGCATATTCTATTTGGCACCGTGCCCAACTGCGTCAGTTACGACCCCTGCTTTGGTTATGAGTTGGCCGTCATCATCCACGATGGTTTGCGCCGTATGTATGCCAATGGCGAGCGCATCTATTATTACATCACCCTAATGAACGAAAACTACGAACAGCCAAAAATGCCAGAAGGGGCAGAACTGGGCGATATTGCCACGGGCATCAAACGGGGTATGTACTTGTTAGAAGACAATAGCGATATTAAAGCCAGCCAGCATGTGCAACTATTAGGCTCTGGGGTTATCTTGCGCGAGGTGCAAAAAGCGGCACGTATCTTGGCTGAAGAGTTTAACATCAGCGCCAATGTTTGGAGTGTCACCAGTTTTAATGAATTGACCCGTGATGGCATGGCTTGCGACGATTATAACCGCCTGCATCCTTTAGAAGAAGAAAAAGTGCCGTGGGTCACCGAGCAGCTTGCACCGCACGAGGGCGTCATTGTTGCCGCCACCGATTATATGCGCAACTATGCTGAGCAAATTCGAGGCTGGTTGCCCGACAGCCGTCCTTATACGACGCTCGGCACCGATGGTTTTGGCCGCTCTGACAGCCGTGAGCAGTTACGCCGCTTTTTTAATGTCGATGCGGCGCACATTGTGGTCGCCACCCTAAAACGCTTGGCCGATGAGGGTGAGGTGGACATGCGCTTGGTGAAAGATGCCATCAATAGCTTAGACATTGATGTCGACCAAACCCCAGCGTGGCAACAACAACCCCATTTTGATCACTTCCCCGATGCGCCAGCGTCGGATATTAGCGAGCCTAATCCCGTGCCAGAGCTTATTGAAGAAGAGGATGGCGATATTGTCGGTACGGAAGAATCGAATGAGGGCATGTCGAGTGCAGGACGTGCTGAAGATGCGGCGGATGCGGCGCTATTGGACGGTGATTTGCTAGATAGTAAGGCCACAGACAGCGATTTATCAGCTAATACGGATAACCAAGCTTAACCTGACTGCTACACCCAATATCATAATAGCCAGATAAAAATAGCCGCTTCTTATCATTAGCCCTTTGGCTGGAGAAAAATATGCAAATCAAAGCCCCCGATTTAGGCGTAGAGAGCGCAGAGGTCATAGAAATACTCGTGTCAGTGGGTGATGTGATTAGCGACAATGACAATATTGTCCTAATCGAATCTGATAAAGCCTCGGTTGAAATCCCAAGCTCTGCTAGTGGCCAAGTAACGGCCATTAACGTAGCGGTGGGCGATACCGTTAGCGAAGGCTCGGTATTGATTGAGCTAGCAGCTAGTGATGGGCAAAATACTGACGGCGATAGCAGTAATCACAGCAACACCGGCAATAACCCAGCCACCAAAGCTGCTGCAAAGCCAGAAAATAAGCCGCCGACCACCAAGCAGGCGCAAGAGGACAAAGCGGATAAGGCCGTCCACGCTGACAATGCGTCGTCAAGCCAGCCTAGCCACTCTAAAACCTACGCCTTGCCAGATTTGGGCGTTGAAAAAGCCCAAGTGGCTGAGGTGATGGTTAAAGTGGGCGACACCGTTGCGGCAGACGATTCGATACTGCTCATTGAGTCGGATAAAGCCTCGGTTGAAGTACCGGCGCCAGTAGCAGGGGTTATCGAGGCCATATTGGTGCAAGCCGGCGATACCGTCAGCAATGGTCAAGATTTTATTGTCATGAAAGGAGCGGCTGCTAGCAGTGACGCTCAGCAGGTCACCAACGACAGCACTACTGACAGCACCACTGACAGCCATGCAGACAGTCATGCAGACAGTCATGCAGACAGTCATGCAGACAGTCATGCAGACAGTCATGCAGACAGTCATGCAGACAGCGCAGCCGCAAACAGCCCATCGTCGAGCGCCGCCTCACCGGGTACGGCAGATGCCGTCGATAGCGAGCAAACAAGCAAATCAAAACCCCAGCCAACCACCAGCAGTGTGGATGCACGCTATCAAAAACTCGATGAGTCAGCCGTTAATGCCAAATTGACTGAGGTGTATGCGGGCCCTGCGGTGCGCAAATTGGCGCGCCAGCTTGGGGTAGATATTACCCAAGTGACGGGCAGTGCGATTAACCAGCGTATTTTAAAAGAAGACGTGTTTGGCTATGTTAAAGCGAAAATGCAAAACAGTGGCGCAGCGGCTCCGGCCTCTTCACCTGCAAACAATCAACAAGCAAGGTCTGGTTTGCCGCCATTGCCCGATATGAGCAATAGCGATATTTGGGGCGAGATAGATACCCAAGATTTGAGCCGATTGCAAAAAATGTCGATTCCGCAATTAAATTATAATACCTATTTGCCGCAAGTCACTCAGTTTGATTTGTCTGACATTACCGACACCGAAAAGCTGCGTGGCGAGCTTAAAGGCGAGATGAAAGCACAAGGCATTGGCTTAACGATTTTGGCGTTTATTGTCAAAGCGACGGCCTATGCACTAACCCAGTATCCCCGTTTTAATAGCCATTTAAGCGATGACAATACCCAAATTTATCTACGCAACACGGTCAACATGGGCATTGCCGTTGCCACCGATGATGGCCTTATCGTGCCGGTGCTAAAAAATGTGCAGGATAAAGGCATTAAACAAATTGCCATTGAGATTGGTGAGCTGGCAGGCAAAGCTCGTGATAAAAAGCTACGCAGCCATGAGCTACAAGGGGCAAGCTTTACCATATCGAGCCAAGGTAACCTTGGTGGCACCTATTTCACTCCGCTGGTGAACTGGCCACAAGTCGCTATTTTAGGCATCTCTGAAGCGACTATGCAGCCACGCTGGAATGTACAAAATCAAACGTTTGAGCCACGGCTCATGTTACCGCTGTCATTGTCTTATGACCACCGAGTCATTAACGGTGCCGATGCGGCGGTATTTACCCGGTATGTGGCAAGCCTATTGGCAGATACTCGGCGTATATTATTATAACCACCCTTTATCGCCGACCAACCAAACTGATTCGTCATGATTAACCATGCGCCGTACCGAAAGCTTCGCAAAACGATCTATAATATTATCGAGAATAAGCACTATCAAACCCCTGTTAGTCGGTTGTTTGATAAGTTTTTAATCCTACTGATTCTACTCAACGTGGCCGCTGTCATCGCCGAGTCTGTTGATCGCTGGTACTATCCAAATCAGGCGCTGTTTGAGCTGTTTGAGCGTTTCTCCATTATTATTTTTAGCGCCGAGTATTGGTTAAGGCTATGGGTCATCGTCGAAGAAGACGCTGAGGCGGATATACCCAATTGGAAAAAACGATTATTATGGGTAAAAAGCCCCGGGGCTATCATTGATTTTGTGTCAATATTTCCCGCTTACCTGAACTTTTTTGTCACCGTCGACTTGCGCTTTTTGCGGGTGTTAAGACTGTTTAGACTATTAAAGCTAACGCGTTATTTTGCGGCGATGCAGATTTTATTGGTGGTGCTCAGTAAAGAAAAAGAGTCGTTTAAAGCAGTTATTTTTATTCTTATCATTATGATTGTCACCGCATCAAGCGGTATCTATGTGGTCGAAAATCAGGCCCAGCCCGAAGTTTTTGAGTCCATTCCCAAGTCAATGTGGTGGGCAGTGGTCACGCTCACCACGGTGGGTTATGGCGATGTAATTCCTATTACGGTGGAAGGCAAAATTTTGGGTGCGGTGATTACCATTTTAGGGGTCGGATTGGCCGCTTTACCCGCGGGTATTTTGGCCTCGGGGTTGGCGTCCGAATTGGCGCAGCGGCGTGAATTATTGGAACAAAAATTTCATGAGCTGCTGCTAAATCACGAGATTGATTTAATAAGAGATTATAAGAAGATAGATACGCTACGGCTGGATGTGGGCTTAGGGAAAGAGCAAGCCCACGAGGTGGTGCTCAATTTGCTGCGGGATCAGGAGTTTGAAGCTCGTGCCAAGGAGCTCGATCGGCGCAACTATTGCCCGCACTGCGGCGAGAAACTGTAATCGTCGTTGGCGTTGGCGACTGTTTGCGGTTACCAGCGGTTACCAGCGGCTACAAGTTGCGGTCACTGGTGGCTATAAGCTGAACGACTAAGATAATTAGGACGGTAAAAGTGTCTAGCAGCGTCTAGCGATAGCTAAGCATCATAGGAAATAACCGCGATAACTCCTTTTGCGCTTGCAGTGCCATCGCCTCCATTTTTGCGCTGTCCAACGCGATATTATGGATGGTGAGCCGCCATTCCTTCAACTCTCGGCTTAACGTGGCCACCAATTTCGCCGTTGTCTTAGCAGGCAGCGTGGTTAAATCCTTGCCGTATAACTCATTGCCCTCATCGTCTCTAAGATATAAATTGCCCCGCTCCACGCTACGAATAGGATAGCCGTGATAAGAGGATATAAATAAAGCCACATGCGCCACCGTAATGGGCAAACGTGACAAGCGCAGCTCAATGGTTTCGACATCGGCATAGCGGTCAAGCTCAGCCACGCTGCCTCTATCTTTACCATTTAGGCTATCGCCGTGATGGCGTATGGCCTCGCTGCTGTCACGCAATTGTTTAAACCATATGGTATCGATGAGGTGCAGTTTGCTGTCATACAACACGCATGATAAGTCCAAATCCATCGGCTGAGTATTGCCTTTGATGCTATTGATAAGGCCCTTTTTCTTCACTTCAGTGTATTTAAAATTCATACCAAAAAATATCGTCTCGCTATTGTCAGTAATTTCGCTCAGCAAATTAGATGGCATGGTTTTTTGGAGCTGCGCTGTTTGACTGCTTACTGATGTGCGGGCAGACGGTGTGTTTTCGGTTTGCTTATTTTCTGGCTGAGTGTTCTGTGCCTGAGTGTTCTGTGCATGGGTGTTCTTTGGTTGCGTACTGGGCTGCGCCGCTATTGGCGTGACATCTTTGATGGGGGTGGTCATTAAAAGCATTCCTAAGCTAGATGCCCATGGTAGGGACAGTCATCATGAATATGGGTATAAATTTGAATATTTTTAGGACTTACGCAAAATATGATTGAACAGCGTCATAAAGTGACTGGTAATTATTTTTGAAGCGGCTTCGCTCTACCTTTAGACGATTCAAAAATAATTGCCAGTCGTCATATTTTCTTAATATGCGTAAGTCCTAATTTTACTGCAACAGCCGCGTATTTGACACTAAGTTCTAAGTTCTAAGTTCTAAGTTCTAAGTTCTAAGTTCTAAGTTCTAAGTTCTAAGTTATAGGTTTGGCTACCACATTAAATCGTCAGGAATGGCATAAGCGGCGTAAGGGTCATCTTCTGCTACCTCACTTGCTGCTTGCTCATTTAATTCAATAATAAAACCCGTAAGCTTTTCCTCGATGCGATCCGCTAAAGGGCGAGGCAATAAGGCATAGCCCTTCTCTAAATGGGCGATAGCCACATGACCGGCAACAATTTGCTGGTAAAGCTTTTGGCTAATCGGCAACTTTTTGATTTTACCGTTATCCACAAACTGATAATCAACATCGCCATAAGTGTCTGTAATTTGATGTTGTTGAATCATTTGCACAATATTGGCTTTGAGCGTTTTTTGCTCTAATGCTTGCTGCTTTTGCTGATTCAGTTGTTGGTCTTTTGCCACTTTACTAGCTTGTGCATCTGCCAACGCTTGCTTATGGTCGCTATCTGTCGTATCTCCGGTGCGCTTAGCGTGCTGCGCTTGGTTGCTAAGCTTGCTGGCCTTTTTATTGTCGACCAAGCCCGCCTTTAAAAGTTGTGCTTGTAGGGCATTTTTAGCCATAGTTCTCTTACTCGTATGATGAATGGTCAATGATGGATAATAGATAAGGATAATAGCCCATAAGAGGCTGTAAAAGTGGTAAACCAGCCAGCTAATGTACACTGGAGTCGCAATCAGAATCAGAATATAAGGTAGCAGCAATCTAAGACAACGCTAAGACAATACCAAGACAAGGTGAAGATAAAGGTGAAGATAAAGGTGAAGATAAAGCCAATACAAGGGACAGGGTAGCAAATTTTGACCGCTACTGTCAGTAGTTGTTATGAGCGGTTTGGTAGCTGTTAGTTGTCATGATAGAGATAGGGTCGCCCTTGTCGCCATGGTAAGAGACGCTTTTGAGTAAATGGCAATAGGCGGGCGTGGCAGAAGTTATCTGGAATAAGCCATAAGTTATAATTCATCAGTGACAAGACATCAGTGACAAGACATCAGTGACAAGACATCAGTGACAAGCCTAGGCAACAATACAACAATACAACGATACATAAGTCATAAGGCAGAATTTTAAATCAGTAGTTTATAACCTTGAGTCATCTTGATGCACGGCCTGCGCGAGTATCTCTGGCTCTATGTGACTGAGCTTTTTCCCAAAGCCGCGTAACCACCAGACCAGTTGCGAGGTTAAATTGACGGTAGCGGTGATGGTTTGGGTGTTGTTGTCCTCATCTTCAATGACTTCTTGGTCTTCGCTCAGCCGGCTTTCAGTCAAGCTAGAGCCGGCGCCACCATTAAACACCAGCTTGACTTTGGTGTCCTTGCCACGGTCGGGTCGGTCGCGAAACAAGGGGTGCACAAAGCCCATACCGCCACCATCCAAATATGAAGATAAATCAAAGTCCGCCGGTATCACGGCGTCAATGTCCTCAACGGTCACTGCGGTAAACCGATGCAGCGCAAAGGTGCGTATCAACGCCTCGGCATCATCCACACGGGTGGCCAACACATAAATAACCACGCCACGCTGAACAATGGCAAGCGGGTTTAGCGCGTAAACGCCCGCATTGTCTCTATTGCGCCGTGTATAGCTGGCGGTAATCTGCCGGCCATAAAAAATGGCCTCGTAAATGGCATCTTTACATTTGCGGCAAATCTTGGGCGCTATTAACGGCTGGGTAGCCGGCTCGATACGCACTCTATCGAGCCAAGTGTGCGCCACCTTGCTGTCTTTTAATTGCCGCCGTGCTAAGTCAAACCAAGGAAACAATTCTTCGAGTATGGCTGGGGGAAGAAGCTGGGCTAAGTTTGCCTCCACCATGTTAAAAGCCACGGCTTGCGATAGGCTCATATGCGGTAAACTTTGCACCGGCGCATCTTCTTTCCAGCGCCAGCCTTGTGGATTGGCATTGTTTTTTTCGATAGGAAAGCGGCTGGATAAGGCGTTTAAATCGCGCTGGATGGTGCGTAAACTGACATCAAAACCCGACAGGCGCAGCTGCTCATGGATATGATGGGTGCCACGCCAACGGCTACGCTCTAATTGGGTCAGCAATTGCCATTGGCGGGCGGTGGTTGCGGTACTGTTATGCTCGGTTTTTGTCGTCTTAGTATCCGTCTTCACACGAGCGCTTGGCACGGGTTTTATTTTTTTTGCTGCGGTTCTTTTTGACATGGATTTTATCAACTGTTTAAAAGGTCAAAGTAGCATTGATAGCATGAATGGCATTGCTCGCATGAGACTATTATAAGGAACTGATATAAGGGACTGATATAAGGAACTGTTATAAGCGACGAACACACCCTAATAACTGTAACAAATAATAGGGGGTTAGGATAGCGGCTTTTATCGATTAGGCGACGGGGTAGGAGGGTCATGGTATAAGCTGAAGTCGGTTAATTAATCGATATTAGCAATGAACGTGTTATAATCTGCAACTTAAACCCAATGTATTGACGATGCTAAACCATGCCCAAAATTAGAGGCGTTTTTTAGTCCCTAATCCTGCTAGGATAATTATGGATAAAAACGAATTTACGCTTATTGCTAACCAGTTGCCTGATTTTGAGGCATGTTTGCAAGCCGCAGCGCAGCAATTACAGCTGCCGTTAAATCAAACGCAGCGACGTAGTTTGTTATTATATTTGGATAAGCTATTATTTTGGAACAAGGCCTATAACTTAACGGCAATTAAGCAGCCACATGAGGCGCTTATCAAACATATTGTAGATTGTTTGGCGATTATCCCGCATTTAAAGCCAGGCGCGCTTTTGGATATTGGCACTGGGGCAGGGTTGCCCGGGGTCATCGTCGCCATTTGCCAACCCGAACGACACGTGACGCTACTCGACAGCAATCAAAAAAAGATTCGTTTTATTAAACAGTCGGTGAGTGAGCTTCAGCTCAAAAACATCACCCCTGTCGCTAGCCGCATTGAGCATTTTAACCCGCTAGAGTCTGAAAAATTTGCCGTGGTCACCTCACGCGCTTTTGCCAGTTTAACCGATTTTGTGGCCGCTGCTGCGCCAAGATTGGCTCAAGGGGGGTGTTTACAAGCGATGAAAGGCTTGTTACCAGAGGCCAGCGACATGGATGCCCTTTTGCCAAACTGGCACATCACCACAATAGCGTTAAGCGTGCCACAATTAAACGAGACCCGGCACTTAATTGAGCTGACAAAAAGACGCCAGCTTGCTAAGGACAAAAGTTAACAACGAACCTTGCAGACAAAAGTTAACGTTGCCAGCAAAACACTAAAGGTAAAGTTGGCGTTAAACGTTTTACTAGGGCGCTGCTAGTACGCAATTCTTAATAAAGATAGATTGTAGTGATAAGTGGTTAAAGTCATACTTGATTCAGGTAATAAGAGTAACTCTATGGAAATTTTGGCAATTGCAAACCAAAAAGGTGGGGTGGGTAAAACCACGACAGCGGTCAATCTTGCGGCAAGTTTAGCGGCGAGACGCAAAAAAGTATTAATGATTGATTTAGACCCGCAAGGTAATGCCACCACGGGTACCGGTCTGCAAAAGCAGGCGCTTAAGATGAGTATTGCCGATGTGCTGCTCGATGGGGTCAGTCTTAAGGACGCAATTGTGGCAAGCCCCGCCGGTTTTGATGTGGTGGGCGCAAATCGAGATTTATCGGGCATCGATATTACTTTGATGGGGCAAACCGATACCCATTTATTGCTGACAAAAGCGATGGCGGCGCTAGAGGGCGCGGCTTATCAATATGATTATATTATTATTGATTGTGCCCCGAGCCTTAATCTTTTGACCATTAATGCGATGGTGGCGACCAATGGGGTGATTATCCCGATGCAGTGTGAGTATTATGCCCTAGAGGGGCTCGCTGACTTGTCACAAACCATAGAGCGCTTAAAAGAGTTAAACCCTGATTTGTATATTCGGGGCGTGCTAAGAACCTTATTTGACAACCGTAACACACTCGCTAACGACGTGTCGGGCGAACTTGAGGCCTATTTTGGTGACTTGATGTTTCAAACGGTTATACCGCGCAATGTGCGGTTGGCTGAAGCGCCGGCGCACGGGATGACGGTGCTTGAGTATGATAAATGCTCAAAAGGAGCACAAGCTTACCGCAAGTTGGCCGCCGAAATTGTTAAACAAAGTGCTGCCAAATAAGTCAATTGACTTATAGGCCATCGCATAACCGACAGCAGCCAGATAGCAGCCAGACAGCATGAAGATAGCAGCCAGCTAGCAGCCAAACTCAGCCAAATAAAATGGCAACGGTTTTTAATATGTAATGCTATAGTATGCTTAGCAAAAGGTAAAACGCCGCGCAGTAGGTCAGATAAATAACGATTGTACTTGCAAGCTTGGCATAATTCATTAAAATGAACACCCCTAGCAAAGCCGCTATATGCTTAAGTGCGCACTGTAGCTTTTAAACATTTAAAAGCGGCTTAACCAAGGTTAGCTTTGAGCACTTTAAGCGGCATCTTAGGCCGAACTTTGAGTGATGGCAAGTCATCATTGGCGATGCAAAGGCCCTTGTATAGTTTAGCTGTTTAGCTGTTTGGCTAGCTGTTTTGCTAGCTGTTTAGATAGTATCGAGTATCGACACTATTGACAGTCGAGACTATTGACAGTAATGGCATTAAAATTATTAATTTTAGAATAGATAAGTCGGTAGAGGATACCCATCATGGCAAGAAAGCGTGGATTAGCCGCCAACCGAGGGTTGGATGCTCTACTTGGTTCCATTAAAAAAGAGAAAGCCATTACTGCAGTTGCCTTGCGCGATGATTCGGTTATCGATTCTAGTAACGATGATGGTGATGATGATAATATAGGGAGCTTGGATGCGGACAGTATCGCCTTAGCCCCGAATGCTGAGTTGAGCCACGACCAACCTCCCACGCCTTTAGCAAATCCTGCAGGCAGTACCAGCGAGAGTAAAAAAAATCAGTTGGCGTCCGCAGCCAGTGCCCCAAGTGAACAAGGCGGAAAACAAGCGGACAAAAGTCAAGCTAAGCTAGGTGTTATACAGGGACGTGACGTTAAAGCAGTAGCGTCTAGCCCTTCGGCCAATGCCAATGCTAAGGGTAGTGCGCCAAGTCATGGCGTTAAAAAAATAGAGCAGCGCACCGAGCAGCGTCAGCCCAGCGCGGATGACGAGATGACACTGGTGCAAATGGACGTGCAGCGCCTGCAAGCGGGTAAATATCAGCCCAGACGCGACATGAGTGAGCCGGCGCTTAGTGAGCTTGCGTCCTCTATTCGTCAGCATGGGGTGATGCAGCCCATTGTGATTCGCCCATTATTGGCGGCAGAAAATAGAGAAACCCAAGTTGTTACCCATGAAATCATTGCCGGCGAGCGCCGCTGGCGGGCTGCAAAAATGGCGGGGCAAACGACGATTCCTGCGATTGAGCGGGTGTTATCTGACGAGCTGGCCATTGCTTTGGCGTTGATTGAAAATATACAGCGTGAGGATTTATCGGTTATCGAACAAGCAGAAGCATTGCAGCGGTTTCATACAGAGTTTAATATGAGCCATGCGATGATAGCCGAGGTGGTGGGAAAGGCACGTACAACCGTATCCAACCTACTTCGCCTCAATCACCTTAATGACATTGTTAAAGATTATTTGAGCGCCGGCTCGCTGGACATGGGGCATGCTCGCTGTTTATTGTCATTGTCCTCTGAGCAGCAGCCAATCATTGCCGAAAAAATTATTGCCGGGTCCTTAACGGTGCGTGATGCTGAAAAGTTGGTTAAGTCAATCTTAAACCCTGATAAAAAACCAGTTGATAAACTCGCAAAACTTGAGGCGCAAATAGAGGCAATAAATAAACAGCTGTCTGATCGCTTAGGGGCTGCGGTCAAAGTCAAACAAAAAAAAGGCGGCAAAGGCAGTGTAGAGATATTTTTCCACAGTCATGAAGAATTAGAGGCTTTATTGCAGCATTTGCAGTAAACTTGCTGACGACGTAGCCTATGCAAAGTTCAAGGTCAAGGTCAAGGTCAAGGATTAAGACTGAAGCGTTAAAATAAGTATATATGGTAATTTTTTAGACAGCAATTTTTTAGACAGCACTAATGAGACAGCAATAAACAGCGCAACTTTAAATGTGGTTTAGGATGAACAGCAGTGATAAGGTTTAGGTATGTGGGAGTTAATTAGAGCAGGGGGTTGGTTGATGGCGCCGATTGTGGGGTGCTCCATCCTTGGCCTTATTATTATTATTGAACGCGCCACCAAACTGCAACTCAATAAGGTAGCACCGAAACGTTTGCGCGAACAATTGATTAATCGATTGCGCGAAAACGGTGATATTAGCCGTACCCAGTTAATGAATGTCAAAGAAAAAACGGCGCTAGGCGATGTCTTGGCGACAGGTCTGTTATACCGCCAGTATGGGCTTGATTCGATGACCTTGCATATGGAAAACCGTGCCAGTGTCAATATTCATCAGTTAGAGAAAAACATCAATATGTTGGGCACCATTGGGGCGATTGCGCCCTTACTGGGCTTATTGGGTACGGTGCTTGGTATTATCTCCTCATTTTTAGCGATGACCGATGGCGCAAATGGCATGATGCAAGACCCTTCGTTGTTGGCAACAGGCGTGTCACAAGCACTGATTACCACTGCTGCGGGTATGGTGGTGGCAATCCCAGCCTTGGTGGCATATCGTTTTTATCAGCGCCGCATTGTGGATATCAACGCCGCCCTTGAAACAGAGGCGGGGCTTTTGATACAAGAGCTTTATGATTATCAGCTGATGGATGTGGTCAGCGCCTCGTCCCAGCAAGCAGCTAAAGCCGAGCCAAAACCCTCTATTTCGGGGTTAGATAGCATTGTTATTGGTCGGCAGAAATCAATGTAGGACGTCGCTATGTAGCACTGAGTGTCACTAACTATCACTATGTGTCATTTACAGCTCAAGCGTCCGCCTTTTTTTAATATATGTCGGAGGGCTCATTATGCGTTTTAGAAAACCCACGGTAGAGCCCTTAGAAATCAATTTAACCCCAATGATTGATTGCTTACTGTTTTTGATTATTTTTTTACTATTATCAACGTCGTTTAATCATTTTAGCCGTCTTAACATCGTGTTGCCTCAGGCAGATGGGGTTGAAGTCAGCAAAACTGATGCGAGCATTGAGGTGGCGGTGCAAGAGGATGGTAGTTATGCGGTAAACGGTATTGCACTGGGTTCAAATAGTGAGGCTGAGCTGATTAATATGTTGCAGCAAGAGGCAGGTAACAATAGGGATATGGTGTTTATTATTGCTGCTGATGGCAATGCGACCCATCAATCGGTGGTACGCGTTATGGACGTGGCCGGAAAACTTGGGTTTATTAATCTCAACATCAGTACCGTTGTGCCTATTGGTCAAAATGTTCAGGGCGCTCAAAGCGCTCAGAGCTCAGAATAATCAAGCTAGCAGTCCAAGTTCCGTAGGCAACATGCCGCAAAGTTCGACCCCTTAATAGTAAATCGACAGTTTCAAGCGGCTTGATGGATACGCCCACACAGACAAGACGCAAGGTATATGACTCAACATTTATCTCCAAATAGCCGTACCGATAATCTACCTGCTGCTCCAAAGGCTGCAAACGTCAAAGATACCGCTAACGATACAGCAACTCCAGCTAGCACAACGCTGAGGATGGACGCCGCAGCCTCTTCTACCCCCAAGGCTAAGGCTGCTCTAGCGCCACCTGTCGCCACCCGTACCGCCACTTATGTGCGTCTATTGAGTTATCTTAAACCCTATTGGCAAGCCATCGTGTTAATGATTATCGGGTTTGCCATTAACTCCGCCACCGAAGTAGGCATTGCCAAGCTGATTGAATTTATCACCGATGCGATTAACAAGGGCGACCAAGCCAAACAAAACCTGTTTCCGCTATTGATTATTGTGTTGTTTATCGTACGGGGTGTGGGCTCGTTTTTGGGCAATTATTATTCGGCGTTTGTGTCGCGTAATTTGGTGTATCAAATGCGGGTGCAAGTGTTTGATAAATTATTAAATTTGCCAAGCTCGTTTTATTTGCTTAACCCGTCTGGCGCTATCTCTTCGAAGCTTATTTTTGACGTTGAGCAGGTGACCGCTGCCAGTACCGACGCCATTAAAACGCTACTGCGTGAAGGACTTACCGTCATTGGGCTAATGGGCTATTTAATCTATTCCAATTGGCGGCTAACCCTAATCCTGTTTGTTATTTTGCCGCCTATTTTATGGCTGATTCGACTGGCCTCTAAACGCTACTTAAGGCTATCGCAGGGCATTCAAAAAACGATGGGCGAGGTGAGCCACATCAGTAACGAGGTGATTGGCGGCTATCATGTGGTAAAAAATTATGGTGGTCATCGCTATGAGGCAGCGCGATTTGATAAAGCCTCAAAGTCTAATTTGAGCCAAGGGATGAAGATTGTGGTCACCAATAGCATCAATACGCCGTTGGTGCAGCTTTTGATGGCAATGGCATTGTCGGTGGTGGTATGGTTGGCGCTGCGTCCTGAGGTTATGGCCTCTACCAGCGCTGGCGAGTTTATTGCCTATCTTTTGGCGGCCTTGCTGCTGAATAAACCAGTGCGTGCCTTGACCGACGTGAATCAAAAACTGCAACAGGGTATTGCAGCGGGCCAGTCTATTTTTACTTTATTAGATGAGCCAGAAGAGGCAGACACGGGCAGGGTAGATACAGTGCTTGCCGGCAATATCTGTTTTGACAATGTCTGTTTAACCTACGCCGACGGCACTCAAGCGTTAAAAGACTTTAATTTGAAAATTAAGGCGGGTGAAACCATTGCGTTAGTGGGCAGAAGCGGCGCCGGTAAAACCTCACTAGTTAATCTGTTAACCCGAACCCTCACGCCTAGCTCAGGGTCTATCGAAATGGATGGCGTGCCTATTGCAGAACTTACCCTGCACTCATTACGCTCGCAAATTGCTACGGTCAATCAGCAAGTCACCTTATTTAATGAGACGATAAGAAACAATATTGCGTATGGCGATTTAGCCACAAAGTCAGATGCGGATATCATAGCGGCGGCAAAAGCAGCGTTTGCGCACGATTTTATTATGCAGTTGCCCAACGGCTATGACAGCGCTATCGGCGCTGAAGGCCTACAGCTTTCTGGCGGCCAGCGCCAACGTCTGTCAATTGCCAGAGCCTTGTTAAAAAATGCGCCCATTTTGATTTTGGATGAGGCGACCAGTGCACTAGACAATGAGTCCGAACACTATATCCAGAAAGCGCTGGAAAATATCATGCGCGAGCGCACCACGATTGTGATTGCGCATCGACTGACAACGATTGAAAGCGCCGATAAAATCGTGGTGCTCGACAATGGGCGTGTGGTCGAGATGGGGTCTCACCAAGAGTTAATGGCGCAAGCGGGTCAGTATGC
>JAGLBE010000015.1:29647-71560 GCA_018260445.1 Psychrobacter sp.
GATTGAATGAGGCGACGGTGGTGTATCACCAATCTGTGCATCAATATAATTTGAATGATGCTAATACCAATACTCACGCCAATACCAATACCAATATTGCCACCAACCAGCTAACCATGCAGTTACTGCCAGCCACGATGCGACCCTTGACATTGCCAAACCCCCTCAGGCAGCAGTATCATGCTCAAGCCAAACAGACTGAAAACGGCTATGACCAAGATGGTAACGCCCTAGACCCAGACAGGGCAGAGGGCTTAACCAAGCAAACAGTGTATGGTGTTAGTGGTATTGGCTATCCGCAGCGCTTTTTTGCAACGTTACGTGGTTTGGGCTACGAGGTTATCGAGCAGCCAATGCCCGATCACCATCAATTTAGAGCTGAGGACTTAACGATGCTGACTCAGTATCCTATCGTCATCACCACCAAAGATGCGGTTAAAATTGCGCTGCTAGTGGCAAACCATGCCCAGCTTGCCAAGTTGAATATTTGGGTGCTGCCAGTGCGGGCGCTGTTGTCCGCTGCCTGTTATCAAACGCTACAACGACAACTACAAGCCTGCGCTATTCTTTAGACAGCTATGGCCTGTTTAGACAGTGTTAACCAGTAGCAATCAGCTTATCTTAAGGATTTCACATGGTCACTTTGTCATCTAGCCATAACGATGCTGCTCAAGCTGACATACAAACTGATATACAAGCTGCCATCCATATTGTTATTCCCGCTCGCTACCACAGCAGCCGGTTACCTGCTAAGCCATTATTAAATATTCATGGTAAACCGATGATTTTATGGGTGGCCGAAAGAGCGAGTCAGGCAACATTTGCAGATGATTTATGCATCGCGACCGATGATACAAGGATTGCCAAAGTATGTTTGGATGCAGGTTATGATGTGGTTATGACTGCAAATACGCATGTGTCCGGCACCGATAGATTGGCCGAGGTGGCTTGCATAAAAGGCTGGAATCCTCATGATATTGTGGTGAACATGCAAGGGGATGAGCCGCTGGTCCCCGCAAAGCTGCTCAATCAGGTCAAAGAATTGCTGGAGCAACAACCGCAGTGTGTGATGGCCACTTTGTATGAGCCCATTGTATCGCAAGCTGAATTTTTGCGCGCTTCTGTGGTCAAAGTGGTGAGTGACAATCAAGGCTGCGCGTTGTATTTTAGCCGTACGCCTATTCCTTGTGATAGACAGTATGAACTAGCCGCCGCCTCAGCGCACCCAACAGCAGCAGATGATAGCAATGTCAAAAGTAAGCTTGCCGAGCCGTCGCCTTTGCCGCCTCCCAAGCATGCCAATCGTCATTTAGGCCTATACGCTTATCGGGTGCAACTGTTACAAGACTTTGTTAAATGGCCAGTTGCGGCGTTAGAGGCGCTAGAGAGTCTAGAGCAGCTGCGGGTGCTTGAGAACGGTGGCAAAATTGCCATTGCTAAGGCGTTAATAGCCTTGCCCGCTGGTGTAGACACCCAAGCAGATTTAGACCGCCTCAATGCTATGCCCTTGTCTATGCTAAGTTTATAACAGTCAATAGCTTTTAACCTTACCACAGAGAATGGCAGTTATTTGATGAGCGTTAACCCAGTTAATAATCTTGATAGCAGCGTCTATTTTACAGCGGTATTGCCTTGGCAAATGCAAAGCTGGCAGCACTTGACTGACCGTTACCCGCGTTTGCCGCATGGCTTGCTATTTGCAGGAATGCAAGGCATTGGTAAGCGGCATTTTGTATGGCGTTTTACCGCTTGGCTGCTATGCGAGCGGCGGCAAGAACAGCCTCAAACCGCTTGTGGTCAATGTCAAAGTTGCCTGTGGCTGCTGGCCGGTACGCACCCAGATTTGCAAGTCTTGCCCCAGTCAAGCCTGCCCCTTAGCGCAGACGACGCTTCTTTTAGCGCAGAAGGCCAAGCGCAAAAAAAGCTGGCAAGCAAACCAACAGCAGATGCCAGCAAGCAGGCTATTAAAAAAGACAGCATTAAGGTTGATGATATCCGAGCATTGCAGCCCTTTATCCATCAAGGCAGTAATGGTCGGCGCGTGTGTGTGATTGATAACGCTGACACCATGACAGTGGCAGCGGCAAACGCCTTACTAAAGACGCTTGAGGAACCCCGTGACGGTATTCATCTGCTATTGATTACCGATATGCCCACCAAGCTGCTACCAACGATTAAAAGCCGGGTGCAGCAAGTTGCTATTCATGATATAGACCGCACCCAAGTCAACGTATATCTCGCTGAACAGCTAGGGCAGCAAGCTATAGTGGCGCTTGATGGTGAGAATAAGAGTGTCCATAACCAAGATGATAACACTGGTCATCGTAACGGTCATCACACCAGCAATAACAACGGTCATAACAAGCAGGCGATATTAGCGACGCATATTAATCAGGCATTGGCACTAGCCAACGGTGCCCCATTAGCCGCTTTGGCCATGTTGACAGCGCCATGGTATGCGCAGCGTCAGGCGTGGCTAACCACCTGGTTGGCGCTGCGGGTAGGCAAGCGTAGTAGCATTGCCGCCAGCGATTACTGGCAAACCATCTTGCCTTTAGAGGCCTTTATTAGGCTTAGTGAGATAATGTTGATGGAGTTAAGCCGGGCTTGTATTGGCATGCCCGCGCTGCAAACAGACTTGGCACTAGAGGACTATACGACCGTATCGACCCTGAAGCTTGAGGCGATTTATCATCTTATGCAGCAGATAGACGATATTAAGCAGGCCATGCAACAAAATGTGCAGGAAAAACTAGGATATGATAGGCTGTGTCAAGCATTAACCACATTATAAACCGCACCTAACGTAAGCCAGTCACGCAAGGGCGCATATGTTTAAGCAAGTGTCATTAGTAACAAGTGTCATTAATAAATGAATACATAGACCCCAGTGGTCTACCACTAGCACAATAATTAAGGAGTCAGACCTATGGCCATGCCAGGACGCGGTGGTATCTTAACCTGCAATATCGTCGACTTAAACATGCTATATGCCAGTTATTTGCCCTTTGTAAAAAATGGGGCCATCTTTGTGCCCTCAGAGCGCCAGCAGCTTTTGGGAGATGAGGTGTTTGTTGCCGTGACTCTGCCCGGCTCAAGTGAACGTTTGCCCCTAAATGGTAAAGTGGTTTGGGTGAATCATAAAACCCAAGCCAACCGCCCTGCAGGCTTTGCGGTGCAGTTTGGCACCGATGAGACGGGGCTTAGAATACGACATGAGATGGAGCGGTTGCTGGCAGGCAAGTCAGACTCACTGCAAGCGACTTATACGATGTAGTTTATGACCCTATGGCCGTATCCACTTGATTGCTACCCAAAAAAAAGCCCTTGAACTTATTCAAGGGCTTTTTTAAACGAACTTTTTTATACGATATTTTGTGTAGGAACTTTTTTTTAGGAACTACTTTATAGGAACTACTTTATACGAACTAAGGCCGCGTACTCCCTACCACTACGCTATTGCTGAGTTATTTCTCAAGAATACAAGTAACGCCTTGACCACCTGCGGCGCAAATGGATATCAAAGCACGACCCGAACCTTTTTGATCCAATAATTTAGCAGCAGTAGCCAGAATGCGCCCGCCCGTTGCGGCAAAAGGATGGCCGGCGGCTAAAGATGAGCCATTGACGTTAAGCTTGCTGCGATCGATAGATCCTAATGGGGCGTCAAGCTCCAAACGCTCTTTACAGAAAGTCTCATCCTCCCAAGCGGCAAGCGTTGATAGGACTTGTGAGGCAAAGGCTTCATGTATCTCATAAAAGTCAAAGTCTTGTAGCGTCAAGCCAGCACGTGCAAGCATCCGTGGCACCGCATAAGCAGGCGCCATCAATAAGCCTTCTTTAGGGCCTTCTTTACCAATAAAATCTACGGCCGCAGTTTCTTGATGGGTAATATAAGCCAAAGCTTTAAGACCATGGGCCTGCGCCCACGCATCGGTACCCAATAGCACACAAGAGGCGCCATCGGTTAACGGGGTAGAATTGGCCGCAGTCATCGTCGGATTGGCATTGCGCTTACCAAAAGCTGGCTTTAACTTGGCTAACTGCTTAAGCGTCGAATCTGGACGCAAGTTGTTATCACGGGTTAAGCCCTTAAATGGGGTAATCAAGTCGTCAAAAAAGCCCTCGTCATAAGCGCGAGCTAGGTTTTTATGACTGCTCACGGCAAGCTCATCTTGCGCTTCACGGCTGATATTCCACTCAAGCGTCGTAATCGCTTGATGCTCACCCATAGACAAGCCAGTACGTGGCTCGCCATTTTGCGGGGCATCAATCAGTTTTTTAGGATTTATTCTGGTCAAAGCGGCAAGGCGCTGCTTATTGTTTTTGGCAGCGCCCAGTTTAATCAGCGCTTTACGCAAACCATCACCAATAGCAATGGGCGCATCAGATGTGGTATCCACGCCGCCAGTAATCGCCGAGTCAATAATTCCCAAGGCAATCTTATTGGCAGCGGCAAAGGTTGTTTGTAAACCAGTACCACAAGCTTGAGAGATATCATAAGCAGGCGTTTGTGGATCTAACGCCGTATTGAGGGCAGCCTCACGCGTCAAATTTAAATCACGGCTAAGCTTTAGCACCGCACCTGCCACCACTTCGCCAACCCGTTCACCTTGCAATTCATAACGCTCAACCAAACCGTTTAAAGCAGCGCTTAACATATCAATGTTACTGACATCGGCATAACTGCTGTTAGAGCGAGCAAATGGGATACGATTGCCGCCTAAAATAGCCACACGCCGTGGTAAGCTTGCATCTGCACTTGGTGTAGTAGTAGTAGATGGCGAGGCTAAAGGCGCTTGACCTTTTGCCTGTTCTTTACTCGCATTGCCAGCATTGTCAGCCTTGTCTGCTATTAAGCTGGAAGCTGCTATACTGTCAGGCGTGATTGTGTTATTGACATTGGCATCTGACGATTTTTCATCTACTTTAGAGCTTGCAACGGTTTGAGAGTTTTTGGCGTCACTGTTTTTAGCAGCGGTATCGTGAGCGTCAGCGTCAGTTTCTTTAGCAGCAGCAGTGTTTTTGGGGTCAGTCACTTGAGCGTTGGCGGCATTGCTGGCATGAGCGGCATTGCCATCTTGCGCACTGGTATCTTTAGCGGCAGTATCTTTATCTTTAGCGTCCTTGTCAGCGTCCTTGTCGTCAGGCTTGGTCGATGCAGTAGGCGCTTTGTCTGCAGTAGTGTCAGACTTGGTTATATTGTCATCTTTATTGTCTTCTTTATTGTCTTCTTTATCATCACTACTCTTATTTTTCTCTTTTTGCGCCAATAGCTCATCTAATTTTGACTGCGATTTAGCCTCAGACTGGGCTTTTACCTCATCGAGAATCTTTTGCTTAGCAGCTTGGTCCTCAATCAGGGCTTTATCCGCCTCTGTTTTAGAGGGGGTGGCTATCACTTCTTTTTTAAGCTCTTCAAAACTCTCTTTGGTATTTGATACAGGTTTATCTTTAAGGGCGACTGCCTTGTCCTGATTGAGATGCAATGACTCACCGGCTTTGGTGACCACCGTGGTAGCGATAACAGGAGAGTCTTTAACAGGCTTGGTAGAGTTGCTCATTTTAAATCCTTATAAATTATGGAAGGGGTGGACAGTAACAGCTATTATTTTAACAAATAATTTTAACAAAAATATTGTGATTTGACTGTAAGCTTAAGTGTTGATTTTAGCACTTTTAAGCGTAGCATTTTGGCTAAATCCTAAAAGCATAGGTTAATATTATCATTGCGCTATAAATCATAATAGTTAGTTATGTATTGACTGCTTAAGATTAGCATTAACATATGTTTGGTTAAATTGAACAGTTGCTAGTAGAGGGTTTGGCTAAAAATAGGGGTTAAAATGGGTTGATGAGCCAATTAATGAGCAAAATAAGGCGCTAAATTAAAGATATTAAAAGAACCATGCAGTCGAGGCTATAAGGGCAAAAAGATAATATTAGTTGTTGATAATTTAGCCTTTTAGTACCATTATTGTAGGGGCGAATAACGCTAATTGATCGATGAGTGACTTTTGCCAAGCAATAGGGTACGCTTTAGCTTCTATTCTAAACGAATCTTAACTTAACTTTTGTATGCTATAGTCAGTATGGTTTATGGTGCGTCACTGTGGTTATCTCAAAGATGACGCAAAAGATGACGCTAAGATGTGACGCTAAGATGTGACGCTAAATTGTGACGCTAAAAAGTCACTTAGCTTGGCGGCTTTCGCCCTGTCACAAATAGACACCAATAAATAAACCGTCCTCACCTGCATAACACAGCACTAAAACGTACACCAAGTCCATCACGACACTTAACCATTAAACCATTAAACCATTAAACCATTAAACCATTAAACCATTAAACCATTAAACCATTAAACCATTAAACCCTTAAACCCTTAAACCCTTAAACCCAAACAACTAGGAGATATTATGTCAGATCGCTATGGTACATTTGTACAATCAGGACTGGGCAAACAAGTGGCTAAAAATCTAGGCTTGCCAATACCCGTGACCTTAGAACGCTTTGAAGCGGGTGAAAAAGTGGTGCGTGGCAGCGTATTGTTTGGCGCTGCGCCAGGGGACGATGCAAGGTTAAGCACCGCGGTTGCCGAAGTGTTACAAGCCCTACATACCGAGGTATTTGTGGCCAATGACGATGCGCATAAAGATGCCCTAACCAGTGTAGGGATAGAAGTCAAAAACAGTGGTGATAATAAAGATAAATATAAAGTGTTGGTGTTTGATGCCAGTAACATTGCTCATGCGCCCGACCTTAAAGCCTTATATGACTTTTTTCATCCGGTTGCCCGTCAAGTTGAGCAGTCGGGCCGAGTGATTGTGATTGGACGCCCACCCGAGGAATGCGAAACGATTGGCAGTACGTTAGCGCAGCGTGCCCTTGAAGGGTTTGTAAAATCGGTTGGTAAAGAGTTTAAAAAAGGCATCACGGCGCAGCTTGTGTATGTTAGTGAGGGCGCAGAATCTAACTTGGCATCGACCTTGAGCTTTTTGATGTCGGCTCGTTCCGCTTATGTGTCCGGTCAAGTGGTGCGTGTGGGTGCTGGCAATGCTCTGCAAGTAGATTGGTCGAAGCCTTTGGCGGGCAAAACCGCTTTGGTCACTGGGGCAAGCCGCGGTATTGGCGAAGCCATTGCTCGGGTGCTGGCTCGAGATGGCGCTCATGTTATTTGTCTGGATATCGCGCCGCAGCAGGCTGATTTACAAAGAGTAGCTGGCGAAATTGGTGGCTCAACGCTCACTTTAGACATCACTGCAGCAGACGCTGGGGAAAAAATTGCTGAAGCGGCGGCCAAACGAGGGGGCTTGGATGCAATTGTCCACAATGCAGGCGTGACTCGTGATAAAACCTTGGCCAATATGGATGAGAAACAGTGGGATATGGTCGTCGACATTAATTTGCAAAGTAATGCCATGATAAATGACTATTTATTTGACCATGAAGTGTTAAACGATAACGCGCGTATTATTTGTGTCTCCTCTTTATCCGGTATTGCTGGCAACTTAGGCCAAACCAATTATGCCACTTCAAAAGCGGGGGTTATTGGCTTGGTGAGTGCAACCGCTAAAAAACTTAAAGCCGATAATAAAGGCATTACCATTAATGCCGTAGCGCCTGGGTTTATTGAAACCCAAATGACCGCTGCCATTCCTTTTGCGATTCGTGAAGCGGGGCGCCGGATGAACTCAATGAGTCAAGGTGGTTTACCGGTTGATGTGGCTGAAACGATTGCGTGGTTTGCCTCTCCGGCTTCTGGCGGCGTTAATGGCAATACGATTCGTGTTTGTGGTCAAAGTTTACTGGGTGCTTAATCTAAACGGCTTTTAAGCGGATACTCATTGTTTTGATAGAGGTGGTTTGACAAGCATCGTAAAGTCTACGTTAAAGCCTTGCTATGTCGTCATGTCAACGCCGATATCAATTCGCAATCGCCATCAAAAAGGAGCCATCAGTTGATGGCTCTTTTGCAGTTAGTTACCTACTCGTTACCTACCTTGATATCGACTAGGGGAATGTTATTAAACCCACAAAAATCCGATTAATAAGGAATTTGATATGACCACTCGCAACTATGCTAGCGTGCCGCTGCCCAAGCAAACGTATCCTAAAATTATAAAATCATTATTACCGATAGTGGGTAATAAAAAGAACCAAGGTAGTAAAAATACTTTACCTGAGGTGACTTATCTAATAAAGAGCTTGGAAATTAATCAAGAAAACTTAAAAGACTATCGGCGCATCTGTGGTTTTGCCAATACGGGGCAAGTGCCACCCACTTACTTTTCAGTATTGTCACAAGCGTTACAAATGAATATGATGGTGGATGAGCCCTTTCCGTTTGCGATGTTAGGGTTGGTACATATCGCCAATTCGGTGACCCAATACCGCCGTATTGCCGATACTGAAATTGTCTCCCTGCAGGTGAGTTTGGGTAATTTGCAAGACCATGATAAAGGCAAACAGTTTGACTTTATTACCCAAGTACACAGCGGTGAAGCGCTCATTTGGGAGGGGACCAGTACCTATCTATCACGCCAAAAAACCGAGGGCAATAATAATAAAGTGAAGCCCATTAAAGAAATTGTGGCAAAACCGGTCGTTAAAAAAGATGATATGCACCATATTTTTGCGTTACCAGAAGATTTAGGTCGACGTTATGCCATGGTGTCAGGTGATTTCAACCTGATTCATTTGCACCCGCTAACTGCCAAAGCATTTGGTTTCCCTAAAGCGATTGCGCATGGTATGTGGTCTAAGGCAAAATGCTTGAGTTTAATGGATTTGCCAGAAGCCTATACAGTCGATGTGACCTTTAAGCTGCCTATTTATTTGCCGTCAGAGGTGGAATTGATTGGCGATACTATGGAGAAATTGGCCGCTACCGGCAAAAGCATGTTTGACTTGTACAGCGCGGCGGATGATAAGCCGCATTTAGCTGGTAAGATTACGCTGGTCTAATTTGACAGCTATTTTAAACCACAGCTATCCTAAACCACACCTATCCTAAAGCACACCTACTTTATAACAGGGGAAAACATGGACCATGAGGTCGCAGCATCCATTATCAATCACAGCGTCGATACCGATGTTGATAAAAGTGTAAATCAAAGCGTTAACCTCAAGCAGGAACAGACGTTACAGAGTGCTTTAGGCGCCGTTTTTACGGACGCTAAATTTCCAGATGACAACACGGTGGTGACAGGGGCTTTAAGCGCCAAAAAAATAGCCGCCGCCGCCGCCGCTGGCATAGCGCATATCATTAACCTGCAGCCCAATGACGAGCTCACCTTTGATGAAGCGGCCGCCGTCAAAGAGTATGATATGCACTATACTCATATTCCCATTGCGGGGGCGCAAGACTTAAAGCAACTAAATTTGCTTGACTTTGATAAAGCGCTGCGGGCCCATCAGGGTAAAAAAACCTTAATGCATTGTAAAACGGGCAACCGTGTTGGTGCCTGTATGGCTTTACGCGCCGGCTGGCTGCGGGGACGTAAAATGGATACCGCCCTGAAAACAGGGCAGCAACATGGATTGACTAGTCTAGAGGATGAGGTGCGCACCCGTTTGCTAGTGCCGCGTTGATGGGTGTCCATAGGGTGCTTAATTAGTGAGGCCTTATTAAACAATCTCCCTAAGCAATCGTTTCTTAGCGATTTTTATCCTAAATCCTCCTTGTTGATTGACCCTGTTGCTTGTTGATTGACCCTGTTGTTTATTGACCCTATTTGAGAAAAACGACGATGACCACGCTGTCCGACAGTCTGTTGCAACTCATGATCACCTTACAATTAGAGGATGCGCCCGTAGGCGGCTCGGTCGTGGTCTATCATCGCGGCAACATAGTAGGGCAGGCCAGCATCGGTCACGCCACGCCGGATAATCTATGGGCGAGCAACACGCTGTCGCTCAACTTTTCAACCGGCAAAAGTATTCTGGTCACTTTAGTGCATATTTTGGTGTCGCAGGGGCGGTTGGACTACGACACGCCTATTGCCGATTATTGGCCACAGTTTGCTGCCAATGGCAAACGCGATATCACCCTACAATCGGTGTTGACGCACCGGGCCGGCTTATTTAATGTGCAAGCAGTAACAACGCACACAGCCGATGTGCTAGATTGGGCGACAATGTTACATAGGGTGGAGATGATGCCAGCCGAGATGCCCAACAATAGCAGGGCTGAGAGCTGCTACAGTGCTTTAGTCAGTGGCTGGGTGCTGGGTGGATTAATTGAAAAAGTCACCGGATTAAGCCTAAACAGCGCGCTAAATCATTACCTTGCTAAGCCGTTAGGGGTTGAGGATGAGATGTATTTTGGCGTGCCGGCGGACAACGTGCGCAACGTGGCGACATTAGCAAAAAACTTTGCAAATTTTGATACAGTGGAGCGCCATGACGCACTTTCCAATCCTAAGCCAACCTCTAATCCAAAGCCTAAGCCCCAACGTTATAAACCCCTTTTTCGAGCCGATACTAAGGCAGTTTTGCAAGCCTATCAAACCTTGCCCAGCTACCGCTGCTGGCAACAACTGCGACAAAATCAAGCGGTAAACACCCAAGCAGTACAAATCCAAGCAGTACAAACCCATGAAAACTCTAAAACAGCGGCGCTCACTCCAGCATTAACCACTCTTGAGATTGTGCGGTTATATGTAGCGCTCAATGATGTGAATGTACAAGACTTCAAGCACAGCTTAATGCCCACCGGTCTGCAGCCCCTTGATTATTACGCACCAGCCACGTTAATGGCGTCCATTCCCGCCGCCAATGGCGTCGCAACTGCGCAGGCCTTGGCAACAATGGGCGCTATGCTGGCTGCAAAGGGGGTATGGCAAGGCAAGACAATCATTAATCTGGATGTGTTTGCCAAGTTATCCACCATTTATGTAACGGGTAGTGATGCGGTGATGCCTGCCACCCATCCCAATAGCATGCAGTGGCGCCTAGGTTATCATCGGCTATTTAGCCGTTGTCAAGGTTTAAGCCATGAGACTGCGTTTGGGCATATGGGCTACAACGGCTCTACAACCTGGTGGGATACGCACCAAGAGCTGGCTGTGGCGTTTGTGCATAATTATGAGACGACGATGAGCACCGACATCCGCCAATTTGCCATCACTGAAGCTATTTTAAAGTGGTATGACGATGGTATGGTGTAAGCACATAGCTTGCTAAAGCTATTACAAAGCCACGTTGACCACGTTGACTAAAAATTTTTAATTTTTTCAGGATGACATATAACCGGCAACATAGGGAAATAGCGCCAACATCCATAAAATAAACAGCAACAGCAAAACCAAAAACTGTGCCGCCGAGCCCACATCCTTAGCAATTTTTGCTAACGGGTGCTGTTCGGTCGACGTGTGATCCACACTCGCCTCAATTCCGGTATTAATCAGCTCCACAATCAGCGATAAAAAAGAGGCGAGCACCAATACCATGTTAATCGTGGTGCTAAAGGGTAAAAACAGCATCGAGCCTAGCAACATAAGATTGAGCCAAAACACCTGCCTAAACGCCGATTCGTAGCGATAAGCCGCCCTAAATCCATCCAGCGAATACCCTGCCGCTTTAATAATACGTCCCACTCCTTTTTTTCCTTTTACCTGACCGGCAAAGCTGTCTGACGTTAGGGGCTTCTTTGGGTCTGCCATAAGGTCTGACGCTAGGTGAGGCGGTTGGGTTGAATAGGGCCGATCATTGGCTTGATGTCTTGATTGGCTTTTTGGCTGGCTTTTTGGCTGGCTATCTGACGGGCTATTTGGCCGGCTATTTGGCTGATAACTGTGCATGCTACGCCCTCAATAATGAATAATCTGTCAAGTGTGCCTCAAAGCGTATAAAAAAAACGTTAATGCACTCAAACGGCGCACCATGATTTGTGGTTCAGTGGTTTTGCGCAGTTGCAGATGTTAAACCAAGTTCTTAACGCTTTTTTAATAGTCAGCTGAGTATGATGGGTGAATAAGATAACCCAAAGCAAGCTATAACAGGCTTTAAGTCAACTTATTACTCCTTAACGGCTTTTCTGACAAGGTAACTATTCGTTATGCACAATCATACGACCAACACAGCCGATCGGTCTGTCACACACTCTGCGCCACAGTTTGCCAAACCCAGCCATTGTTTAAATAAAGTACCACAAATTACGCTGGTGTTTTGGCTAATCAAAATGATGTCAACAACGGTAGGCGAGACGGCTGCCGACTATCTCATTTTTAACTTTAAATGGGGATTGCCGCTGACCTCGCTTATCATGCTGCTGCTGTTTTTTGCTGTATTAACGATACAACTTAAGGCTACGCACTATGTGGCTTGGAAGTACTGGCTTACAGTAATCATGGTGAGCATCGTGGGCACGCTGATTACCGACAATATGACCGATAATCTGGGTATACCGCTGCTGTACTCAACCATTGGATTTAGTGTCTTATTGATTGCAGTCTTTGCACTATGGTATCGCCGCGAAAAAACCTTATCCATCCATCATATTGATACACTAAGACGCGAGGTCTTTTATTGGACGGCAATTTTAGCAACCTTTGCGCTGGGCACAGCCGCAGGAGATTGGTTTGCAGAAGGGCTTAACGTGGGGTATCAAACCGCAACCTTACTGTTTGCGGCAGCCATTGCATTCATTGCAGCAGGGTACTATGGCCTTAGGTTAAATAGCGTTTTATGCTTTTGGTTAGCGTATATCTTAACCCGTCCTTTAGGCGCCGCCCTGGGAGATTGGTTAGCGCAGCCTCACAAGTATGGCGGTTTAGGTTTTGGGGTGACAAGCATCAGTATTGTGTTTTTGTGCCTAATTGCCGCAATGGTAAGCTACGAGACATACCAGCACCATAAGCAGCAAAGTAGCGCTAAACGTTGAGCGCAGGTGTTAGCGATAATAAATACTAAACATGCTACCACCTGCCGGATTTGGCGCAAACACCATGCGCCAACCCATATGTAACACAATGCGCTGGACGATGCTAAGGCCCAAACCTGTGCCATCTAAGTTTTGAGAAGATGGGTTGTTCGACAAGGCTAATAGGTTTAAGGATTTATCAACATGGTGGGGCTCAAAACGCTCAAACCTTTTGAACAGCAGGTGCTTTTTGGCTTCAGGAATACCGACGCCGGTGTCGCTGACAGCTATTTTTTCTTGATCTATCTCAACAGTTACCGTCCCTTCTTCTGTGTATTGAAACGCATTTCTGATTAAGTTGCTCAGTACCATTTTTAAAAGTTCAGGACGTATACGAGCAGAGTATAAGCTGGCTGACTCGATAGTACAGACGACAGGTTTATATTTAATTAAATAGTTCAGCCGTTCTACCTCTGATTGAACCACGGGGTTAATGGAGGTTAGCGGGGTGTCAAGTTGCTCGGGCGCCCTTGATAATAACAACAAGGCACTAATCATTTGCGAGGTTTCTGCTGCTGTTTTATTAATTCGCTCGGTAAACTCGCGCAGCGGGCTATGTGGGTCAAGTTGACACTCTAGCACCTCTGACGCCCCCATAATGATGGTCAACGGTGTGCGCAGTTCGTGACTGACATCGGCTGTAAATAACTGCTCACGTAACAAAAACTCTGAGAGCTGTTTGTTTTTCTCATCAATGGCTCTGGCAAGTACCCCAACCTCTGAGGGGATATGGGATAATAGTGCTAAATCCTGATGGTCTGCCTCGACAGCGTTTTTTAAATCCAAAATAGGATCGATAATGGATTTTGCCGATAGATAGGAGAAGATAAACGATAACAATATACTTAGTAACAAGGCGCCAAACAACGCTTTGTATATAATTTTTTCAATATCTTCAAAGACGGTTAAAACAGGGTAGTTGGGATCGTAGACATTAGCATTTTCTATATAACTCAAAATATACAGCTGATTTTGATAAGTGTATTTGAAAAAATGGATGTTATGTTTACGGCCATGTTCAACAACCTCTATATTTTGTACTGAAGGGGTGGCCAGTTTTTGTAAATTGGCAGGTGCAGCAGGATACTGGTATAAAATGATACCGAGCTTTGTGTCATAAACCGGTTGGTTGCCGTATTCTTTGACGCTTAAATGCAATTGTTGCAACAGTTGATTTTTGACTAACGATTTCTCAATTTGCGTTTCAGCACTATAAAATATCAAAAAAAAGGTGGCACACAGTACCATTGCAAATAAACTATAAGAGATAAGAAACTTGGTTTTTATAGATTTACTTCTATATAGGGATAGGGTTTTTAGCTTAAATAGGGTAGTGAGGTTAAGCCTATTTGTATCGAACATTGTATGGGGCTCACTTTATATCAGGATGCACAATCTGATAGCCAACACCAGCTAGGGTATTAATCATGGTGGTCGCAAAAGGTTTGTCAATGCGTTGACGTAGGCTATGCAGATGAGTGCGTAGGGCGTCACTGCTGGGTATATCGTCGCCCCAAATCCGAGTTTCCAAATCTGTTTTACTGACCACATTTGGGCTTTCTTGCATCAACGTCATCAGAATCTTAAAGCCTATCGGCGTCAGCTTGATTAATGTATCGTCCCGATAAACGGTGTGCGTTTGTGGGTTTAAAACCAGCGTAGCAACTTTCAAGATTTGGTCAAAATGTTTGTTTTGATGCCGGCGCACCAAAGCTTTAATGCGCACCTCGAGTTCTACAAGCGAAAAAGGTTTAATTAAGTAATCATCGGCGCCACTTTCAAACCCGATGACTTTGTCTGATACAGTATCGCGCGCCGTTAACATTAAAATAGGGGTGGTCAGATGCCATTTTTTACGTAGCGTTTGGCAAAGCTCGGTTCCCTCGATGCCCGGTAACATAACGTCAAGCAATATCACATCATAATGATTTTGAGACGCCAGATTAAGCCCACTTTTGCCATTAAACGCATTGTCTAGTGAATAGCCTTTGGGTTCAAAAAATGCATAAATATTGGCGACGATATCGGGATTGTCCTCAACAATAAGAATTTTGCACGGAGCGTCAGGTGAGCTCGGCTGCTGAAAGCTTGGTTTTAGCGTAACTGATGTGTCCATAAAGCTGACTCGCTGAACAATAAAATGTGAGCACTGGCTTATTTCAGTCTTCGATAAGCCGACTATGCGTGTCTGACTACCCTAGCAATGAGGTAGCTAAATGAAGTAGTGAAGAGGCTTTTACGACAATGTCAAGCGCATACTAGAATGTCAAGCGAATCCAAATTTTAACATCGTAGAAGCTTTAGACATGAGCGCGAACAGCAGGAGAGTGTCGATCAGCAAGACTTAGTCGGCCTTTTGACTTGGTTTATAGGCTAATTTATAGGCTAGTTTATTGATTTGGTTATTGACCTAGTTATTGACAACCTAATGGTTATCAAAAAGGGGTTAAAAAAATATTCAACCCATAAACTAACCGTGGAAGATAAAAAGCGCTACAATAATACGCCATAATTTTTTAAATCACCTATTAAAGCATTCTGTTAATGAGTTTATCTTTTTTAACCAATTGATGATAGAGGGCGGCCACAATATGAACGCCGGTAAAGGCCAAGATGAGTGACCAAATAACGCCCGTGTGTAAGGATTTATAAAAACTTGCGGCCTCTGGATTTGGGGTAACAAAAACAGGAATATGTAACAGACCGAACACACTCACGGGGTAACCCGCGTAAACCGTCATTAATAGCCCAGCCATTGGCATGGCAATTAATAAGGTATATAGCCCCAGATGCACCAATCGTGCCGTCCAATCTTGCCATTTTGGCATAGCAATAGCTTGAGGAGCGCGTGTTAGCAAGCGATTGATTAAACGAGCCAACATCCAGCACAGTAAACTTAAGCCAAAGGCCTTATGCAAATTGATATAAAACACATTGTCACTATTTTCATAAAGGACAAATAGACTCCAAACAATAACCAATAAAATAACACTCACCCAGTGAAAAAGGCGACTAACTAACGGCCATTTTTTTAGCTTTAACCCAGTTTGCATACGTAATCCTTTAAAGGCATAATTAAAAATAGCATCATTTTTGATGATGGATAGGAACTATTTTAAAGGGTATGCTGTTAAGATAACGTTAAGGGGATTCAACATCTGCAGCTTTTAATATATTTGTCATAAAAGTCAGCCGCAAAGTATTGTGCCCGTAACCTGGGTACCGTCTATAAAAAAGCAGTTTCTTAACCCTTTTAAAACCAAAAGCTCAACCCTGCTATCACACTGCTTGAATCTACTGATTTGCCCTGCGCTCGGTGTTGACCGCGATTTGCCCCCAGTGCTGTCTCATAACTCACCCCAAGATAGGGCGCTACTTGACGATTTAGGGTCTCATAAGTAAGTCTTACTTTAGTTTCAAGCTCATTAAACCCTTTTTTAATATGTTGAGCCTCATCATCTTTGCTAAACGCCGTGACTTCTACCTCCGGTATTACTACCCAATGTTGAGAAAGTCGCCATTCATATTCAGCGCCTGCATTTAATCTAAGTTGACCATTAGTATATAAATAAGCATTGGCTGAAGTTTCGATGAAGTATGGTGCGGTTCCCTCAATGCCTGCCATAACAGCGACGTCATCCATTGCCGTATCATAAGCTACGCCTAAGCGACCATTCCAGAAGATATCCAGTGGTTTCCAATAAGACAGCGAGGATAAGCTATCAATTACTTTATCATCTTTCGTTTGTGCACTACCTTCGCTCTCAAATACGAGGCGCTTTTCATCAGTACCATACCAAGCAGTTGTCTCAAAATTAATATTGTCCTCATCAAAGTTATAACCCAAATCAGAAACAGATACCCCCCATGTCGGCATATCGCCCATCATCATAGGTTTGCCAAACTTGCCATAATCAATGCCGTTGGAGTAATCAGGGCTACGGGCACTTTTTGGTGGTTTACCACCTTGCATGCCTGACATATCCATCGAGCTATGATCCATGCCCGACATATCCATTGAGCTATGATCCATGTCTGACATATCCATTGAGCTATGATCCATGTCTGACATGTCCATATCAGCCATATCCATATCTGACATATCCATAGAGCTATGATTCATACCTGACATATCCATCGAGCTGTGATCCATGCCCGACATATCCATCGAGCTATGATCCATGCCCGACATATCCATCGAGCTGTGATCCATGCCTGACATGTCCATTGAGCTATGATCCATGCCTGACATGTCCATTGAGCTATGATCCATATTGACCATACCTACTGAATTTTGAATCATGTCAGGCAGTTTGGCTTTCTGCAAGTTAGCTGTCGTGGATGACGTTGACGCCATTGCAAAAGAAGGGGCTAAAACCATTGACACGATACTGAGCGTAAAATAACCTATCTTATGTGTTTTCATTTGATGGCTCTGTCAAAATATAATTTTTAGGAATTAAACAACGGCGACTTCTCGGAACATACCCGCTTCCATATGATATAAAAGATGACAATGCCAAGCCCATCGCCCTTGCTCACCAGTAACATCAAAGCTAACTTTTTGAGCCGGATGAACTAACATGGTATGCTTTCTAACTTGAAACTCGCCTGATGGTGCCCTTATATCACTCCACATGCCATGCAAATGCATTGGGTGCATCATCATAGTGTCATTCACTAAGGTAATACGAACGCGCTCGCCAGGTTTAATATTGACTGGTGTCGCATCGCTAAATTTAACCCCATCAAACGCCCAAATATAGCGTTCCATATTGCCAGTAAGGTGCAGCTCAAGCTCCCGCGTCGGTTTTAATTGCTCAGCAAAAATGAGATCATCAACACTGCGTAACTGGTCATAAGTCAGCACATCTCTATTAATATTACGCAGATTAATACCCGGGTCATCAAGATTCACTCTAGGCGTGTCAACACGCATGTCTGTTTTAAAGTCATATTCGGTATGGGCATGGTTGGCTTTAAACTTACCACTCATGTCACCCATCATATCGGCCATGGTCAGCCACTCTACACCATCCATTTTAGGGATAGCGGAGGCTGCCACTTGTGCATTATCTTTGGTGACAAGTGTCGCTGTCACATAACCTGTACGATCAACATTTTGCGCAAAAATAGTATGTGCATCTTGAGTTGGCGTGATAATAACATCGTAAGTTTCGGCTACACCAATTCGAATGTCATCAATACTAACGGGTTCTACATCGACGCCATCTGTTGCCACAACTTTCATCTTCAAACCCGGTATGCGAACATCAAATATGGTTTGCGCTGACGCATTAATAAATCGGAGTTTAACAGGTTGCCCTGCTTTAATTTTTTGATACCAAGCTTCAGTTGAGGGTCTGCCATTAATGAGATAAGTGAAGGTGTTTTCACCCGTTAAGTCGCTAAAATCAGTTGGCATCATTCGCATCTGATTCCACATCTTACGCTTATCCATTGCTGTTTTAATATCAGTCTGGGCAATGTCCGCCAGTAGCTTTTTAAAGTCAGGAAGATGGTAGTTATCAAAATCAGCACGTTGTTTTAACAGCTTTAATAAAGTATGCGGATCTCGAAACGTCCAATCACTCAGCACCACCACATGATCTTCACTAATCGGATAACGCTCACGAGTTTTAGGCTCAATCACAATAGCGCCCAGCAAACCGGTCTGCTCTTGAAACCCTGAATGCGAGTGATACCAATACGTGCCTGATTGCTTTAGAGTAAAGCGATAGGTAAAGCTGCTTTTAGCAGGAATGCCTGCAAAGCTGATTCCGGGTACGCCATCCATTTCAAAAGGCACTAATAACCCATGCCAATGAATGGAGGTTGTCTCATCCATCTCATTATGGACTCGAATCGTGACCGTATCGCCCTCTCTCATCTTTAACGTCGGCGCAGGCAGGGAGTTGTTAACTAAGGTTGCTGTGGTTTTTCTACCGGCGATGGTCACAGGTACTTTATTAATATATAAGTCAAACTCAGTACCCGTTAATACAGGAGTTTGGTCAGCGGCTGGATTGAGATATCCACTATTGATACCGCCTAAATTGATACCACTCAAATTAGAGCTTGCCCAAGCAGGGGTAAGAGCTGTACTTCCAGCCACCAAACCAACATTAGATAAAAACTTCCTACGGTTCAAGTTATGTTTTTTATTCATCATACAACCTAATCAAGATATGAATCAGAGAGATTCGAAGATATAAATCCAGCGTTTTTGCAACCTATAGCATAAAATAGATAAGATAAGATGGCTACGTTAAAGATGGTTAAAGATGACTATGCTAATAGGTATTTTAAGGATTGTCTTAATTAGGACTTACGCAATAGTGACGTAAGAGGTGCGTGGAACGCACCCTACATGTACTTTAATGCTGCATATCGCCACTCATACCATCCATAGACTCAGCCATAGAATCGTCCATCATACTATCCATGCCCTCCATAATAGCTGGGTCAAACCTTGCCGTTAGCATGGTATATTGATTGGCTGTTAAATTGGGTAAGGTCTTAATAAATGCCACCATTGCCCACATCCTGTCATCGTCGTGGGTTGCCCCCCATGCAGGCATACCCGATGCCATAATGCCATGTTAAATCGCCCAAAATCCCTGTTTAGCGCCTGCATCATCTGCAAAACGGCTCACCACGTTAGGGTCGGTAAAGTTTGGCGGTTTGGGATACAAACCTAAGCTTAAATCGGTTGCGGATACGTCGGGTGATAAATGGCAGCTAGCGCACATATCTTTATAATCGGCGCCGCCTTCACTTATCATGACAGGCTCATTAAGTTTTGGAACTACAATGTCTTGACTGGCATGCTTAATTGAATTAACTCGTGCTTTCTCAATTAAATTATAAACTATTGGACTATGTTCATGGTCGGCACCAACATTCACCCATCCGCTTGTTATAATAGCAGTAGCCATAACCGCTATCATCACAAGGGTCGTAACCACCCCCAAAATAAACTTCATCGTTAAATCCTATTGGGTTGATTAAAGAGGCGTTACTTAAAGGGAGCGGTTGTTTAGGGCCAGTCGAATTTTTTAATGGTTTAATCTGCCCTGTATGTCAGTTTAAACGCGTACTATTTCGTCTTGCTATCCGTTGCACTAACGCAGTGCTTGGCATACATTTGCTGCATCTTGCCCATATTTGCCATCATCGATTGCATAGCAGGGTCGTTCATATCCATTTTGCTATGATCCATATTTTTCATCATTTGCATGTGTTTGCTCATTTTTTCGCAATTCATTTGGTCTTTTTGATTGTGCATTTTGGGGTCATGGGCCATGGCGCTTGTGGCAATGGTTAGGGCAGCGACAGTGGCTAAAATCTTGTTAAGAACTTTCATAGGAATGGCCTTTTGATAGAGTTTGAGGATTAAACTAATTGGATTTAAATTTTTCGTAGTCATCATAAGCTTTGTCGAATGACACCAACATGACGTCAACATGACAAATCTGTCATGTTAAGGGAGTGGTGCTATAAAATTAGGTTCAATTGTTCTAACATGAAGACTGGATATATTAATTATTTGAGGCTTAAATGAAAATCTTACTCGTCGAAGATGAGGTCAAGCTGGGCGACTATATCAAAAAGGGCTTAATAGAGTCAGGCTTTGTAGTTGATCATAAGCAAAATGGCTTGGACGGCTACCATGCAATGATGTCTGAGAGCTACAATGCTATTATTATGGATGTAATGTTACCAGATATTAGCGGATTTAAGCTGGTCAAAAATTACCGCGCGGCAGGTCACATTACCCCAGTGCTGTTTTTGACCGCTAAGGATAGTTTAGAAGACCGCATTAAAGGTATTGAGATTGGTGGCGATGATTATCTGACCAAACCATTTGCCTTTGCAGAATTGGTGGTACGTCTTAAAAGTTTATTGAGACGATCGAGTCAGTCAGAATACCTTAGTAATCAGCTTAAAATTGCTGATTTAACCCTAGACCTTGCCAAACGTACGGTGCATAGGGGCAACACTTCCATTCAATTAACGTCAAAAGAGTTTTCTTTATTGCAGTTTATGATTGAGAGAAAAGGGGAGGTGTTACCACGTTCGATTATTGCCTCACAGGTTTGGGATATGAATTTTGACAGTGATACCAATGTTATAGATGTGGCTATCAGACGTCTTCGAATAAAAATAGATGAAGGGTTTGAGACCAAACTCATCCATACCGTGCGGGGCATGGGTTATAAGCTTGAGGAATAACGAGAATCATAACATGCCACTAAAGCCATCTAATCGACAAAATTGACGTATTACTAATAAGAAAATCGACGCATGAATATTAGAATCTCACTACTGTGGCGCACGGTCATCTTACTCACCATTTTTGTGTTTGTGTCACAAATCGTGGTTTATTTTTGGATTCAACGGTCAGTCAATAGTCATTTTGAAGTCATGGATGCAGAGATTTTAACCTATTCGGCCTTTAATTTGCGTCATACCTTAGATAGCAATTCTTTAAACGATAATAATCCTGTAGCGAACCCACAAAACGTCATCAGTCATCTGCATTCTGGCGGTTTGGATTACGATATTGAGGTGTTTAAATTTGATGCTGGAGGAAATTTATTACTAAATCAAACGGCAAGTGCAGAGCAGTTGTCAGTCAGTCAGCTAAATATACGTGAGTTAGTGAAAAAGTACGGTAATCAACAATTTGAATTGACCCTAAATAATAGACCGTACCGCAGTATAATTATTGAAAACAAAGATGCTATTTATCTTTTGGCCTTACCAATTGACGTGCATCACGTATACCTGCATCAATTTAAATGGCAATTAAAACTTATCCTGATTGCCATCACCCTAGTGTTAATCTCAATCGCCACCCTGAGTGTCTATTGGGGCTTTTTTCCATTAACGACCTTTATTCAAAAAATGAAAAGCATTAGCTTTGAGCAACTTGGTGAGCGTATTACCGTGTCTGATATGCCCAGTGAGCTGCGCCCGCTTGCTGAGTCATACAACATTATGATGAGTAAAATGGAAGAGAGTTTTGATTCTTTATCGCGCTATTCTGACAATATAGCCCATGAGCTACGCACGCCAATCGCCATACTAAGCACCCAGACCCAAGTCATGCTAAGTCAACCAAGGGGTAGCGCGGAGTATGTCGAGCAGTTGCATCAGCAACACGAAACGTTAGAGCAGCTTTCAGAGATGATTAACCATATGCTGTTACTGGCAAAAACTCAAAAAGGCTTGAGCTATGAGCAAATAAAAGACGTTGATGTAGACAGTATGCTAAATAATTTAATTGAATATTATCAATTATTAGCAGACGATAGAAATATTACCTTATTAAAGGTAGGTGAGTTTTCAACCGTCAAAGGTGATAAGGGCTTATTACAACGAGTATTTGCCAACCTAATATCCAACGCTATTTATTACTCAAAAAGCAATAGCACCATCGCCATCAACGCCAATAGCTATAATGATGTTTATGAAACCGTGCCTGCTAAGCAACATGCGCCTTATCAACTTGAGCCATTAACCCCCCCAACCATAAACATTATGGTCCAAAATGAGTTAGTCGAGCCAATGACCCAAAACGATGCGAATCGGCTGTTTGAGCGTTTTTATCGCCATCCAACGAGCACCACTAGTGACGATACGTTAACCCCGCATTCTGGAACAGGGTTAGGGCTGTCGATCGTTCAATCCATTGTCCGTGCGCATGGTGGCGAGGTGACTATCAAGGTGCAACAAGAGCGCCTGTTTATAGTGGCTATCAAGTTGCTAGTTTAGATTAGCTCAGCTGCTAAGCAATAATTTTTTTGATATCAAAAAATAGACTCAATAAATTTTAGCTGATTTAAACACAAAGTTAATCGCTATATGCAGATACTACCTATTACAAAGATATTGATATTAAATTGATAGCAAATCCTCTATGTGCAGATAGTTGTCATCTCTAAAAATAATTTAAAGGGGGCAACATAGAATAGCCGCACTGCTATACAGAAAAGATTAAGCAAGCCACAGTCTATAAACTACTATCACCGTACACCCTGGGTAAAGATGTGCTATCAATAAATGAAACACTGCATCGCTAATTAAATTATCCATTCAGGAGCCCATCCCAATCCCGTCTTTTTAAAACTTGGTCACCAGATGGTCACCGCAGTTAATAAAAAGCGTCACCGAGGGTTTGGTCACCGTGGATTATTTAAACCATATGTTAGAAATACTAATCATTTAAAAAGGTGCTATAGTAAAAATTAGAGTTTATAAGAATCTACAACATAGTAAATAATATTCATTTTAAATTGTCTGAAATCTATGTATTTCAAGAGCTTAGCAAAACCACCACCCACAAAAAACCCCGCTACATTGTATGTAGCGGGGCTGAAACTTGTCTAAACCAAAAGGTTCAAAACTGTTTTAAAGATGGCGCAGCGGACGGGACTCGAACCCGCGACCCCCGGCGTGACAGGCTAGACCCACCATATTTGATAAAAATATCTTAAAGGATATTAAGTTACACTATCATATATATCAAGGCTTTGCGAGATTTTATTAGTGACGACATTTAGCATAATATAAAGCACTTTATCTATAAATTTTATCTATTTTGGTCACTGGTAGAGCCGAATATTTCGGTTATAATTAAATTTATAAACCGAAGTGTTCGATTTAAATTTAAAGATAAATTACTTTGGTTATTCCTCTTTTAATCTTGATTAACGAATGAATTAAAATTCATATAGGTTAATAATGCTGATGACTACCTCTATTATTTTAATCTTGAAATAATGGTAACTTTCTAAAGCCATCTCAAATATTTGATATTGCCCACTGCTGTCAAACTTACTAAGCTAAAGACTAAGTTTAGTAGACCATGGCAATGCTACTACCTAAATTTATTCTATGTACTACCCTAATTACTACCCATTTTAGTCGTTATAACTACCCATTCGTGTAGTTCCTTGGCGCATATATGTTGTTATGATTAAGACGTCCCTTATCTAAATGCCTACAGAATTTATGGTATTCACACTAAGGGCTGGTTGAAGAAATGGACTTAATCAACTATCTATAACGACAATCGTCAAGGAGAAAAACGATAATGCTCGTAAATATTGATAATGGAGGCACGCTCACAGATATCTGTGTTATAGCAAAAGACGAGGTGTATTACACCAAAACATTAACCACCCCAATTGATTTATCAGAGTGCTTTTTTGCAGGCATTAGCAAGGCTGCCAAAGTCATTTATGGTGAAGGAAGTTTTACCAAGCTCTTGCAAAACAGCTCTTTAATTCGTTATTCCTCTACTCAGGGTACCAATGCATTGGTAGAGCGAAAAGGCCCTAAAATTGGGTTAATAACCGATGAGAAGACGCTAGTTGAAAAATTACAACAATCCCCAGCCGAAAAAGATATGTTTAACAGTCTGATTGGCAATCGTGTTGCCATTTTGGCGGATGTTTCAGACGAAGAAGCAATGGACCTTGCCTTAGTATCCGCAATTAACAATCTGACCACTTCAGGTGCAGAACGCCTTGTCATTGCTATTGGCAATCAAGAAAAGGAGAAGCAGTATAAACACTTCTTTTTACTTCGTTTTCCCCGTCATTTATTAGGCTCGGTTCCCGTGTTATTTTCTTGGGAATTCACCACAGACCCCTCACGCAAGCGCAGAATTTGGTCTGCCATCATCAACACCTTTTTGCATCCTACCTTAGAGCACTTTTTATACTCCGCTGAAAATAGGTTAAGGGCGCATAAAGTCAAAAACCCGCTATTAATCTATCGTAACGATGGCGCCTCATCGAGTGTCGCGAAATCAGTGGCCATAAAAACATATTCTTCTGGGCCACGCGGCGGATTAGAGGGAACCAGAGCCTTGGCCGAAGCTTATGGTTTCAAGCAGGTGCTAATGATTGATGTTGGTGGTACAACCAGTGATATTGGTGCGGTTAATGATTTAAGTATTATCGCTGACCGCAGAGGCAAAATTGAGAATATTGAAACCTCTTTTGAGCTAAGTGATGTGCGCTCTTACGGGGTAGGCGGTAGCTCTATTATTCGTGTTGACAGTGGCAATATTATTGTAGGCCCCGAAAGTGTAGGGGCAGCACCTGGACCTGCCTGCTTTGGTTTTGGCGGTAAAGAGGCAACAATCACCGATGCCAACCTACTGCTAGGTATCCTCAACCTTGAAACCTATTTAGACGGTGAGTTTAGGCTTGATGCCGAGCGCGCGCGTCAAGTTATTCAAACCAATATTGCCAAGCCTTTAGGGGTGAGTTTAGACAATGCCTTATTTCTGATGCAAGAAGCCTTTGCCGCTAAAATGGCAAATTGTCTTGAAACTCATGTCGAGAATAGCAAGGAGACGGTTTTGGCAGCGTTTGGGGGTGGTGGTCCGATGAGTGCTTGTCTTGCCGCTCGTAAAGCAGGGATTAAACGAGTCATTGTGCCTAAACTTGCGGCTGTTTTTTCTGCCTATGGGCTTAGTTTCTCTAATGTGTCACAAGTCTTTGAGACTAATATAACCGATTTAGAGGCCAGTCAGATAGAGGATGTGAAAGCCAAGTTACTTAAGCAAGCAGAGCGTCACATGTATCAAGAAGGCTATTCGCTTGAGGAGGATTGCCAAATAGCATGGCATATTATTATAGAAAATGCCGATGGTAGCGAGCATGAACGGTTAACCTTAGCCGATGCTATCGACCATACGGCTACTCAACGCCGGATATTGATATTAGAAGCCAGTTACGAGTTACAACATCCGACGCTAACAGCATCGCTACCTGACCCTAGTCATACTGTAGCGGCAACGGCTAGCGGTAGCCGTAATGTATTAATGCAAGAGAATGACAGCCAAGACATTCCTGTCTATGTTCTTGAAGAACAACCCTCAAGTGCATCCGCACAAGGCCCCGCCATAGTAGAAGGCCCATTCTTTACCGCCTATGTGACGGATGGCTGGGATTTTGTTGTGACAGATGTTGGCGATTTGATTCTAACTGACACGACTGCTTGACCGCTAATACGCTATAGACTTCTCCTCTATAAGCTGGCTAAAAGCGGCTCACTAGACAGAGGCAATGGACTAAGAATAATTTTAATACAAGGACGTTTAAAATGAGAGTTCCAATGACAGAATACTTACTGATTGACCTAGACAGTGAACGTTGGGTATGTCGAGTATGTGCATACGATTTTGGTGATGCGAGAGGCACCTATAAAAAAGGCACCTTGGTGTATGACCGCAATCCAGAAGAGATTCATCCACCCGTTATAGACCCAAAAAAGTATGAGTATACGTTTTCGCCTGATCCAAAATACTGCCGTATTTATGAGTATTACTGCCCCAATTGTGGCACCCAAATTGAGACTGAGTACGTGCCGCCCGGTCACCCACCGACTATAGATATGATTTGGGATATTGATGATTTACGTCGACGCTGGGAGGCAATTGGTGAGGATCCTGAAGAAGTCGTTAACTATGGACCAGGGGAGAACGCCCAAGTAGATTTGCGTGAAGAATGTCGTCACCATGGTCATGGTCATCATCGGGCACCGCAGCCGCTACAGGGCAAATAATAACAGGGAGTACATCATGAAAAGAATATCTGTGGATATCGGTGGTACCTTTACTGACTGCTTTTTCGTATGGAACGATTTATACATTGAGTCAAAGTCACTGACCACCCATCACAATCTAGCGTTAGGCTTTAATGCCGCACTGGTGAATGCCTGTGAGCGTGCAGGGCTTACCCGTGAGCAAGTATTAAAAGAAGTGGATTCAGTACGTTATGCCACAACACTCGGCACCAATGCGCTGATTGAGGGTAAAGGGCCACGGGTAGCCGCTATTGTAACCCATGGCTTTGAAGACACCATTCATATCTCACGCTCTAAAGGCTATGGAGAGGGATTAGACCCTATTAAACAAGGTGACATGGCGGATGCGCAGCGCCCTAAACCCATTGTACCGCGTAATATGGTGCGCTCAATTCGAGAGCGTATTGATACAGTTGGTGAAGTGCTGGTTGATTTAGAAAAAGAAGATGTGCGTGAGCAAGTACGTGATTTAATTAGCAATGGCGCTGAAGCTATCGTAGTCGCTTTAGTTAATGCGACTGAAAACCCAGACCATGAGCAGCTGGTGCTAGAGACTATTTTAGAGGAATATCCTGCGCATGAGTTAGGGTCTATTCCGGTTATTCTAAGCAGTCAAGTCTCTGGTCGTAAGGGCGAATATGTGCGTGCTAAAACGGCGATTATTGATGCCTTTTTGCATTCTATTATGTTTAATGCCCTGAATCAGTTGAGCAGTAACTTACGGGAGTCAGGTTATGACAAACCGATGCTGGTGGTGCATAACTCTGGGGGCATGGCGCAATCTAACTCTACCGATGCGTTGCAAACCATCCACTCAGGTCCTATTGCCGGTGTTAGCGGTGCCCAGCATTTATCCGAGAGTACCGGTATTGGTGATGTGATTACCATGGATATGGGCGGTACCTCTTTTGATATTGGTTTAGTACCTGAAGGTGGGGTCAAGCATTACGACTTTAATCCTATTATTGGTCGCTGGCAAATTTGTTTGCCGATGATTCACTTGAATACATTAGGCGCAGGGGGCGGCTCTATTGCAACGTTTGACCGTATTCATAAAGCGGTTAAAGTAGGCCCAGAGTCTGCAGGCTCCGATCCCGGCCCCGCTTGTTATGACCGTGGGGGTTTAAATCCCACCGTAACCGATGCCGATTTATTACTGGGTTATCTGGATCCGGATAATTATGCTAATGGGTTTATTAAGCTTAATCCCAAACGCTCCCGTTTTGTCATCGAAGACCAGCTCTGTGACGCGCTTGACTTAGGGGTGATTGAAGTCGCTAAAATTATCAAGCGTAGTGTTGATGAGCAAATGGCCATTGGTATTGAGATGGAACTCAGAAGTAACGGGGGGGTGATCGAAGATTTTACCATGGTCGCTTATGGTGGTAATGGCCCCCTACATGCCTGCGGTATTGCAGAACAAGCAGGTATTTCTAAGATTCTATTCCCACCCTTTGCTTCTGTTTTTTCGGCATTAGGCGCAGGTAATATGAAGCCCTTACACATCCATGAGCGTAGCGCTTATGTGGTGCTATACGAGCCCATTTCACGTACCTTGTTCGATGAGTATGACCGCTTTAATGGTTATGTGGTCGAGCTAGAGAAAAAAGGTCGTGAGGATTTGGTGCGTCAAGGCTACGATGTGAACAAAGTACAGCATCGATTAGAGATGGACATGCGTTATGGCAATCAACGAGTGACGACGTCGGTTGCTCTAGAGATGAACCGTATTGATAACGTCGGCGATGTCTTGAAAATTATCCGCAACTTCTCTGAGATTTATGCCGATCGCTATGGTAAGGGTATCGAGGCGCCAGAAGCGGGTGTGCGAGTACAAACCATTCGAGTAGCTTCATTTATTGAAGGTGAGGTGGTTAACTTTGATAATTTAAGCACGGATATCGTACGAACCGAGCCTGAGCCTATCTCGCAGCGTGCGGTACATTTTGTGAATGAAGATAAAGCGGTTGACACTCGAATTTACGACGTTACTGCTTTAAACGAAAAGTATGTGGTATATGGCCCAGCAATTATCACCACGGAAAGTACCACTTATCTTGTAGAACATGGCTGGCGAGTAGAGCCAACCCCACAAGGTGCTGTTTGGTTACTCAAGGACAATGCTACCCAAGGTAGCTCTAAAACATAAAAGGATAAGATAATGACTACTGATGTGAATAATCCAAAACGTGAATTAAGCGCTGAAGAGAAAGCTTGGGTCGAAGACTTTATGAATGAGACGACATTATTTTTGGGGCCTGACCCCGAGATTATGCGCCATCATTCTATCGCTAAGCGTACCGAATTAGAGGAGCAAGTGATTGCCAAAGGGGGTGACCCGCTACTCTATGATAGAATCCGGCGTAGGCTGGTCGGCTCGCTCGATGAAGCTTTTGAGATGTGCGAGAGTATGGGGGCAGCGCCAGGCGCTAAATGGGCCGATTTGTCGGTTGCCGTTTACACAGCCCAAGGCGATGTGTGTTATATGTCAAACCGTGGGGTGATTGCTTTTTCAGCAGTACTGCATCATCCCATCCGGTATATTATGAAATATTGGAAGGATGAACCCACCGTCGGTATTAACCCTGGTGATGGCTTTTTTCATAACGATGCTCGTTTTGGTTGTGTGCACAATACTGATCAATCGTTACTAACCCCTGTTATGCGTGATGGCGAAGTCGTGGCTTGGGTAGGTGCGACGATTCATGAAGGCGAAAACGGAGCGTGTGAACCGGGTGGCATGCCCTCTGGTTCAGAAACACCCTTTGATGACGGCTTGCGTGGCTCACCAATGAAAATTGTCGAACGCGGTAAGTTGCGTCGTGATTTGCTCACGTTTTTACAGCATTCTACTCGCGATCCAAAATTAATGCTTGCAGATATCAAAGTGAAAATGGGGGCAGTGCGCCGGGTTATGGAAGTGGTGGATCGTGCGATTGATGAACACGGTCTAGATGCTTTCATTGGTGCCATTCGTATGACAGTTGAGGATGTCGAGGAAGAGGTGCGTCGGCGTATCGAATCTATGCCAGATGGGACAGTAACGGTCAATCAATTTGTAGACTCTACCTTAAAAGAAAACATCTTGATTAAGTTTGCCTGCAAAATCACGATTAAAGGCGACAAGATGGTTTGTGATTTAACAGGGACAGGGCCTGAAATTATTAACCGTGCCATCAACTCACCACTGGCATCAACGAAAGCATTTTTTGCCCAAGCCGTGTTGTCTTATTGGTGGCCTGACCTACCACGCTCTACAGGTGCATTATCGCCTATTGAGTTTATTAGTGACGAAGGTACTTGGGCAGATTGTAGCTACGATGCGCCCACAGGACAAAACTTGCAAGCATCATTTCGTGGTTTTACAGCGTTGCAAGCCGCTTACGCTAAATTGCAGTTTTCAATGCCCGTCAAATATGCCAATGTTATTGCCCCTTGGTTTAACCAAATCAATGACTTTCTTTGGGGCGGTGAGACGCAACATGGCGAGCAAGTGGGTAACCTTTGTGCTGACTTAAATGGTATGGGCGGCGGTGCAAAAGCCTTTAGAGACGGTGAAGATGCGGTTGCCCCGTTATTTTGTGCCATGGCGGATACAGGTGAACAAGAAATTATGGAAGAAGAAGTGCCTTTCTTGCAACTGGTATCAAAGCGTCTGGTTCGTGATAACCAAGGGTTTGGTAAATACCGTGGCGGTATGGGTTATGAGATGATTGTTGCCGCACGTAACACCCCTGAATGGGGCTTTATGACCGTGACCTCGGGCGCCAAGTTTTCCAGTGTCGGGGGTATGTTTGGTGGCTATGGTTGCCCAACTTATCCGCTGACTATGGTCAAAGGTATTAACATTTATGATATTATCAAAGCAGATCCTAAACAGTTTGATTTATCTATCGAACGCATCATGAATGAGCGTCCTTTCAAAGACGGTAAATATATCAGCTACCATATGGGACTACAGTTTGACCGCTGTGAAGAGGGCGAATTGTATATGATTTCGCAAGGGTCAGGCGGTGGTTATGGCGACTGTTTGGAGCGTGACCCCGAGCTCGTCATGGATGATTTACAATTAAATAGAATCTCTGCCCATACGGCAACCGCAATATACAAAGTGGTTTGGAATGAAGAGACCTTTGTGGTAGACGAAGAAGCAACCGATGCCCTACGGGACGCAGAGAGACAAGCACGTCTCAAGCGTGGCGTGCCCTATGCTGAGTTTATGAAAACTCACGTAACAGAAGCGCCTCCAGAGGATTTATTCTATTATGGCTCGTGGGGACAAGATAATGATGAAGAGCTCTTCGCAACCGTCTGGGAGACTAACATACCTAAACGGGTTCAAGGTAAACTGCAAGAGCTGCCATTGATTACTATCCCCAACCGTCATGTTCTCAAAATTGAAAAACTCGAAGCTCGGGTGCAAAAATTAGAGACTGACCTGGGGATTGAGGTTGAGCATCTTACCTAGACGTCACAAGGTAATTTGGCGAACAAAGTGTTTTAAGGTTGGGGTTTGGCTTACTTGGGTCAAATCCCAATCTTGTTTTTACCAATGCGGCTACTATTATTCCACTAACGCAAACATAGGATAAGGATATCATTATGTCGGATAAATTAAGAGTATTACTGACAGAGCAGGGTGCAGAGAATCAAACCTGCTCCCTAATTATTAATGCTGAGGACTATGCACAACACGTCCTATTACAGGATAAAGCCATTCCTTGGTATGATGCCACGGCCTATGCCAATCATTTAAAGCAAACGGTAGCCCTCTTAAAACCACAAGTAGCTGTGATATCACTCGATAAGATGATTGAACATGAATTATCGAATAATCAGCAGCTTACCACGGCAATGGGGGAAAAAAGTCGTGCTGGATATGCCCTTAAAATCCTAATGGCAGATGAGCGCCTCAAAGCGGCAGCAAGTGCTCTTGTGGTGTCAAGCGTCTTAACCCAAAGCATCCCCATAATGATACAACTTCCCTCACCGCTGCAACTGTTGTATTTAACGGCAAGGGCGGCTAAATCAGATACAGATGATGAGTTTGATGCGGATGATGCTGAAAACGCGGCTATTTATATTGCTGACTGGTTACGAGCTTTTAAAGAAGCAGGTATTGCAGGGCTAATTTTTGACGAACGTAAAGGCGATATTAGTCTAGAGGCGTATCAGCCGATAACCAATACAGCGGTGCATTATCAGTGGGTTATCGGGGTAAGGCGTGATCAAGAGGTGGTCTTCACTGACCCACAAATAGCCATCCCCGTTTTACCCGCTACCTTTTGGACATCGGGCGACTCAAACTTGCAGATGGCGGGGGTGATATTTACTGAAATTGCCCACGATGCCATACCTGAACAGGTGTTAGACTACCGTGAGAGAATAAATTGAGGCTATTCATCTAAGCGTTCAATTTAGAGTAAAAAAGTGACTAATAAAAGGGCATATGAATGAATAAATGCAAAAAGTTTACTCTAATAAATTAAGTTTTTGCGCCTCAAGAACAGCCTGGGCACGCCGAGATACGCCAAGTTTATTGTAGATGGTTTTTAGGTACCATTTAACGGTATTCACCCCTACGTTTAAATGTCTTGCCACCTCTTTATTTGACATACCCCTTGCTATCAGCTTAAGAATACGCACCTCTTTCTCTTTTAAATGCTCGGTTGTAAGGTTTGCCACTTTTGCAACCTTTTGAGTTAGGGGTGACGATAGGGCTTGGTTCGCTTGCTGTTGCTCGTACAAGGTTATCAAAGTATTAAGCCATGGCTTGAAACCTGCTATAGCACAGGTAGTGCATTCAAGTTGGCACTGCCGAGCCAATCTGTCAATCACCTTAATTACGTCATCATCTTCATCAATAAAAACTCTTATCATACCTTGCTCAAATCCTCTAACTAAGGCAGGCCATAAAATGTTTTCTGCCTCTTTTTCAAGCCCGGCTTTGTTAAACGTCTTTGCCAACAAGGTGCGTGTCCGCATCTCATAATAGTGTCTTTGTTTAACCATATTATCTGCCAATATAGGGTTCAATATGGAAATCGCGTCATCATACTTGCCTAGTCTACATAGTAATCGAGCTGCAGTAGAGTAGCGAGTTTCATATAGCTGATCCACAATGCTTGAATCTCGATTAGGTATGATCGTTTTGTTCCACTGATGCATAACGTGCTGAGCTGATTGAATATTGCCTTGTAATAGATAGAGTTTTATTAAATCTGCTTTAAGTAAAAACTCTAATCGAGGTAACCCTAAGGTTTGAGCCACTAGCTGACCTTTATCAAGGATAGCATAGGCTCTAGCGAAATCACCTTGTACAATAGCCAACCGACTGCCAAAACAATAGGTTGAAATATAGAAATTGGCTATGCCGCCCTCAACGCCCAATTCTAGACTGTCTGTCAATAAGGCAGCAGCATCATTGAGCTCATTGCGCTCATAGTATATTTGTCCAAGTAAGGCACCTGCCAGATAAGCGGCATGCGAGTGCTTGCCTGCCTTATCCCACGCTTCTTTTTGTGCCTTTTTAAAGTATTTTTCTGCAGTCGTTAGCTGACATTGTTTGAGATGAGCAATACCAGCGAAGCAGTTACCATAAACAACGCTAAATGGCCCTCGTGTTTGATGATGATAACGCCCTGATTGGCTTTGCAAATTTAGAGCAGCAGCAAATTCATAGTTATGAGTTAACACATAAGTTCTGATATTATTTGCCACGACTACCACCCAAGGATTATGATTGTCCTCTTTAGCAAAATAGGTTGGCAGTATATCATCTGTCTTATCTAAACGATCAGCGTACATATGTATACAGGCCTGCAAAACTCGAGCTTCAATGCGTATATTGGCCTCATTTAGGTAGTGTTCATGCATTAATGCCCTATCGACCAAATCTAGTGCGCGCTGTGCTTCGTCGGGATGATGAGTTAGACAGTGTGCCCAGGCAATAGCGAGTTGTAATTCACAGTGCGTTCGAATATCGGATTCTGGTAGCTTATCTATTAAACGTAATAATGTACCCATAAAACTGTGTTCCACTAGCCACATAGCGTCTTTTTCTACAAAATTAATAGCAAGCGACATCTCTTTAGCAGCAATAGCATGATGTACCGCTTCATCGGTTTGATCATGATCGGCAAACCATTGCGCCGCTGATAAATGTATTTTTTTTATTTCATCCGGCATTTGTTGTTCGAGGTGACGTTGTAAAAACTCAGCAAACAAATGATGGTATTGAAACCAGCATTGTTCTTGATCCAAAGGTTTAAGAAACATGCCCTTTTTATATAAGGACTCTAATAAAATTTGGCTATCCAATCTTTGAGTTACTGTGTTGCACAAATCTTTATTAAAGCGCTCAAGAATAGAGGTCTGCAATAAAAATTCTAAAGTATCCGCAGGCAAGCTATTAAGGACATTCTCGGCAAAATACTCGTTTATAGAATGAATATTGTCAATATCATCAAAAAGGTTGAACAAATCACTTTTACTTTTTTGCTCTTTTAGTAACAATGAAATTAACTGTAAAGAGGCAATCCAGCCCTCAGTTTTTAACCATAATGTATGAATTTCTTTGGTTTTGAGGGCTACTTGATTACTACTATTTAAGAACTGGCAGGTTTCAAACTCATCAAAACGCAGATCACTGCTGTCAATAATACATAATTGCTGCTTGACCCGTAACGTATGTATGGGCAGAGGCGGCTCAGTACGACTACAGATAATAAGATGAAAATGATTAGGGGCACTTTGAATAATAAAGTTTAGAGCGTCATGGGTAGCTTGATTTGTGATAAAGTGCCAATCATCTAAAAATAGATACATTGGCCTATTAAATAGTTCTAGCTGGTTGACTAAATCTGTCAAGATTAACTTAACAGCCCGATTGGAATGACTTTCAGCTAAAGCAGTAGTATTGACAGTAATACTGTCGTCCACACTATGAAGAGCGGCGATAATGTAATTAATACATCGGGTAACATCATTATCTTGGGCATCTAAACTCAACCAAGCAACCCGATGGTTTTGAGTGATTAGAAAATCTCGCCATTGCATCGATAAGCTTGTCTTGCCAAAACCTGCAGGAGCCTGAATCAGCATAACTCGATGATCAATACTATCTATCAATTTATCGATTAAACGTGAACGTAATACTAACCGGATGTGATCGGTTGGTGCGTTTAGTTTGGTAAGAATAAGTGGTAGGCGTAGGTGTTCTAACTGTTGGTTATTCATCCTGCATCCTTAGATTAACCTATATACATTCCTTGTGAGTTATATTCTACTGTAATTAGCCTACTGAAGTAATGACCATGCAATGACCAAAATTATCTCATATACAACGATGCGGATTGAGCATAAGCAACTTAGGCACTATTCACGGTTATTTCAAGTATAAGTTAGTTAAACTATATTGCAGTAAGAACCTAATAAATACAAGTGAGTGTATGTCTGTTTCACTTGTGGTCTATGCTGTAAATCCCGTACCCATGGACTTGGGATATTCGTTTGGCAACCTGACGACAATAATCAAACCCAACCTGCCTTGGCGACTTCATGTCTAAACCCTTTTGAATCCTAGTCTTGTTGTACTCAAGCTCGATATATTTCACAATATCAGTAATGGCTTCAAATCGTGTTTCATATCATAGTGAGATACCAGCTCATTCTTAAAATGCCCTAGAAACTTTTTATAGTGGCGTTATCATATGATCGAAGATTAGTAAGTGTCTAGGTGACACTTACTTGAGTGCAAGACGTAGGGCTATGCTCGTAGTGATTACCCAAGCACTCATTGAGTCATTAAAAATGCGCTGTACGATGATATTGCGCTAGTCATCACTGCATACTGACTGCCTCTATCCAAATGCACAATCAGGCTTGAGCTGGGGGCGTTTATTCTCGCTCGCTATGTTCAATGCTTTGAATATCAAGTCAGCAGTCATACGCTTGTTTAGGGCATAGCCGACCACCTCTTTGATATACAGGTCTTTTATCCCAGCGAGAGACAGGCAGCCCTTGGCAGTCCAGATATAGATGATATCACTAACCTATACAGCATTAAGGCAGTCCAAGTTACCTCGCTGCGGCACTGACATTACCTCCGTAACTCGCTATGTCATTAACCGCTTCTGCTTTAAATGTTGCGCTTTAACTCTTGAGTGTCTTCTTTATGATAAACTCCTTATTGAGTCCTTAGTTTACCAACATTACTTCTAAAGTTTCTTTAGCATACATTATTTATTGAATTGCGATTTCAATCCACGCACCCGTGATGGGTGCGACTATTCAGGGTAAACTGACCCACTAGCTAAGTTAACGTTTCAATCCACGCACCCGTGATGGGTGCGACTTCTCTATTAACTCATCATCAGTTATACACAATGTTTCAATCCACGCACCCGTGATGGGTGCGACTGTCACCGCAATATTTTGATTAAGCAAGCATCTGTTTCAATCCACGCACCCGTGATGGGTGCGACTTGGGCTGCCAATGCTGATAAAGTAATTTGCATTGTTTCAATCCACGCACCCGTGATGGGTGCGACTAACTATCAATAACATCAATTTTGACATCAATTTTGTTTCAATCCACGCACCCGTGATGGGTGCGACGGATTTAAAAGAGTCATACGATAATGATCTTGGTGTTTCAATCCACGCACCCGTGATGGGTGCGACATCAGCATTTTGACAGTTGAGGACTATATCAATGTTTCAATCCACGCACCCGTGATGGGTGCGACGCGATATCCGGATTTTCACTCGGTTTCTTTTGTTTCAATCCACGCACCCGTGATGGGTGCGACTACTTTTCAAGCGTTTCTATTAGTTTGTCATAGTGTTTCAATCCACGCACCCGTGATGGGTGCGACAGCCCAAAATAATTTTGCAATAACGCCAGTTCCGGTTTCAATCCACGCACCCGTGATGGGTGCGACCTTAGAACCGCATTACAGCGGCGCTACGGACGCAGTTTCAATCCACGCACCCGTGATGGGTGCGACTTTTAAAAACGCCTCCTTCTGGTCGCGAGTCTGGTTTCAATCCACGCACCCGTGATGGGTGCGACGGTGCCCGCAAAGCCCATCTCATACAATACCGGGTTTCAATCCACGCACCCGTGATGGGTGCGACTGCCGGCTATTACTGCAAGCGAGCTACAAGCGGTTTCAATCCACGCACCCGTGATGGGTGCGACTGCTAAAAGCCGTCACAATGGGCCGGTAACTACGTTTCAATCCACGCACCCGTGATGGGTGCGACCGCTGGCTGGCCGTATGATGCGTCTTGTGGCCAAGTTTCAATCCACGCACCCGTGATGGGTGCGACGCCCATCTTTTAATTATTACCTGTTTTTATAAAAGTTTCAATCCACGCACCCGTGATGGGTGCGACCAAACCAAAACACGTTTTAATGAATTATTATATAGTTTCAATCCACGCACCCGTGATGGGTGCGACAGAGGGTTTGGAGAGGATGCGGCGCGTAACCTAGTTTCAATCCACGCACCCGTGATGGGTGCGACCAAGATAATACCCATTACTATTTAACTAATGGTGTTTCAATCCACGCACCCGTGATGGGTGCGACATGGTCTAGCTACTGCTAGTAGTAGCGATACAGTTTCAATCCACGCACCCGTGATGGGTGCGACTCAACCAAATTTGGGGAGGCGGTCACCATTCAGTTTCAATCCACGCACCCGTGATGGGTGCGACGTACTCAAAAACCAACACGTATTTTATGCACGCGTGTTTCAATCCACGCACCCGTGATGGGTGCGACGCAATCAGTGATATAGAGTTTTGTGTCAACAAAGTTTCAATCCACGTACCCGTGATGGGTGCGACCACCGGGGGATTCTTTATTAAAATATACTCTCGGTTTCAATCCACGCACCCGTGATGGGTGCGACATAAGCTTCCTCGATTGTAAGTCTAACACCAGTTGTTTCAATCCACGCACCCGTGATGGGTGCGACCTCGGTCAGGCTTAAATCTATCTTGGCGCCGGCCATGTTTCAATCCACGCACCCGTGATGGGTGCGACGAATACCCACTTTTTACCATATAACTCGGTCAATGTTTCAATCCACGCACCCGTGATGGGTGCGACTTATACAAAGACATGGCACTCAGCATCATAAGCCGTTTCAATCCACGCACCCGTGATGGGTGCGACACTAATAACAATAACAATTGATGATGCGTTTTTTGTTTCAATCCACGCACTCGTGATGGGTGCGACCCATGACAATTCGACTTGATAATCTAATTATGAGTTTCAATCCACGCACCCGTGATGGGTGCGACGCGCTTATACAAGCAACCCTGCTATGGCAGCAGGTTTCAATCCACGCACCCGTGATGGGTGCGACTTGCCCGTCACTGCGACTTCAACCCAGCTTGGATGTTTCAATCCACGCACCCGTGATGGGTGCGACAAAACATGGCGTGGCTTTGAAGACAGAATTAAAGTTTCAATCCACGCACCCGTGATGGGTGCGACAAGCGACTGGGATTGGGAGTTGTCCGGCGGCCAGTTTCAATCCACGCACCCGTGATGGGTGCGACGAAGCATAAGCAACTAAGTTCTTAATATTGTTAGTTTCAATCCACGCACCCGTGATGGGTGCGACAAAATATGCGCGACGCTGGTATCACCGTGCACGTTTCAATCCACGCACCCGTGATGGGTGCGACCACCAGCCGACGAGCTAGGCCGTAAAGTTATTGTTTCAATCCACGCACCCGTGATGGGTGCGACAGTGAAACGTTTAAGAAAGGTGGTTACAATGGGTGTTTCAATCCACGCACCCGTGATGGGTGCGACACACCTATCATCTTGGGGCTGCATCACGAGCGTGTTTCAATCCACGCACCCGTGATGGGTGCGACTCAACCAAATTTGGGGAGGCGGTCACCATTCAGTTTCAATCCACGCACCCGTGATGGGTGCGACAATAGCGGCCAGCACTCAAGATTAGGTTATGTGAGTTTCAATCCACGCACCCGTGATGGGTGCGACATGGCGTTTGACGAGGCGGTTAAGGCAACGGCTGTTTCAATCCACGCACCCGTGATGGGTGAGACACGCTGCTGTCTGGTTAATTCCGGCCAATCGTATGTTTCAATCCACGCACCCGTGATGGGTGCGACCTCTATTATCATCATGGTCACAAGAAGCCGATGTTTCAATCCACGCACCCGTGATGGGTGCGACGGCGTCATAATCTTGACTTGGCAGCAGATGCGGTTTCAATCCACGCACCCGTGATGGGTGCGACTTCAAACCCTAGCCGCAATCTATCAAAGTATCGTTTCAATCCACGCACCCGTGATGGGTGCGACGGCGCAGCTATTGAGACTATGAAACAAGGCAAGTTTCAATCCACGCACCCGTGATGGGTGCGACAGCGATTGAATATCATTGGGGGGCTACACGAATGGTTTCAATCCACGCACCCGTGATGGGTGCGACGGTTTTCAATGCGTTTGACCCGTATTTCCTGATTGTTTCAATCCACGCACCCGTGATGGGTGCGACCGCTAAACGTCATCAATCAGGTAAATCAGATGCAGTTTCAATCCACGCACCCGTGATGGGTGCGACATAATTATTGCTGAATTTTGCCGGCGCGCCATAGTTTCAATCCACGCACCCGTGATGGGTGCGACTGGCGCTAAAGTAGACATTGCGCGGTAAGTCACGTTTCAATCCACGCACCCGTGATGGGTGCGACTGCTATGTCGATATGGTTTGTCCAAGTTTACGGTTTCAATCCACGCACCCGTGATGGGTGCGACACTCAAACTCGTGACAATACGAAAATCATTTTTGTTTCAATCCACGCACCCGTGATGGGTGCGACCGCTTTAAACATTGTCAGTGATTTGTCTAATAGTGTTTCAATCCACGCACCCGTGATGGGTGCGACTTTCACCAAAGCCAAATTCAACTTTCTTAAAAAGTTTCAATCCACGCACCCGTGATGGGTGCGAATTTTAATCAAAATATGCTAGATCAAAATAATCATGTTTCAATCCACGCACCCGTGATGGGTGCGACTGTTGAAAGTGATCCAGAATTAACTGCATTACATGTTTCAATCCACGCACCCGTGATGGGTGCGACCTGCTGATTTTTCTATTGTTGAAAGTGATCCAGTTTCAATCCACGCACCCGTGATGGGTGCGACGACCAACATAGCGTTTATAAGCTTTATAAGCCAGATGTTTCAATCCACGCACCCGTGATGTGTGCGACTTAATTAACTCCTACGTAAGTAATATGCTTAAAGTTTCAATCCATGCACCCGTGATGGGTGCGACGCTCCCATCTAAAGATTTCCAATTCCACCAGTGGTTTCAATCCACGCACCCGTGATGGGTGCGACTCATTTATATCGTCAACATCGTTTATCTGATAAATAGTTTCAATCCACGCACCCGTGATGGGTGCGACCAACCAGTGCCTTACCTATCTTAAAACCGACAATAGTTTCAATCCACGCACCCGTGATGGGTGCGACATCAACCAACTCAGGTATCTTTGTTGATAAATCGGTTTCAATCCACGCACCCGTAATGGGTGCGACGGCGTCAGTAATCATAGGTTTAGCGATGCACTCGGTTTCAATCCACGCACCCGTGATGGGTGCGACTAAAGCTCGACCTTCAGGTGAGGCGGGATAGTAGTTTCAATCCACGCACCCGTGATGGGTGCGACACAGATAACGGCAGCCCACAAGCCACACGGGGGTTTCAATCCACGCACCCGTGAAGGGTGCGACCTAAAAGAATTTATGGAGTATTGTAATGGGTTGTTTCAATCCACGCACCCGTGATGGGTGCGACCTTCCTGACCAAATGCGATGTAGAGTATGCAAGCGTTTCAATCCACGCACCCGTGATGGGTGCGACTCTACACCGTCATTCACTAACAAGTCGTCAGTATTGTTTCAATCCACGCACCCGTGATGGGTGCGACCGACCGTGCGCGTCACCCTAGGCAAAGGCCGTGCGTTTCAATCCACGCACCCGTGATGGGTGCGACATATTGCAAAATATCGGCTTCAATCGCCCAGTGTTTCAATCCACGCACCCGTGATGGGTGCGACTGTTAATCTTATAGCGCCTTTCGCCTGCACCATTGTTTCAATCCACGCACCCGTGATGGGTGCGACATCATCTATTTGTTCACATATTAATGCAGTCTGAGTTTCAATCCACGCACCCGTGATGGGTGCGACTTAGTATCACCTGTCTCTTGGTTTGTAACTGTGTTTCAATCCACGCACCCGTGATGGGTGCGACAAAGTATAAACCTAGTATTGTTCGTAGCAATAAGTTTCAATCCACGCACCTGTGATGGGTGCGACCTGACTATTAGTTAGATTCAGATTCAGATTCAGTTTCAATCCACGCACCCGTGATGGGTGCGACGAAGTAAACCCATTTGTCATAACGTACCTTATGCGTTTCAATCCACGCACCCGTGATGGGTGCGACAAGTTTGATATGCCAGCGGCTGATTTAAAAGCAGGTTTCAATCCACGCACCCGTGATGGGTGCGACCAAGAAACTTTAGGTAATGAAGTTGTATTGTTAGTTTCAATCCACGCACCCGTGATGGGTGCGACCAAATAGCGAATATGACGCAACGGTTGCAAGTGTTTCAATCCACGCACCCGTGATGGGTGCGACCTCAATACACTCTGCAACCGCCCCTTGTTCCAAGTTTCAATCCACGCACCCGTGATGGGTGCGACCATGCGGCGCTGGCAACGGCGCCGCTATCAGGGTTTCAATCCACGCACCCGTGATGGGTGCGACGATGGTGGGTTTTTATGTGAACAGGTTTCATGTGTTTCAATCCACGCACCCGTGATGGGTGCGACTCATGTTTGTTCAAAACAGGGGCTCAAATTTTAGTTTCAATCCACGCACCCGTGATGGGTGCGACGAGTATTTTGGAGGCGCTAAAGCCGCTACTTATTGTTTCAATCCACGCACCCGTGATGGGTGCGACTGAGTACGACAAAATTGTAGATGTTATTGAAGCAGTTTCAATCCACGCACCCGTGATGGGTGCGACACTAATGCATTGCAGCGCTCAACGTATCCGCTTGGTTTCAATCCACGCACCCGTGATGGGTGCGACTATGACTAACTTAACTTTTCTTGAAGCTTGTAAGTTTCAATCCACGCACCCGTGATGGGTGCGACTGCCAAGCATCGCATATCCCACCAACCGGCGTAAGTTTCAATCCACGCACCCGTGATGGGTGCGACCGGCTCAAGCCATAGTGCACGGGTTAGCGCGTGGGTTTCAATCCACGCACCCGTGATGGGTGCGACGCTCAAGCCATAG
>JAGLBE010000160.1 GCA_018260445.1 Psychrobacter sp.
ATTGGACTCAAGAACCAGAAGAGCGATACTCCTCAGAGTTCATAACTCTGAGTCGGTCAACAATCGCCCGGCAAAGTACCTGGAAGCGAAGTATGAAGGACGAGTCTTTTAAGACAAAAATTTACCTTTGATGACCTCTAGTTGGTTAGGAGCCCTTTCTCTGGTGAAAAATGGACAATCCTCAATCACATGCATCGCGGTCTGCGGCGTCCTTCCCTCTTCTCTATTATTAAGCTGCAAAGTCGACGGCAACCAACATTTCACATGCAATTATTAATTTTAATTAATAATTTATTTTTTCTCTTTCTGTTTCAGCCGCCGATGAACCCCATGAAAAGTAAGTAAAAATTCTATTGGTTAATCTATTAATCGGCGTATCGATTAGTTGTAGGGATGTAATTTATTTATTTATTTATTTATTATTATTTTTTCAATTTGAGCACAACACACAAGCTTGATTTGAGAAGCTTTTTTTTTTGCGCGCGATTCGACCAAAGGTTTTGGCTCCTGCTTTTTTATTTATTTATTTATTTATTTTATTTTTACACGTTTCGATTTCGTCTCCTTTGAGTTCGTGAGATTCTGCACGATTTTCACATTTTTTTTTTTACATTTCGGCCGCGGTTCGCTTTCCACAAGATTTTCTTTTCGGGTCGTTTAATTTG
>JAGLBE010000161.1 GCA_018260445.1 Psychrobacter sp.
CTTTCCTCTTTCTTCTTTCCTTTTCTTCGTTCATTTATCTTCTTTCCTTTTCTTCGTTCATTTTTCTTTTTTCCTTTTTCTTCTTTCCTTTTCTTCGTTCATTTTTCTTCTTTCCTTTTTCTTCTTTCTTTTTTCTTCTTTCCTTTTTCTTCTTTACTTTTCTTCGTTCATTTTTTTCTTTCCTTTTTCTTCTTTCTTTTTTCTTCTTCCTTTTTCTTCTTCCCTTCTTCTTCCTTTCTTTTTCTTCTTTCCTTTTTCTTTCCTTTTCTTCGTTCATTTTTCTTCTTTCCTTTTTCCTCTTTCCTTTTTCTTCTTTCTTTTATCTTCTTTTTTTCTTTTTTTTTCTTCATTCCTTTTTCTTCTTTCTTTTTTCTTCGTTCATTTTTCTTCTTTCCTTTATCCTTTTTCCTCTTTTTTATTTCTTTTTTCTTTCCTTTATCTTATTTCTTTTTTCATCTTTTCTTTTTCGTTTTTCCTTTTTCTTCTTTCTTTTTTCTTCTTTCCTTTTCTTTCTTTTTCTTCTTTGCCTTATCTTCTTTCTTTTTTCTTCTTTCTTTTTCTTCCTTCTTTTTTTTCTTTTTCTCTCTTTTTCTTCTTTCTTTTTCTCCCTCTGGATTTTTCTCCCTCTGGATCTCTCCCTCAGGATCTTTCTCTCTCTCTCTC
>JAGLBE010000162.1 GCA_018260445.1 Psychrobacter sp.
GGAGTTGGCTTTTCTTTTTTTTACGCCTGGCACGAATGCAATCTCCACCGATAATCTCGTAAATTTGTTTAAAATAACTCTCGAGGATTCGAATCCCTCCCCCCGCATCCTCAAATAAAATAAAGTAAAAAATAAATAAATAAATAAATTTTTTCGTAATTTGTAGACTTTTGCCATTTCCCGCTTTTATTTTCCAACGAATAAACGAGAAAATAATTTGGGCAACTTTTGTTTTTTTTTCTTTCAGGGTAAAAAAATCCTTTCAAATTTAATTATAAATAAGCAATAATAAATATTAAACAATGACAAACCTTTGTTTCTTAGACAAACCAAAGGATACAAAGTGGACAGAAAAACTGAACAAGGTACTATGCCGTACCTTGCATAATATAGTACAGTCCATAGTACTGTGCTGTACTATGCCTAATGATAAAATAACACTGGATTAGGAGAAAATTGTCGAAATCACGTGGTCCTTAGATGACCGAAAGGAACACCAAAAAAGTTAGGGTTGAATTTAATTTCAATCTCTAATTTTAATTTCAATTTAATTTAAGTTCTTTAAATTACTTGCCAATTTCAATCCTTTAAATAAAAAGTTTGTTAGCTTGCGGGTTAGTATTCTTGATCCTGAAAAATAAAATAAATTAAAAAATAAAA
>JAGLBE010000163.1 GCA_018260445.1 Psychrobacter sp.
CACCCGGGAAAGAAGTTCAATTCTCGCAATACCCGTTAAACTTCAATCAATCAATCAAGAATTTAAATTTAGGATCCTTGAAATCAATTCAATTTAATTCGAGGTGCGATGGGCGGCGTTGATGGTGCGGCGACGGTGGTGGCACGTGTTTAAAATTAAACGCTCGAAAAACCGATTGAAATAACTCGTAACAATTATTGTTATTACTTGCAATTTTTGGGCCGATCGCAGAGGAGGCGTCAATTTATTTTTATTTTTTTGGCCTTTTCTGGTCGAACGCACAGACGAAGAGTTTAAATTAATTTAAAAATTTTTTTTATTAAAGTCTCAAATCCTGATTGAAAAAGTCAGATCTCCGGCAGGAGGATAAGGGTCAACCACTATTACCGTATAAAAAAAAGTAAGACATGCAAATCGTACAACACATACAAAGTCACAGACACACATACGCGCGCAACCATTATTTACGAAGATGAATGAATGAATGATAGATAGGCTTAAGAATTCTGAACTCAACAACAACAACAACAACAACAACGAAATTTACTTCAACCGTAAATGTTTGTAATGATTCGGGACTCTTTTTCCACGTCGTAACAAATATCAATTGAAAACGTTCTGGAATCAATGAATTAGTTTCTTGTGCCACGTCCTGCCTCT
>JAGLBE010000164.1 GCA_018260445.1 Psychrobacter sp.
CCCGCAACGAGAGTGAAAGGGTGATTAGCTCAGCTGGGAGAGCATCTGCCTTACAAGCAGAGGGTCGGCGGTTCGATCCCGTCATCACCCACCATTCGCTCACAGTGTTACGCGCAGCGGTAGTTCAGTCGGTTAGAATACCGGCCTGTCACGCCGGGGGTCGCGGGTTCGAGTCCCGTCCGCTGCGCCATATCTGCCTCAAGGCCCACTGAACGCCTTGAAGCACAAAGCAAGCGTTAAGCTTCTTTGATCCGATAGCAAAGACCCTGGTCGAAAGACCGGGGTTTTTTGTGTCTGCAATTTGGCTCCGGCTGTTCCCGGTCAGAAATGTGGGAGCGAGCAAGCCCGCTCCCACAATCAGGTAGGCTCAGAACCCCAGCTTATCTCGCAGCCCGTAGTACCACGCGCCCAGCGCAGCAAACGGTGTGCGCAACAGTTGCCCACCCGGGAACGGGTAGTGCGGCAGATCGGCAAACGCATCAAAACGCTCAGCCTGGCCTCTCAACGCCTCCGCCAGCACCTTGCCTGCCAGGTGCGTGTACGTCACGCCATGGCCGCTGCAGCCTTGTGAGTAATAGATGTTGTCGCCCAGGCGACCCACCTGCGGCAAGCGCGACAAGGTCAGCAGGAAATTGCCGGTCCAGGCGTAATCGATTTTCA
>JAGLBE010000165.1 GCA_018260445.1 Psychrobacter sp.
GGTAAATAATTAGAGAGAGAGAGAGAGAGAGAGAGAGAGAGGGTGAGAGAGGGAGAGAACTCTCGTTAACGATTTCGAACGAATAATCCGGTCCGATAATGGAAACCTTAAAAACGTTAAAGTAAAAAAATAAAAATAAAAAATATAAAAATATAAAATATAAAAATAAAAAAAAATAAAAATAAAATATAAAAATAAAAAAAAAATAAAAATATAAAATATAAAAAATATAAAAAAATAAAAATAAAAAAATAAAAATAAAAAAAAAATAAAAATATAAAAATAAAAAAAATATAAAAATATAAAATATAAAAATAAAAAAAAATAAAAATATAAAATATAAAAATAAAAAAAATAAAAATAAAAAGAATAAAAAATATAAAAAAATAAAAATAAAAAAATAAAAATAAAAAAAAAAAAAAAAAAATAAAAAAAATAAAAAAAAAAAAAATAAAAATTATAAAAATATAAAAAAATAAAAATATAAAAATATAAAAATAAAAAAAAAATAAAAATAAAATAAAAATAAAAATAAAAAATAAAATAAAAAATAAAAAAACAGGAATCGAAAAGGATTTCCCGTGGGAAAAGTCAGGTAGGAATCGTGTCATCCATCACTCGAGCGCGATTCCACCTCGGCTCAGGTAGGCTCTTCGTGG
>JAGLBE010000166.1 GCA_018260445.1 Psychrobacter sp.
CCAAAGACAGCGATACCGTTCGATGTGCTGATATCATATTACCGGCGCAAGGTTGGGGCGAAAAATCGGGCACGATGACCAATTCAGAGCGCCGTATTACTCGCCAGCGCAATCTATTACCTGCAGTTGGGGCGGCAAAGCCCGATTGGTGGATATTGTCGCAAGTTGCTAAACGGATGGGATTAGCAGGGTTTGATTACCAGCATCCTAGTGAGATATTTAACGAACACGTTGCCTTAACTGCTTATAAAAATGCGGGTTGTGCAAACGTTGCAGAAAATGTCAGCCGTCATCTCAATTTATCAGGGCATGTCGCGCAAGTTTTTGGCAAACAAGAAGGGCGCGCAACGATAACGGCGTTATCCCCCGAGCAATATGATGCGCTGCCCCCTTTGCAATGGGGCGGCTCTCGTATTGATGTGATGGGCGATGATTATTGCCATGCAAACCCAAAAATGCTGGCGATTAAACCACCAATAGCCGCGGGCGCTGTCAACGTCTATCAATCAAAGCTTGCAATGACCGATACCGATACCGAAACTGTTAACGATATCGATGACCCTGCTAGCGTCAATAGCGATGGCCAGCCAGCATCCTTATCGTCAACATCAGCGCACGATTTACGCTTAATAACCGGCAGGTTGCGTGATCAATGGCA
>JAGLBE010000167.1 GCA_018260445.1 Psychrobacter sp.
GGGTAAGTCTTATTATTGAACTCATCGATGTGCATATGTGACGACCTGCTCATCCGTAAGTATATAAAGTAATTAAGTATGTATAAAAGAAGCAAAAAACTTTCTTTTTTAATAGTTCTATTAATTAATTAATTTATTTATTTATTTTTAATAATAGCAATAATGTTATTAAATAAATAATCCGAAACTTGATGACTTTCTTACTTGTTCGTTCGTTCGTTTTTTTTTTTTGTTCGTTTTTTTCTTGTGCTTAATATTATTTGTTTCCTTTTGGGTAAAATCAATAATAATAATCAATCGATGAATATTGAACGGAAAAAAAAGGAAACGAACTTTCTCCCTTTTAAGCTAGCTATTTTATTTATTCATTTATCCATTCATTCATTTTATTATTTATTTATTCATTTATTTATTTATTTATTATTTTATACTAATCTGTTTCTCTTTTTTTTCTTCTCTAGATGGTCACCCCTGATGCTCTGTTTACTCTGTTCGGTACGTTATGCACTATTTATTTCTTTTTATTTATTTATTTATTAATTTTCTCTCTGCTGTTTGTTACCCTTTTCCCTTCCCTTGCCTTCTCTCCACTCCCTACATATCCTTTTCCCCCCCTCTCTCTCTCTCTCTCTCTCTTTCTCTCTCTCTTTCACAC
>JAGLBE010000168.1 GCA_018260445.1 Psychrobacter sp.
CCACTCATAATCGCTACAGTGATGATGGCGAAGGTCATTTGAAACACGACAAATAATAATTCAGGAATGGTATAGGCCGTACCTGCCGCATCGGTCCAGACTTGAGTTACGCCAATGCCATGTAAAAATACACGGTCCAAGCCGCCAATGTAGGGCATTAAGGCGCCATCACTATGACCAAAGGCCAGAGAATATCCAGCAATGACCCATACGACCGTGACAACGGCTGTGGCTGCCAAGCTATGCATCATGGTGGCTAAGACGTTCTTTTTACGCACCATGCCGCCATAAAATAACGCCAAACCTGGAATCGTCATTAACAACACTAATGCCGTAGCCGTTAACATCCACGCTGTATCGCCATGGTCTATTTTGGCAGGTGCAGCCGGTGCTGGTGTTGCGGTAGCGGTCGTTGCAGATGTCGTGGGCGTTGTGCCTGACGTTGCCGCTGATGTGCTAGCCGGCGCGCTTGTGGTAGTCGTTGCGGTACTGGTTGAACTTGATGTATCGGCCCAAACCATACCACTTGCCAGCGCACTACTAAGCCCCAGCGCTAGCCAAATTGATTTTTTCATCCTAAGTCCTCTTTGCATTTTCATTAGGGTAGATAATGCACGTTTTATGCCAATCTAATATTCTTTGCT
>JAGLBE010000169.1 GCA_018260445.1 Psychrobacter sp.
AATCCACGCACCCGTGATGGGTGCGACATATATCTATATATAAGGGTATCCCCCTAAAAAGTTTCAATTCACGCACCCGTGATGGGTGCGACAACTTAAATCGACGGGTTACAACTAACTATAATCCGTTTCAATCCACGCACCCGTGATGGGTGCGACTAATAGGGTGCTTAGACATACTGCCAGTGATATGTTTCAATCCACGCACCCGTGATGGGTGCGACCTCAAGAGGGTTATGATTTCTTAGCACGTAATGTTTCAATCCACGCACCCGTGATGGGTGCGACTGCTCATTAAGTAAATATGTGAGTGATGATGGTTTCAATCCACGCACCCGTGATGGGTGCGACACATTAGAGAGTCTGGCCGCAGTGACCAAGAAGTTTCAATCCACGCACCCGTGATGGGTGCGACTATCATCAATACTTAAAAGGTAGTCTATTAAATGTTTCAATCCACGCACCCGTGATGGGTGCGACACTTGGTTTGATGATGCGACAAAAAATCACAATGGTTTCAATCCACGCACCCGTGATGGGTGCGACCCGGCTACATAGTGTCACGCCTATACCCGATTGTGTTTCAATCCACGCACCCGTGATAGATCGGACGATCGTCGTGAAGGGAAATAGTTTCGTCAAC